>CAZZND010000007.1:34392-36791 GCA_964655465.1 uncultured Actinomycetes bacterium
CGCCACCATCTCGGTGAGGGTGTAGAGGCGTATGTGGTGCCCGCCGAGGTCGCGGTCTACCCCCTCGAAGGCCATGGCGTCCGGGACCTCCCGGCATCGATCGACCTGACCACGCGGATCGTCGCCTGGTTCGAGCGCTTCATGCCGGCCTGATGGACCGCCCGGCGCCGACCGTGCCGTTCCGGGATGCGCTGAGGTTCTGGGCGACCCTCGGCTTCATCAACTTCGGGGGACCGACGGCGCAGATCGCGATCATGCACACCGAGGTCGTGGAGCGGCGGCGGTGGATCGACGAGGACCGATTCCTGCACGCGTTGTCGTTCTGCATGCTGCTGCCGGGGCCCGAGGCCCAGCAGCTGGCCGTCTATCTCGGGTGGCTCATGCACGGCACGGCCGGCGGTGTCGTAGCGGGCGTGCTGTTCATCGCGCCGGCCGCGGTGCTCATGCTCGCGCTCGCATGGATCTACGCGGCGTTCGGCGAGATCAGCTGGGTGGCCGGGGTCTTCGCCGGGCTGTCCGCGGCGGTCGTCGGCGTGGTCGCGGCGGCGATGCTGACGATCGGTGCGAAGGCGCTGAAGAGCCGGCCCGCGCTGGTGCTCGCGATCGCGGCGTTCGTCGCCATCTTCGTCGTCGGGGTCCCGTTCCCGCTCTTGCTCGTGACGGCGGCGGCGATCGGCGCCTGGCTGGGGCCCGAACGGATGGTGGTGAGCGCCGAGTCCGTCCCGGACCCGGGGCCGCGGCCCTCGTGGGCCCAAACCGCGCGGACGGCCGCCCTGTGGCTCGCGATCTGGATGGTGCCCTTGCTCGTCGTCGCCGCGGTGTTGGGCACCGGTTCGGTGCCCGCCCGCGCGTCGGGGTTCTTCGGGCAGGTCGCCGTCGTGAGCTTCGGCGGGGCCTACGCGGTGCTCGTCTACGTCGGTCGCGAGGTCGTGACGCGTTTCGGCCTCTCGACGACCGACGTGGTGGCCGGGCTGGGTCTGGCCGAGACGACCCCGGGTCCGCTGATCCTGGTCGTCGAGTTCCTGGGGTTCCTCGCGGCCTACCGCAACCCCGGCGAGCTGCCGCCTGCCGTCGCGGGGCTGATCGGCGCCGCCGTCACCCTCTGGGCGATCTTCGTCCCGAGCTTCCTGTGGATCTTCGCGGGCGCGCCCTGGGTAGAACGGCTGCGCGCCAACCGGGGGCTGCGCGCGTCCCTCGCGGCGATCACCGCGTGCGTCGTCGGGGTGATCGCCGCCCTCGCGGTGACGCTCGGCGTAGCAGCCCTCTTCGACCAGACCCGCGCGGTGTCCCCCTTCACCGCGACGATCGCCTTGCCCATGCCGGGGTCGCTCGACGCGCTCGCGCTCGTGGTCGCCCTGGGCGCGTTCCTCGCCGTCCGCCGGTTCCGCGTCCATGTCATCTGGGTCGTCCTCGCGAGCGGGCTCGCCGGCCTGCTCGATGCGGTCCTGCGGTAGTCGCTGAGCGCGACGAGACTCAGAAGACTCGGCGCCCTCCGCGGATGACGGCGACGATCCGGTCGAACGCGCCGAGGTCCTCCAGCGGATCCCCGGCGAGGGCGATCAGGTCCGCCGGTGCGCCTGGCGCGAGCGGCGCGCGCACGAGCGCCTGCAGGACACCGTCGGGGTCGAGCCCCGCTCTTCGCAACAGCTCGAGCTCCCGGACGTGGATCCCCGCCGGGATGGATCCGTTGCCGAGATCGGTGCCGTAGACCACCTCGCCGCCGGCCACCAGGAACCGCTCGAGGTTGTCCAGCGCGATGCGGAGCTCGGCGGTCTCCCGACCGAAGGACAGGATGTCCAGCGTCGAGACGATCCGCATCCGGTCGGCGACCTGGCGCACGACGTCGTCGCCGAGGGGCATCCACGGGGTGTGCGCCAGCTCGTCGATGCCGGCGCCGAGCGCCCGCTCGACCTGGCCGGCACCCTGCGCGTGGGCGGTCACCGGCAGGTCGTGGCGGCGAGCCGCGTCCACGATCGCCACCAGCGTCGCGTCGTCCGGCGTCGGACCGGCCTCAGCGTGCAGCGAGACCTTGATCGCGGTGGCGCCACGGGTGACCAGGCCGTCCACCGCGGCCATCGCATCCGCGGCGCCACCGACCTCGAGGCCGGTTCCCTCCGGCGCCCAGCCCGCGTGCACGGGGTAGCCCCCGAGCGCGGTCAACATCGGACCCGCTGCACGGATCAGCGGGCCGTCGTAGGCGGGCGAGTCCGACAGCTCCGCCAGTGGGAAGATCCGGTCGGCCGGCCAGGCGAGGTCGCGGACGGCGGTGATCCCGCCCCGCACGACCGACCACGGGTCGCTGAGCCCGATGTGCACGTGACGGTCGGCGCCGGCCGACATGAGGAAGCCGTCGACCTCCACACGCTCGTCGGCGGGTCCGACCGACCCCGGGGCCCCCA
>CAZZND010000007.1:36801-38744 GCA_964655465.1 uncultured Actinomycetes bacterium
ACCTCGGCCGGTTCGAGCACGCGTCCCGGCGAGAGCCACGCACGGGAGGCGACGATCGACAGACGAGCCACGAGCGCACGATACCCGCGGCCGGTCGCGTGCCGCGCATCCGTGGCCGGTCGTCTGGCGCGCAACGCAGGGCCTCACGCGGCGCGACCCGCGTTGCTACGCTCCGGCCGACGAGACCGCGAGGTCCCTCGGGAGGCGTTGACATGGCTCGGAGCTACGACTTCATCATCGTCGGCGGCGGCTCGGCAGGGAGCGCTCTCGCGAACCGCCTCTCCTCAGACCCGTCGAACCGCGTCCTCGTCCTAGAGGCAGGTCGGATGGACTCGATCTGGGACGTGCTCATCCACATGCCCGCGGCGCTCGCGTTCCCGATCGGCAGCCGCTTCTACGACTGGAAGTACGAGTCCGAACCCGAGCCGTTCATGGGCGATCGCCGCGTGTATCACGCCCGCGGCAAGGTCCTCGGCGGCTCGAGCAGCATCAACGGCATGATCTTCCAGCGCGGCAACCCGCTCGACTACGAGCGGTGGGCGTCGGATCCCGGGATGGAGACCTGGGACCACGCTCACGTGCTGCCGTACTTCAAGAGGATGGAGAACTGCCTCGCCGCGGAGCGGGACGACCCGTTCCGCGGTCACGCGGGGCCCCTCGTGCTCGAGCGCGGACCTGCCACGAACCCGCTGTTCGGCGCGTTCTTCGAGGCCGCGCAGCAGGCCGGCTACCCACTGACCGACGACGTGAACGGCTACCGTCAGGAAGGGTTCGCGCCGTTCGACCGCAACATCTACCGAGGACGGCGGCTCTCCGCCGCGCGTGCCTACCTTCACCCCGTGATGTCGAGACCGAACCTCGACGTCACCACCCGGGCGTTCGTGACGAAGGTCCTGTTCGAAGGGACCCGCGCCGTCGGCGTGGAGTACGCGAGAGGCGGCGGCCCGCCCACCCGGGTCCGGGGCGGCGAGGTCATCTTGTGCGGCGGTGCCATCAATTCGCCGCAGCTGCTCCAGCTGTCCGGCATCGGACCGGCCACGCTCCTGGAGCGTCGCGGGGTTCCGGTCGTACACGGCCTCCCCGGGGTCGGCCAGAACCTGCAGGACCACCTGGAGGTCTACGTGCAGCACTCCTGCACCCAGCCGGTCTCGATGCAGCCGAACCTCAAGATGTGGCGTCGCCCGTTCATCGGGGCACAGTGGCTGTTCCTCCGCTCGGGCCCGGGCGCGTCGAATCAATTCGAAGGCGGCGGCTTCGCCCGCAGCAACGAGGAGGTGGCGTACCCGAACCTGATGTTCCACTTCCTGCCCATCGCTATCCGCTACGACGGGACGGCGCCCTCCGGTGGGCATGGCTACCAGGTCCATATCGGGCCGATGTACTCCGACGCCCGCGGCTCGCTCGAGATCACGAGCTCCGACCCGCGGGTTCACCCCGCGCTTCGATTCAACTACCTCTCGACCGACCAGGACCGTCGCGAATGGGTCGAGGCGATCCGTGCGGCGCGGAGCATCCTGGGACAGCCCGCGATGGCACCTTTCGATGGGGGCGAGACCTCGCCGGGGCCCGTCGTCGGCACCGTCGAGGAGATCCTCGCGTGGGTTGCGAAGGACGCCGAGACCGCGCTGCATCCGTCGTGCACGATCAAGATGGGGACCGGCGAGATGGCCTGCGTCGACCCGACGTCGATGCGCGTCTACGGCAGCGAGGGACTGCGGGTGGTCGACGCGAGCGTGTTCCCGTACGTGACGAACGGCAACATCTACGCGCCGGTGATGATGATCGCCGAGAAGGCGGCCGACCTGGTCCTCGAGAGCACGCCGCTCGAGCCCGAGAAGGCCGCGTTCTACCGCCACGGGACCGGCATGCCGCTGGAACGGCCCCGCGCCTAGTGGTCTGTCTGGGAAATAGTGCGGTAGCATGATGTATGCGTACCTTGACTG
>CAZZND010000008.1:0-36546 GCA_964655465.1 uncultured Actinomycetes bacterium
ACACGAAGTTCATCGGCAACGTGATCTACGACAACGTGGGCGTCGCGAACAACCTTCCGCTCGCGGCAGCATTCGCGCTGGTGCCGGTCGCGATCATGGCCATCTACCTCGCCCTTGCCAAGCGGCTGGGCGCCTTCGAGGCCCTGTAGATGGAGGGGCGCGGGGCGAAGCTCGTCGTGCGGATCGGGGCGGCGTTCACCCTGGCGTTCCTGTACGTCCCGCTCCTCGTCGTGTTCATCTACGCCTTCAACGAGAGCGTGGCACAAGCGTGGCCGCCCACCGGGTTCACGACGAAATGGTTCGGGGTCGCGTGGGCCTCAGCCGATATGCGCGAGGGGCTCGCGAACTCGGTCAAGATCGGGCTCGTCGCCGCCGCGGTCGCGGTCGTCCTCGGATCGCTCGCGGCATTCGCCGTGCATCGCTACCGGTTCTTCGGACGCGAGACGGTGTCCTTCGCTCTCGTGCTGCCGATCGCGCTCCCCGGCATCATCACCGCGATGGCGCTCCGGTCGGCGATGAACACGACCGGCGTCACGTTCTCGCTGTGGACGATCATGATCGGCCACGCGACGTTCTGCGTCGTGGTCGTGTTCAACAACGTGATCGCGCGGCTGCGCAGGACGGCAGGATCGATCGTCGAGGCGTCGATGGATCTCGGTGCCGACGGATGGCAGACGTTCCGCTACGTCACCCTGCCCTCGATCTCGACCGCCCTGGTCGCCGGTGCGCTGCTCGCGTTCGCGCTCTCGTTCGACGAGATCATCGTGACGAACTTCCTCTCCGGCGCCGAGCTCACGTTGCCGAAATGGATCTTCAACACGATCCGGCTGCCCAAGAACCGACCGGCCGCCAACGCGGTCGCCCTGATCGTGATCGTGTTGTCGATGATCCCGGTCTACTTCGCGCAAAGGCTGGCTGGCGCCGGGGACACGGCCCGCCCGACGAGGGCGATGGCCGGCGCCGGTGCCAAGTAGTCCTCCGCTACAGGTATGGGCCGCCGCGCGCCGGGTCGGGCGGGCCCTCACCGTCGGGCTGGGGGTTCTGCGCCATCAAGCCGCGGCGCCGGAGCTCCTCGAACTGGGCCCGAGCGCCGGCCTGCTGCGCGAACATCGCGGCCTGGATCCCGTGGAACAAGCCTTCGAGCCAGCCGACCAGCTGCGCCTGCACGACGCGGAGCTCGGACTGCGACGGCACGCCCTCGACCGGAGGCGCGAGCTGCTCCAGCTCCTCACGCAGATCGGGGGAGAGCACGTCGGTGAGCTCGCCGACGACGCGGGTGTAGATCTGCGCGAGCCGGGCGCGTCCGGGCTCGTCGAGCGACGTATGCCGGGTCTCCTCGAGCAGCTCCCGGACCATGCTGGCGATCCGCAGGAGCTTCGCCGGCTCGGTGATGGTCTCCGCCTCCTGCTGCGGAGGCGGGGACTCCTGCACGGGGACCGCCTGCATGACCTCGGTGACATGCTCGTCGGGCTGCTGGCTCATGGGACCAACCTAGCACCGCCGCCGACCTCCGCGTTCGGACGGGACGAGGGGTCCTGCGCGAGGGTCACGTCCTGCCCAGGCGCGACAGGAACAGGGCCTCGGCCACGATCATCCGCTCGAGGTCGCCGAGGTCCACGCTCTCGTCGACCGAGTGGTAGTTGGAACGGTCGTCGCCAGCTCCCGTGATCAGCACCGCGATGTCGGGGAACGTCTCGGCGAGCATCGCCACGAGCGGGATCGACCCCCCCGACCCCATCTCGGCGACGTCGTGATCGAAGGCGTCGCCGAGCGCCGCCTTCGCCGCCTGGTACGCGGAGGTCGTCATGTCCACGAGGTAGCCCTCGCCCGGATCGTGGTCCGGCGTGATCGTGACACGCACGCCCCACGGCGCCGCGGTACGCAGATGGTCGATGACCTTCTGCGTCGCGGCCGCGCCGTCCTCGCCTGGTGCCATGCGGACCCCGATCGCCGCGCTCGCCGTGGGGACGATCTGATTCGCCACCTCATTCATCCGCGGCGCTTCGAAGGCGAGCACGTTGATCGACGGCTGTGACAGCGTCCGGTCGGCGATCGACCCGGTGCCGAGCAACCGCACCTCAGGGAACACCCGCGACTCCTCACGGAAGTCACTCTCGGAGACCGGCGTCCCGGACCAGGTGAACGCGTGCAGGCCCGGCACCGCGACGTTGCCGTCGTCATCGTGCAGGCTCGCGATCATCCGCGACAGCGCCATGACCGCATCGGGCAGGGGACCGCCGAACCCGCCGGAGTGCTGCGCGATCGGCAGCACGTCGACCCGGACGTCGATCTGGTTCGCTCCGCGGACGCTGGTCCCGATCGTGGGCCAGCCGGTTCGGTAGTTGCCGCCGTCGGCGATGATCGCGACGCCGGCACGCAGCAGGTCCGCGTGTCCGCGCACGAGCTGGGGCAGATGCGCGGTCGAGTACTCCTCTTCGCCCTCCACGACGACCTTCACCGTGCAGGCGAGCGGTTCGCCGTCGAGCGCCCGCAGCGCGGCGGCGTGGGTCACGATGCCGCTCTTGTCGTCGGCGGCTCCGCGGCCGTACAGACGGCCGTCGCGGACCTGCGGCTCGAACGGGGGCGTCTTCCACTCGTCCGGGGTCGCCGCCGGTTGAACGTCGTGGTGGGCGTACAGCAGCACCGTGGGCCCGCCCTCTGGACCCGGGACCTGCCCGAACACCGCGGGCGGGCCGCCATCCAGCTCGAGCAGGCGTGCGTCCACGGCACCTGCTCCCTGCAGGATGTCGCGGGTGAGCTCGGCGCTCGCCCGTACCTGCGCCTGGTCGTAGCCGGCGTAGGCGACCGAGGGGACCCGGACGAGCCGGGACAGCTCGTCGATGACGCGGGGCATGTCGTCGTGGATGCGCGTGCGGAGCGTGTCGATGTCCATGGCGCGGGATGCTACCCGCCCGGCTGGGCCGGGCTCAGGCGAGCGGCTCCGACTCGGTCGCGCGCCAGTCGTAGGGCGACACGAACGACGTGACGATCTGCGCGTAGTTGGCGCGCGCGTACGCCACGGGGTTCGGCACGTTGCGCATCGACATCGAGCCGCGCAGCTCCGTGACCGAGGTGTAGCCGTGCTCCTGCATCCACGCGCTGACGCCGTCGAGCACGGTCCGCACGTGCCCGGGACCCTCGTGCAGCAGCGCGCTCGCCATCATCACGACGTCGGCGCCGACGAGCAGGCCCTTCACGGCGTCCTCGGCCGAGTGCACGCCGGTCGTGAGCGCGAGGGACGCGTGCACCCGGTCGCGGAGGATCCCGATCCACCGCAGCGGCAGCAGGAGCTCGGCGGGTGTCGAGAGGTGCAGCGTCGGCGCGACCGTGAGCGTGTCCAAGTCGATGTCGGGCTGCATGAACCGGTTGAACAGGACGAGCCCGTCGGCGCCGGCGGCGACCAGACGGTGCGCGAGGTGGCCGACCGATGAGAAGAACGGGCCGACCTTCACCGCGAGCGGGATGGTGATCTCCGCGCGGACCGCCTGGACGAGCTCGACGTACCGCTGCTCCACCTGATCGGAGGTCTCGTCGGGGTCGGCCGCGATGAGGTACACGTTGAGCTCGAGCGCGCCCGCGCCCGCCTCCTGCATCCGCTTGGCCTGTACGACCCAGCCTCCGATCGAGATCCCGTTGAGCGAGGCGATGACCGGCATCTCGAGCTCGCGAGCGGAGGACTCCAGGTGGCGCAGGTACGCGTCCGCACCGGTGTTGTAGTCCTCGAACGCAGGGAGGTACGTCAGCGCCTCCGGGTGCGAATCCGCGACCAGGTCGAGGACCCCGTGCAGCTGGAGCTCGTCGTGCTCGATCTGCTCCTCGAACAGGGACGGCAACACGACGGCGCCGGCACCGGCATCCTGCAGGGCCCGGAGCGTGTCGATCCGTTGACCGATGGGCGACGCCGACGGGACGATCGGCGACACGAGGTCGAGCCCGAGGTACCGGGTGGACAGGTCGACGGTCATGCTTCGTCCTCCTTCGGATCCGGTGGGGCATCATGGTGCTCGGGGCCGCGTTCGATGCCGGCCATCTGCTCGTAGAGGTGCCAGCGTGCGTCCACGTCGTCCTGCGCGGCGTCCATCAGCGCGGCGGCACGCTGGGGGTCGGTGCGCGCCAGGATCGCGAACCGGGCTTCCTGCCTGGTGAAGTCCTTCAGCGGGATCGTGGGGCGCTTCGAATCGAGGTGGAACGGGTGCTCGTCCCGCTCGGTGGCCTGCGGTTGGAACCGGTACAGGGGCCAGTACCCGCTGTCCACAGCCTGTTTCTGGTGGGTCATGCTCGTCGACATGTCGATCCCGTGCGCGATGCACGTGCTGTACGCGATCACGAGTGAGGGACCGGGGTGGGCCTCGGCCTCGGCGAGCACCTTGACCGTGTGCGGCATGTCCGCGCCCATCGCGATCTGCGCGACGTAGACGTCCCCGTAGGCGGTCGCGATCATGCCGAGATCCTTCTTCCCGCTGGCCTTGCCGGCCGCCGCGAACTTCGCGACGGCGCCGCGGGGGGTCGCCTTCGAGGCCTGGCCGCCGGTGTTGGAGTAGACCTCGGTGTCGAGCACCAGGATGTTCACGTCGCGGCCGCTCGCGAGCACGTGGTCGAGCCCGCCGAAGCCGATGTCGTAGGCCCACCCATCGCCCCCGACGATCCACACGGTCTGTGGCACGAGGGCCTCGGCGACCGTCTCCAGGGTGCGTGCCCGAGGGTCGTCGGAGGCCGCGAGCCGTTCGCGGAGCGCGAGCACGTGTCCACGCTGCGTCTCCACGGCCGCGTCGTCGCGGCCCTGTGCGCCCGCGAGGAGCTCGGCCGCGAGCTCTTCGCCGATCGGGATGGTCAACGCACCGACGAGCACGGTGGCGAGATGACGGCGAGCGTCCACAGCGAGCCGCAGGCCGAGACCGAACTCGGCGTTGTCCTCGAACAGCGAGTTCGCCCAGGCGGGGCCTCGGCCGGCGTCGTCCACCGACCACGGCGTCGTCGGCAGGTTCCCACCGTAGATCGAGGAGCAGCCGGTCGCGTTCGCCACGAGCAGGCGGTCGCCGAACAGCTGCGAGAGCACCTTCAGGTACGGTGTCTCGCCGCAGCCCGCGCACGCGCCTGAGGACTCGAACAGCGGGCGGAGCTGCTGGGAGCCCTTCACGGTGCCGGCCCGGACCTCCAGGCGGCTCGGCTCGGCGATCGTCGCGAAGAAGTCCCAGTTGGCGCGCTCGGCCTCGAGGTGCTCCTCCTTCGGGCACATGTCGATCGCCTTGTGCTTCACCTCGCTCTTCGACCGGGCGGGGCACACGTCGACACAGATCCCGCAGCCGGTGCAGTCGTCGGGTGCGACCTGGATCGTCATGTGGCGGCCGGGGTGCTCGCGGTCGCGCCACTCCTTCGTCTGGAAGGTCACGGGGCCGCCTTCGGCGGCGGCCGGCTCGAAGACCTTCATCCGGATCGCCGCGTGGGGACAGACGAGGGCGCACTTCGCGCAGTCGATGCAGATCGCCGGGTCCCAGACGGGGATCTCGCGCGCGATCGAGCGCCGCTCCCACTGGGCGGTGCCCGTTGGGAAGGTCCCGTCGACCGGGAGGGCGCTCACGGGGAGCAGATCGCCGTGGCCGGCGAGCATGGCTGCCGTCACGCGCTGGACGAAGTCGGGAGCCTCGGGCGGGACCACCGGCGGCCGCGGCGGGACATCGCCCGGCTCGAGCGGCACGGTCACCTCGTGCAGGCCGTGAAGCGCCGCGTCCACCGCGGCGAAGTTGCGGGCGAGGATCGTCTCGCCGCGCTTGCCGTACGTCTTCGCGATCGCGTCCTTGATCGCGCGCAGGGCCTCTTCGGGTGGCAGGATCGGGGTGAGCGCGAAGAAGCACGTCTGCATCACGGTATTGATCCGCGCGCCGAGCCCGGCCTCCTTCGCCACCGCGTAGGCGTCCACCACGTGGAAGCGGAGCTGCCTGTCGACGATCTGCTCCTGGACCTCGCGCGGCAGGTGGTCCCAGACCTCCTCGGCGGGATAGGGGCTGTTCAGCAGGAACGTCGCGCCGGGCGCGGCCACGGACAGCACGTCGGACTTCTCCAGGCGCTCGAACTGGTGGACCGCTACGAAGCCGGCGCGCTGGATCAGGTAGGTCGAGTCGATCGGACGCGGACCGAACCGAAGGTGCGACACCGTGACCGCGCCGGCCTTCTTCGAGTCGTAGACGAAGTAGCCCTGGGCGTGCAGGTCCGTGTGCTCCCCGATGATCTTGATCGAGTTCTTGTTCGCGCTCACGGTGCCGTCGCTACCGAGGCCGTAGAAGACGGCGCGCACCGTGTCGGCGTGCTCGGTATCGACCTCCGGGTCGACCGTGAGGCTCGAACCGCTCACGTCGTCGACGATGCCGACCGTGAAGTGGCGGGTGGGCTCGGCCGCCTCGAGCTCGTCGAGCACGGCCTTCGCCATCGCGGGCGTGAACTCCTTCGAGGAGAGCCCGTACCGGCCGCCGATCACACGCGGCATGCCGTGGTCGAAGGTGACGCGGCCGGTCTGGAACTCCTCATCGAGAGCGGCCACGACGTCTTGGTACAGCGGCTCTCCCGGTGCGCCCGGCTCCTTCGTCCGGTCGAGCACGCTGATCGCGCGGACGGTGGACGGCAGGGCCGCGACGAACGCCTCGGTCGAGAACGGCCGGAACAGACGGGCGGTCACCATGCCGACGCGGTCGCCCCGCGCGAGGAGCTCGTCGACGATCTCGCGCGCGGCGCCTGCGCCCGAGCCCATCAGGACGAGCACGCGCTCGGCCTCGGGGTGGCCCGCGTAGTCGAACAGCCGATACCGGCGGCCGGACCGTTCGGCGAGGCGGTCCATCGTGTCCTGCACGATGTCGGGCACCGCGGCGTAGAACGGTGAGGCCGCCTCTCGCGCCTGGAAGAACACGTCGGGGTTCTGGGCGGAGCCACGGAGCGACGGGTGCTCGGGTGAGAGAGCACGCGCGCGGTGCCCGGCGACCAGCTCGTCGTCGATCATCGCGCGGAGGTCTTCGTCGTCGAGGGCGCGGATCTTCGCCACCTCGTGCGAGGTGCGGAACCCATCGAAGAAGTGGAGGAAGGGCACCCGGCTCTCGAGCGTGGCGGCGTGGGCAACGAGCGCGAGGTCCTGGGCCTCCTGGACCGAGGACGAGCAGAGCATCGCGAACCCGGTCGTCCTCGCGGTCATCACATCGGAGTGATCGCCGAAGATCGACAGCGCGTGGGTCGCGATGGTGCGCGCGGCCACGTGCATCACGAACGGGTGCAGCTCGCCGGCGATCTTGAACATGTTCGGCAACATCAACAGCAGGCCCTGGGATGCCGTGAACGTCGTAGCGAGCGACCCGCCGAGGAGCGCGCCGTGCAGCGTCCCGGCCGCGCCGGCCTCGCTCTGCATCTCGATCACCTGCGGGACGGCGCCCCACAGGTTCGTGGCGCCCTGCGCCGACCACTGGTCCGCCAGCTCGCCCATCGGCGAGGACGGCGTGATCGGGTAGATGGCGATGACCTCAGACAGCCGGTGGGCGACCTGCGCCGCCGCCTCGTTCCCGTCCATCACGAGCCACGGTCGCAGCATGATCCGTCCCGGGAGCACCTCGGCCTCCATGGGAGCGATGCTGTCGCGGTGGACGGGGGTAGGCCACGGCCGAACGGCCCGCTCACGGGGGGCCAGGTCGCCGGAACCCCCGTCAGGGGGCCAGCCGCTCGACGCGCCAGCCCGTGAGCTCGTCATCGGCGCGGGAGTAACGGAAGCGGTCGTGAAGGCGGAACGCGCGCCCCTGCCAGAGCTCGATCGTGTCCGGCACGACGAGGTAACCGCCCCAGTGCGGGGGGCGGGGGATGTTGGCGCCCTCGAACCGCGCCACCTCCGCGGCGACCGCCTCTTCGAGGACGCGCCGGTCGGCGATGACCTCGCTCTGGGGCGACGCCCATGCCCCGATCTGCGCGTCGCGCGGGCGGCCCGCGAAGTAGGCGTCCGACTCGTCGTCCGGCAACGTCTCCACGCGCCCGGTCACGCAGATCTGCCGGTCGAGCTCCCGCCAGAACAACGCGAACGCCGCCCGCGGGTTCTCGACCAGGTGCCGGCCTTTGCGGCTCTCACGGTTGGTGTAGAAGACGAAGCCGCGGTCGTCGATGCCACGCAGCAGGACATGGCGCACCTGGGGGGCGCCGTCCGCATCCGCTGTGCCCAGGGCGATCGCGTTGGGCAGGCCGATGTCGGCAGCCTCGGCCTCCGCGACCCATACCGCGCAATGCGACAGCGGGTCGAGGAGCAGGTCGTCGCGCTCCAGAGTGCGATCGGGATGAGCGAACTCGGTCACGTCAGCCATCGTCGCATCGGTTCGTGCCCCCGGCAGGATTCGAACCTGCGCTTCCGGCTCCGGAGGCCGGCGCTCTATCCCCTGAGCTACGGGGGCCCCGCGGGCGAGTGTATCGGAACGTCTTCACGCGGCTTCGTGATGCGTCGTGCCGCGATCGGGCCGCGCGAGAGGGCGCCGGTATGCTCATGCCATGCCGCGCGTTCTCCTCGTCGATGACGACCCCGCGATGCTCAGGCTCCTGGAGATCAACTTCCGGCTCGAGGGCTTCGAGACCGCCACGGCTTCGCGCGGCGAGGAGGCGATCGAAGCCGTGCGAAGCGGTCGTCCCGACGCGATGGTGCTGGACGTCATGCTCCCCGGGATGGACGGCCACGAGGTCGTCCGCATCCTGCGCGCGGACCCGGCGCTCGCCGCGCTGCCCGTGGTCTTCCTGACCGGTCGCTCTCCCGACGATGAGCGCTTCCGCGGGCCCGGTATCGACGTCGTCGGCAAGCCGTTCGATCCCCTCGAGCTCGTACGGGTCGTGCGCTCGCGCGCGGAGGCGGCTCCGTGATCGAGCAGGACCTGATCGGCTGGCTCACCGAGGGTCTCCGCGCTGCCGCCCCGGGACTCGGTCTCGACGGCGACCTGCCGGCACCCGAGCTCGGGGCGCCGAAGCTGAAGGAGCACGGCGACTTCTCGACCAACGTCGCGCTCACGCTCGCCGGGCGTGCGGGCCGGTCGCCGCGCGAGGTCGCGCAGGTGCTGGTCGACGCTCTGGCACCGGCGCCGTTCGTGGCGAAGGTGGAGATCGCGGGTCCCGGGTTCATCAACATCTTCACGACCGAGGACTGGCTGCACGACGTGGTGCGGACCGTGGCGGGCCAGGGTGCGGACTTCGGGCGCGGGACCCCGAGCGGCGAACAGATCCAGGTTGAGTTCGTCAGCGCGAACCCGACCGGTCCGCTCACGATCGGTCACGCGCGCAACGCGGCGATCGGCGACACGCTCGCGAGGCTGCTCGCCTTCGCTGGGCACGAGGTCGAGCGGGAGTACTACTTCAACGACGCAGGTGGTCAGATGGACCGGTTCGGGGCGTCGGTCGAGGCGCGGTACCTCGAGGCGCTGGGACGCGAAGCGGCGTTCCCCGAGGACGGCTACCAGGGCGACTACATCGGCGAGATCGCGACCGACATCGTCCGCGCGCACGGCGACGCGCTCGCCGACCTGCCCGATGAGGAGCGGTTCTCGCGTCTGCGCGCCGAGGGCGCGGAGCGCTCGATGGCCTCGATCCGGGCGACGCTCGAGCGGTTCGGTGTGGTGTTCGACTCCTACGTGTCGGAGGCCTCGCTCTCCGGCAAGGGCGAGATCGAGGCGGCGCTGGAGCGGCTTCGCGGGGCCGGCTACGTGTACGACGAGGACGGGGCGGTGTGGTTCCGCTCCACGGCTTTCGGTGACGACAAAGACCGGGTCGTGATCCGCGCGAACGGGGTGCACACGTACTTCGCGGCCGACTGCGCCTACGTGATCGACAAGTTCTCGAGGGGCTTCGACCACCTCGTCTACGTGTGGGGTGCCGACCACCATGGCGACGTCGTCCGCGTGAAGGGCGCGGCGCAGGCGCTCGGCTTCGACCCCGACCGGGTCGAGCTGCTGCTCTACCAGTTCGTGTCGTTCCTTCGCGGCGGCCAACCGGTGAAGATGAGCAAGCGGGCGGGAACGTTCGTGTCGCTCGACGACCTGATCGACGAGGTGGGGACCGACGCGGCGCGGTTCCACCTGCTGCTGTTCTCGAACGACCACGCGGTGAGCTTCGACATCGACGAGGTCAAGCGCCGGTCGATGGACAACCCCGTCTACTACGTGCAGTACGGGCACGCGCGCATCGCGTCGATCGTTCGCAAGGCGCGCGACGAAGGGGTGGCGTTGCGACCGGTCGAGGACGCCGACCTCTCGCTGCTGATCCACGACGCCGAGCTTGACCTGCTGCGCGCCCTGGCCGGCGTACCGGAGATGCTCGCGAAGGCGGCGGCGCTTCGCGCCCCGCACCGCCTGACGCACACCGCGCAGGACGTCGCAGCCCGGTTCCACCGTTTCTACACCGAGTGCCGCGTGGTCTCGGACGATCCGGCGCTCACGCAGGCCCGGCTGTGGGTCTGCGTCGCGGCGCAGCAGGTGCTCGCGAACCTGCTGGGGCTGCTCGGGGTCACGGCCCCGGAGCGTATGGATCGCGACGATGCCTGACGCGGGCCCGTGGCCGGCGTCGGCCGCCTTCGACCCTGCGGGTCTCACGGTCGGGGGTCTGCAGGTCGCGGTCCTCGCCGAACGCTTCGGCACGCCGCTCGTCGTCGTCGATGCCGCGGAGGTCCGAGAGCGGATGCGCGCGGTGCGCGCTGCCTTCCCGCGGGCGGCCTACGCGGTGAAGGCGTTCACGAGCCACGCCGTGATCCGGCTGGCGTGGCGTGAAGGGCTCGATCTGCTCGCCGCATCGGCCGGAGAGATCGAGGCCTGCCTGCGCGCAGGCGTGCCGGCGGAACGGATCTTGTTCCACGGGAACGCGAAGACCGACGACGACCTGTCTTTCGCGGTCGCATCCGGGGTCGGTGTCGTGATCGTCGACGGTCCCGACGAGCTCCGGCGTCTCGACGCGGCCGCGCTGAGCGCGGGCCGGGTCCAGCAGATCCTGCTTCGTGTCACCCCCGAGGTCGATGTCGCCACGCACGAGGCGATCGCGACCGGTCACGCGGAGTCGAGCTTCGGGATGGCGCTCGCGGACGCGCCCGAGGTCGCGCGTGACGCGTCGGCCATGCAAGGGGTCGACCTCGTGGGGTTCCAGGCGCACGCGGGGTCGCAGGTCCTCGAGACCGAGCCATATCTGCAGGTGCTCGACGCACTCGCCGACGTCGCCGCCCGCGCGGGCATCGAGCCCCGGGTCCTCGACATCGGCGGGGGGTGGGGGGTGGCCTACGACGACGAGGAGCCGCTGGCGCCGCAGGCCCTCGCCGACGAGCTGCGCGAGAGCGTCGCGGCGATGGCCGCGCTTCACGGGTGGGGATCGGAACCGCTCCTGCAGGTCGAGCCCGGACGGGCCATCGTCGCGAACGCGGCCTGCACCGTGTACCGAGTGCTGGCGCGCAAGCGGGCCGGCCGGCGCGACCTTATCGCGGTGGACGGCGGCATGTCGGACAACCTGCGGCCCATGCTGTACGACGCGGTCCACCGCATCGCCGCCGTCGCGGCCGCCGGCCCGACGACCAAGGTGACCGTCGTGGGACGCCACTGCGAGTCGGGCGACGTGCTGGCGCGTGACGTCGACCTGCCGGCCTCGCTCGCGCCCGGCGATCTCGTCGCCGTGGCCGCGACCGGCGGCTACACCTATCCGCTCGCCTCGATCTACAACCGGTTCGGGCGCCCGGCGGTGGTGGCGGTCGATGACGGCCACGCGAGGCTCTGGCTCCGGCGTGAGGACGCGGCTGACATGGACCGGCTCGAGGTCCCGGGCCGCGCGGATCGGGACCACGCTGCGCCGCCCGAGAGCGTCACGATCCGCGCGGCCCGTGCGTCCGACGCCGCGTCATTCGCCGAGCACTGGCGCGCCGTCGCCGGCGAAACCGATCACCTTCGCGCTCGCCGGTCCGAGGACCGTCCTTCGGCGCTCCGGCGCCGGCTCCGCGGGTCGGACGGTGAGGCGACCTTCGTGGCGGTGGCGTCCGACGCCGTCATCGGCAGCCTGACGATCGTCCGCGAGACCGAGGACGCGACGCGGCACGTCGCGACCCTCGAGATGGGGGTCGCGACGCCGTGGCGTCGCCGGGGGATCGGCGCGGCGCTTCTCGAGGCGGCGTTCGCGTGGGCCGTCGGTGCCGGCGTGCGCAAGCTGCTGCTCTCGGTCTACCCCTCGAACGTCGCCGCGATGGCCTTGTACCGGGGGTTCGGGTTCGTCGAGGAGGGCAGGCTGTCACGCCACTCGCGCACGCCCTACGGTTACGAGGACGAGATACTGATGGCCGCCTGGCTCGAGGACGAGCCGTCGGAGGAGGACACGTGAGTGAGCCGGTCGTGCGGGTGGGGATGCTGGGTTGCGGCACCGTCGGATCCGCGGCCGTCCGCATGCTGCACGAGCACGGAGAGGACATCGCCGCGCGGACCGGCGTGCGCGTGGAGGTCCGCCGCGTAGCGGTGCGCGACCTCGACCGCGAGCGCGACGTGCCGCTGCCGAAGGAGGCCTTCACGCTCGACGGCGTCTCGATCGTCGAGGACCCCGAGATCGATGTCGTGGTCGAGGTCCTGGGCGGGATCGAGCCCGCCAAGCGACTGCTGCTTCGCGCCCTCGCCAACGGCAAGCACGTGGTCACCGCGAACAAGGAGCTTCTCGCGAACGAAGGGCGCGACCTCTTCGACGCCGCTGACGCCGCCGGCCTCGACCTGCTGTTCGAGGCGGCCGTCGCCGGCGGTGTCCCCTTGATCCGTCCGCTCAAGGATTCGCTCGCGGGTGAACGCGTGACCCGGCTGCTCGGCATCGTGAACGGCACGACCAACTACGTGCTGACCCAGATGTCCGAGCACGGCTCGGGGTTCGCCGAGGCCCTCGCCGAGGCGCAGCGCCTCGGCTACGCCGAGGCCGACCCGACCGCCGACGTCGAGGGGTTCGACGCCGCGGCGAAGTGCGCGATCTTGGCGTCCATCGCGTTCAACACCCGCGTCGTCGCCTCCGACGTCTACCGCGAGGGCATCGCTCGCGTGACCGCACAGGACATCGCCGACGCCGACCGGCTCGGCTACGTCGTGAAGCTGCTCGCGATCGCAGAGCTCACCGAGGGGCGGATCTCGGCGCGGGTCCATCCCGCGATGATCCCGGCGGCCCACCCGCTGGCGAGCGTGCGCGACGCCTTCAACGCGGTGTTCGTCGAGGGCGAGAAGGTCGGCCAGCTGATGTTCTACGGGCGCGGGGCCGGGGGCGACCCGTCCGCTACCAGCGTCGTTGGCGACATCGTCCATGCGGCGCGCCACGTCGCGTTGGGCGGCCGCGCGATTGGGTGCACGTGCGTCCTGGAACGTCCGATCAGCTCGATGGCCGAGACGACGGGTCAGTACTACCTGAACCTGCACGTCGAGGACCGTCCCGGCGTGCTGGCCGAGATCGCCCACCGCTTCGGTGACCACGGGGTCTCCATCGAGCGCGTCTGGCAGGAGGGCTCGGGCGACGAGGCGACCCTCGTGTTCATCACCCACCGCGCCCTCGAGGGCGACTTCCAGCGGACCGTCGAGGAGCTCCGGGCGATGCCGGCGGTCCGAGCGGTCGCGAGCTTGCTCCGCGTCGAAGGTGAGGAAGGATGAGCGGCCCCGAGGGCATGACCGGCGCCCATCAATGGCGCGGCATCATCGAGGAGTACCGCAACCGCCTGCCCGTCGGCGGCGCCACTCCGGTCGTGACGCTTCGCGAGGGCGGCACGCCGCTCGTGCGCTCCGACCCGCTCTCCGCCGAGACCGGGGCCGAGGTCTGGCTGAAGTACGACGGCGCCAACCCCACCGGATCGTTCAAGGACCGGGGCATGACGCTCGCGATCTCGAAGGCCGCCGAGGACGGCGCGAAGGCGGTCGTGTGTGCCTCGACCGGCAACACGAGCGCGAGCGCCGCCGCCTACGCGGCGAAGGCGGGCCTCACCTGCGCGGTGCTGGTCCCCAAGGGCAAGGTCGCGCTCGGGAAGATGGCCGCCACCCTCGTGCACGGCGCGCGCGTGCTCGAGGTCGAGGGCAACTTCGACGCGTCGCTCGACCTGGCGCGTGACCTCGCCGAGCGCTATCCGGTGACGCTCGTCAACAGCGTGAACCCGTTCCGGCTCCAGGGGCAGAAGACCTGCGCGTTCGAGATCGTGGACTTCCTGGGGCGGGCGCCGGACATCCACTGCCTGCCGGTCGGCAACGCGGGCAACATCTCGAGCCACTGGCTCGGCTACTCCGAGTACCTCGTCGACGGCGTGATTCACGAACCCCCCCGGCTCTTCGGCTACCAGGCGGCCGGCGCGGCCCCGCTCGTCACGGGCGAGCCCGTCGCCGACCCGCAGACCATCGCGACCGCCATCCGCATCGGAAAGCCGGCGTCGTGGGACCTCGCCGTCGCGGCGGCCCGCGAGTCCGAAGGGGGGATCTGGTCGGTGACCGACCGGCAGATCCTGGCCGCCTACCGCCGCGTCGCGCGTGAGGGCCTGTTCGTCGAGCCGGCGAGCGCGGCGAGCGTCGCGGGCCTGCTGCAGGCCCACGCCGAAGGCAAGATCCCCGCGGGGTCGACCGTCGTGTGCGTGCTCACCGGGCACGGCCTGAAGGATCCCGAGTGGGCGATCGCCGGCGCGGCGCAGCCCACCACCGTGCCGGCCGACGCCGACGTGGTCGCCGCCGAGTTGGGTCTGTAGCGGCCAGGCGGGGCCGGTGCGGCTCCACCCCGCGATAGGCTCCGCGCGTCATGCGCGCCACGATCAGTGTCCCGGCGACCTCGGCCAACCTCGGGGCTGGATTCGACGTGTTCGGGCTCGCCCTGGACCTGGTCAACGAGCTCACGGTGGACACCGCCGCCCAGGACGTGCGGTGGGAAGGCGAAGGCGGCGACCGGCTCCCCGTCGATGGGACCGATCTCGTGTCCCGCACCATCGCCGGCGTGGCCCAGGGGATGGGTCTGCCGGTCCCTGCGCACGGGCTGCGCGGGGTGAACAGGGTCCCCCTCGAACGCGGTCTCGGCTCGTCCTCGGCGGCCACCGTCGCGGGCGTGGTCGCGGCGTCGCTCCTGCTCGGTCTCGGGTGGGAACGCGACCCCTGGTCGGTCTTCGCCGCCGCGGCCGAGGTGGAGGGGCACCCCGACAACGCGGCACCCGCGGTGTTCGGGGGCTTCACGATCGCGATGCCCGACGGGTTCGTCCACCGGCTCGACCCGCACCCCGACCTGCGCCTGGTGATCATCGTGCCACCCCTCACGCTCTCGACCGATGACGCGCGACGAGCGCTCCCCGCCGAGGTGTCACGGGCGGACGCCGTGTTCAACGTCGCCCACGCGGCGCTCACGGTCGAAGCCCTGGTGGCCGACCCCGGCTTGCTCGGGCGCGCGCTTGCCGACCGGTTGCACCAGGACGCCCGGATCGAGATGGCCGGCACGGGGGAGGCCGCCGACGCGTTGCGGACGTCCCGGATCCCGTTCTGCGTCTCGGGCGCGGGTCCCTCGCTCCTGGCGTTCGAGGGCGACGCGCCCGTCGACGTGGGCATGCTCGGCGTGTCGAGCGACTGGCGGATCCTCCGGCCGGGGGTTCGCTCCCGAGGGTTCACCGTCGACGATGGGTGAGCTCGACGGCCGTATCGTGCTGCTCACCGGCGGCACCACCGGGCTCGGGCTGGCCACGGCGCGGCGGTTCCTGGATGAAGGCGCTCGTGTCGAGATCACCGGGCGCGATCCCGAGCTTGGCGCAGCCGCGGCCGCCGATCTGACCGAGCACGGCGACGTGGCCTTCGTCCGCGCCGACGCTACCGACGCCCGGCAGGTCCGTGAGAGCGTCGATGCGTGCGTCGCACGTTTCGGCGGGATCGACGTGCTGGTGAACAACGCGGGCGTCGGAGCGGTCGCGGGGGCCCTGGAGACGCCGCTCGAGACCTACGACACGATCATGGACGTCAACGTGCGCGGCGCATTCTGCTACGCCCGCGAGGCGTTCCCGTACCTTGAGGCTGTGGGTGGCTGCATGGTGCACGTCGCCTCGGACGCGGGGGTGACCGGCGAGGATGAGATCGCCATCTACTCCGTGTCGAAGGCGGCGATGATCATGCTCTCGAACATGCTCGCGATCGAAGGCGGCCGCCGCGGCGTCCGTTCGAACGCGGTCTGCCCCGGCGACACCGAGCCCGGGATGCGTCACATGGCGATCCCCGGGCAGGACGACCGGCCCGACGACGTCTCGACCTGGCCCCTCCCGCCGATCGGACGGCTCGGGGTCGCCGCCGACGTCGTGGAGGCCGTGCTGTTCCTGGCGGGCCCACGGGCGGCGTTCGTGAACGGGGTTGCGCTCTTGGTTGACGGCGGCATGCGTGCGGGCATGCGGACGGCGACCTTCTCCGACGGCGCCGTCCGCTGAGCGTTCACCCCGGGGGCGTTGCCTCAGGCCGCCAGCGTTGCTACGATAACCCCCGGCCCGGTTCGCGGGCCAACCGACTCTCCGCGCACCCGCTTCCGACGTGCGTCCGGCAGTGCCCCTCGCACATCACCTCCGCGCGGCGACCCCGGACCACCCGAGGGATACCCGATGAAGCTGTTCTTGGATACGGCGAGCATCGAACAGATCCGCACCGCCAACCGCTGGGGCGTGCTGTCCGGTGTGACGACCAATCCCACCCTGGTCGCCCGTGAAGGCGGCGACCCCGATCAGATCTGGCGCACGATCTTGGAGGAGGTCGACGGCGACGTCTCTCTCGAGGTCACGGCGACCGGCGCCGACGAGATGGAATCGCAAGGTCGCGATCTGGCGAAGCTCGGGGACAACGCGGTCGTGAAGCTCCCGATGTCGCCCGACGGGCTCGCGGCGGCCACCCGCCTCGGCGCCGACGGCATCCGGGTCAACGTCACGCTCGTGTTCTCGCCGGCCCAGGCGATCTTGGCAGCCGAGGCCGGGGCCTACTGCGTCTCGCCGTTCCTGGGGCGGCTCGACGACGCGGGGGCCGACGGCATGGGTGTCCTCCGCACCATCTGCGACCTGTACGCGGTGCAGGGCTACCAGTCCAACGTTCTGGCTGCCTCGCTCCGCCATCCGATGCATGTGGTGGACGCGGCGCTCGCAGGCGCCGACATCGCCACGATGCCCTTCGAGGTGTTCGCGAAGCTCGTCGAGCACCCCCTGACCGACATCGGCCTGGAACGGTTCCAGGCCGACTGGAACCAACTCCAGCGTGAGCTGGGGGGAGAGGCAACCTCCTGATGGACACCATGGATCGAGGGGTCCTCGAAACGAAGCTCTTGCCTGAGCTGCAGCAGATCGCGCAGTCGATGGGCGTCGAGGGAGCACAGAAGTTGCGCAAGGCGGGCCTGATCGCGGCCATCGTCGAGGCGGGTGGCGGCAACGGCGCTTCCGGCAACGGTGACGCGCCCAACGGCGACGCCGAGCGCGCGGGCGCTCGTGCGCCGAAGTCCCAGGCCGCCGAGAGCTCCGACGCCCCCGGGGCCTCAGCCGGGACCGTCACCGAGAGGGCCTCCGCCCCCGGCCCCGCTACCGAAAGCGGCGGTGAGGCGGGCGGCAGGAACGGGGGTGACGGCAGGAACGGTGGTGACGGCGGCAACGGTGGCAACGGTGGCAACGGTGGCAACCGGGACCGAGGCGGCGACCGGGACCGAGGCGGCGATCGAGCCGAGAACCGCGGTGAGGGCGACGGTGGCCGCCGCCGCCCCACGCGGGAGGACAGGCGCCGCCAACGCGAGGAGCGCCGTCAACGCGAGGAGGCCGATCGTCTCGAGGAGATGAAGACCGCCCCGAGCGAGACGGGCATCCTCGACATCCTGCCCGACGGCTACGGGTTCCTGCGCACCTCCGGTTACCTGCCGGCGAGCGGCGACATCTACGTGTCGCTCACCCAGGTCCGTAAGCACCAGCTCCGCAAGGGCGACACGATCACGGGCAAGGTCCGGCAGGCCAAGAGCACGGAGAAGTATCCGGCCCTGCTGGTGGTCGAGTCCGTGAACGGCATGGATCCCGACCTGGCCGCCGATCGCCCGGTTTTCGACAAGCTGACCCCGCTGTTCCCCAACGAGCGCTTCCGTCTCGAGTCGGGGCCGCTCTCGATCGCCGAGCGGATCGTCGACATGGTCGCGCCCATCGGCAAGGGGCAGCGCGGCATGGTGGTCTCGCCACCGAAGGCCGGCAAGACCACGATCCTGAAGCAGATCGCGAACGGCATCATCCACTCGAACCCCGAGACGCACGTGATCGTGCTGCTCGTCGACGAACGACCCGAGGAGGTCACGGACTGGCAGCGGACGGTGCAGGCCGCCGAGGTCGTGTACTCGACGTTCGACAAGCCGACCGACCAGCACATCCAGATCACCGAGCTCGTCCTGGAACGATCGAAGCGTCTGGCCGAGATGGGGCAGGACGTCGCCATCATCCTCGACTCGCTCACACGGCTCACCCGCGCTTACAACCTGGCGATGCCGGCCAGCGGCAAGATCCTGACCGGCGGCATCGACTCGGCGGCGCTCTACCCGCCGAGGCGGTTCTTCGGCGCGGCCCGCAACATCGAGGAGGGCGGCTCGGTCACCATCATCGCGAGCGCCCTCGTCGAGACCGGCTCCCGGATGGACGAAGGCATCTTCGAGGAGTTCAAAGGCACCGGGAACATGGAGCTCCGTCTGGATCGACAGCTCGCCGAGAAAAGGCTGTTCCCGGCGATCAACGTCGACGCGTCGGGCACCCGCAAGGAGGAGCTGCTGCTCCCGCCCGAGGAGCTCGTGCTGGTGATCCGCCTGCGCCGCGTGCTTCACGCGCTGGAGTCGGGCGCCGCGCTCGAGCTGCTGATCGACAAGCTGCGCTCCACGAAGTCCAACGAGCAGTTCCTGAAGGACATCGCGAAGGCGCCGGCCGGCAACTGAGGGGATCGGTGGCGGTTGGAACAGGTAGGCTTCCGCGGCGCCACGAAGGAGACACGACCATGAAGCAGGGCATCCACCCCGACTACCAGCTCACCAGCGTCCACTGCTCGTGCGGCAACACGTTCACGACGCGGTCGACCGTGAGCGAGATCCGCGCCGACCTGTGCTCGAACTGCCACCCGTTCTACACGGGCAAGCAGAAGCTCGTGGACACCGGTGGCCGCGTCGAGCGCTTCCAGCGCCGCTACGCCAAGACCCAAGCCGCGCAGAAGGCCGCGCAGAGCTGAGCTCGGTGGGCGCCGAGCCCGCGAGGGCCCCCGAGCCCGCGAGGGCCCCGACCCTGTACGGCGGCCAGGCCGTCGTCGAGGGCGTCATGATGCGCGGCCCTGACCACTGGGCCGTGGCCGTGCGCCGCCCCGACGGGGGCATCCATGTCGAGTCGCATCACATCGACTCGGTCGCGTCGCGGCATCCGATCCTCAAGAAGCCGTTCCTTCGCGGGATCATCGTTCTCGGGCAGTCGCTCGCGATCGGCGTGCGCGCGCTGATGGTGGCGTCGAAGCACTCGCTCGAGGAGGAGGAGCAGCTCTCCTCGAAGCAGATGGGGGTGTCCCTGACCGTGGCGATGGTCGTGTTCGTCGCGATCTTCATCCTTGGGCCGACCACCCTCTTCGCATGGCTCCAGGACAAGATCGGGCTCGGGGGCATCGCGCTCCACGTGCTC
The DNA here is from genome assembly GCA_964655465.1 of uncultured Actinomycetes bacterium. Lineage (GTDB taxonomy): Bacteria > Actinomycetota > UBA4738 > UBA4738 > HRBIN12 > AC-51. The sequence goes on from CAZZND010000008.1 coordinate 19,628, forward strand.
GAGGGGCTATTCCGCGTGGCGCTGTTCGTCGGGTACCTGTGGTTGATCGGCCGCTCGAAGGAGATCCATCGCGTCTTCGAATACCACGGGGCCGAGCACAAGACGATCGCCGCGAACGAGCACGGAGAGGAGCTCGTGCCGGGGCGCATCGGCACCTATCCCAAGGAGCACGTGCGGTGCGGCACGAACTTCCTGATCATCGTGATGGTCATCACGATCTTCGTGTTCGCGATGATCGGGACGCCGCCGCTGCTGTGGCGGATCCTGAGCCGGGTCATCGCGATCCCACTGATCGCGGGCCTCGCCTACGAGGCCCTACGCCTGGGCGCGAGGTTCCCCGACTCGCTGTTCATGCGGGCGCTCATGAAGCCCGGCATCTGGCTGCAGAAGATCACGACCCAGGAGCCCGACGACGACCAGATCGAGGTCGCCGTCGCATCGTTCCGCGAGGTGCTGCGGGCCGAGACCGAGACCTCCGGCACCCCCGAGTAGCCCGGTGCGGAGCTTGCAACCACGCCCGTCCTGGCCGACGATGCGGGCAACCCGACCCCACGGAGGCGACCGATGAACGACACGGGCGACCTGGACATGCCCCTGGTGCCGAGCGCCGAGCAGATCCGCCGATACGAGTTCGCGACCGTACGCCGCGGCTATGACCCGGACCAGGTCCGTGACTACCTGCACCGGGTGGCCGACCAGGTCGGGACGCTGGAGCGGGACCTCGGCCGCTCCAAGGCCGCCGAGGAGCGTCAGCGCAAGACGACCCCGGGCGAGGCACTGGCCCAGCTCGCGGCCGAGCAGCAGGAGCAGGACGTGCTCCGTGTGGAGACGCCGCCGCCGCCGTTCGACGAGTACGAGGCCTTGGGCAAGCGGTTCGCCTCGATCATCCAGGTGGCCGACAAGGAGGCTTCCGGGGTCCTCGATGAGGCGAAGGCCGAGGCAGAGCGGATGGTGGAAGAGGCGCGCACCGAGGCCGACCGGATCCGCGTCGACGCGCAGGCGCGCGCCGAGGAAGCGCGGCACGAGGCGTCCGACGCGTTGATCGCGGCCCGCCGCGAGGCCGACCGGATCATCGGCGGGCTGTCCGAGCGGCGCGAGTCGCTCGTGACGCAGATGCAGGAGATGCAGACGCGCCTGCTGTCGGTGGCCAAGGATCTGGAGACGTCGATGGATGACCGCGACGAGGTCATCAGCCGGGCGGTCGCCGAACGGACCGGCAGCAGCGAGCCGGCCTCGCCGAAGCCACGGGAGAGCGACCCCATCGACCCTCGGTACGAGGACCTGTGGGCGAGCGACAAACGCGCCGTCGACATCCCCGATCTCGAGCCGATCGACCTCGACTTCGGCTCCGACCGCAGCGACGACGACTGAGGCTTCGACGGCTCGGCGGCCTGGGAACATAGGCCGCATGGCAGACGGCCTCAACGCACGCCTCGGCGAGATCGCCGCGCGCCACGCGCAGGTGCAGGCCGAGATGTCCACGCCGGAGGCCGTCACCGACCCCGATCGGCTGCGCGACCTCGGCAGGGCGTTCGCCGAGCTCGACGAGTTGGTCAAGCCGTACCGCGAGTACACGGAGGCCCGTGCGCAAGCCGAAGAGGCTCGCGAGCTCGCCGCGACCGAGACCGACGCCGACATGGCCGCCTACCTCACCGAGGAGGCCGAGCAGGCCGACGCGCGCGCGGCGCACCTCCGCGAGCAGCTCGAGCAGCTCCTCGTGCCGAAGGATCCGAACGAGGGGAAGGACCTGATCGTCGAGATCCGCGCCGGCGCCGGGGGCCAGGAGGCCGCCCTTTGGGCAGGGGACCTCTACGAGATGTACCGCAAGCTCGCGGAGCACCACCGGTGGAAGACCGACGTGCTCGCGTCCTCGCCGAGCGACCTCGGCGGCTTCAAGGAGGTCTCGCTCGAGGTCCGCGGCAAGGACGCGTTCGGACGCCTGAAGCACGAGGCCGGCGTCCACCGCGTCCAGCGCGTGCCCGTCACCGAATCGCAGGGCCGGATCCACACGTCGACCGCGACGGTCGCTGTGATGCCCGAGGCCGAGGAGGTCGAGGTCGAGATCCGGCCCGGGGATCTGCAGATCGACGTCTACAGATCGAGCGGACCCGGCGGTCAGTCGGTGAACACGACAGATTCCGCCGTCCGGATCGTCCACAAGCCCACCGGCATCAAGGTGGAGTGCCAGGAGGAGCGCTCGCAGCTGCAGAACCGTGAGAAGGCGATGAAGTACCTGCGAGCGCGCCTGTACCAACTTGCCTTCGACGAGGCGCATGCCAAGGAAGCGGCCGCGCGGCGGGCCCAGCTCGGAACCGGCGAGCGGTCGGAGAAGATCCGGACCTACAACTACCCCGAAGGTCGGGTGACCGATCATCGGATCAAGCACACCTCCCATCAGCTCCAGGACGTCCTCGCGGGCGGGCAGGAGCTCGACGGATTCATCGACGACCTCCTGGCCGCCGAACGTTCGGCGCAGCTCGCCGCCGAAGGGGACTGAGCCGTGCGCCCGGCCGAGGTCGTCCGCCGCGGCTCGCGCTACCTCGCGGCTCACCACGTCGCGAGCCCCGAGGCCGACGCCGAGCGCCTGATGCTCGCAGTGCTCGGGGTGGACCGGGCCACGATGTTCGCGCGAGACCAAGGCCTCAGCGCCGCCGAGGCCAAGCTCTACGGTCGCGCGCTGTGCCGCCGATGCACCGGCACGCCGCTGCAGCACCTGGTGGGGGAGCAGGGGTTCCGCCGGCTCGACCTGAAGGTGCGGCCCGGCGTGTTCGTCCCGAGGCCCGAGACCGAGGTCTTGGTGGAGGAGGCGCTCGCGATGATCGCTGACCGGCCGAGCCCACGCGTCGTCGACGCATGCACCGGTTCGGGAGCGGTCGCGATCGCGATCGCGCACGAGCACCCCGGCGCGATCGTCGCCGCGACCGACCTGTCCCCGGAGGCCGTCGCCCTCGCGCGGGAGAACGCCGCCTCGCTCGACCTGCACGTCGACGTGCGCGAAGGGGATTTGCTCGAGCCGGTCCACGGTCCGCTCGACCTCGTCACGTGCAACCCGCCCTACGTTCCCGAGACCGCGCGCGACGACCTACCCTCCGACGTCCTCGCCGATCCCGAGTTGGCCGTGTTCGGCGGGCCAGCGATCTACGAGCGGGTATTCGCGCAGGCGGCCGAGCGTCTCGCCCCGGGTGGGCACGTCGTCGTCGAGATCGAGGAGTCGACGGCCGCAGTCGTCAGCGCGCTGGCCGAGGCCGCCGGATTCGTCGACGTCGTCATCCGGCAGGATCTGAACGGACGTGACCGCGTGGTCGGCGCGCGGCGACCCCTTCCTGGACCCAGGTCCTGGTCGAGTCGGTGAGATGAGCACCGCGCCACTCGATGAGGCCGTGGCCGCCGCGCTCCGCGGCGCGCTGATCGTCATGCCGACCGACACGGTGTACGGCATCGCCACTCGTCCCGACGACCCGGAGGCGACCGCCGCGGTCTTCGCTGCCAAGGAACGCCCGCCGGGGCTCACCTTGCCGGTCCTCGTCGCTTCCGTCCACGAGGCCCGCCATGTCGCCGAGCTGGACGACCGGGCAGAGACCCTGGCGGTGGCGTGCTGGCCCGGACCGCTGACGATCGTCGCTCCCCGAACGGCGAGGTCGGCGAACTGGGTCCTCGGAGGGGACGACACCACGGTCGGCGTCCGGATCCCCTCGCACCCGCTCGCGCTTGCGGTGCTCGCGCGCACCGGACCGCTGGCGGCGACCAGCGCGAACCGTTCCGGCGACCCTCCGGCCCGCACGTGCGACGAGCTCGTGGCCGCGTTCGGCGACCGCGTCGCGGTCTACCTGTGCGAAGACGACCCACTCGAAGGGGCCGCCTCTACGGTCGTCGATCTGGCCCACGCTCCGGCGCGGATCCTGCGGGAAGGCGGCGTCGACGCCGAGACACTCGCCCGGCTACTACCTGCGGAAAGGGCGCTGCTAGACTCCGGGCCTTCCTGAGATGGGCGCCATCCTCGTCGTGTGCACCGGCAACATCTGTCGCTCGCCGTCCGCGGAGGGCTTCCTGCGCCGCGCGCTGACCGAGCGTCTCGGCGACGCCGCCCCGGAGATCCGGTCGGCCGGCACGAGTGGATGGGAGGGTTCGCCCGCGACCTCGGAGTCGGTCCAGGCGACCGCGGAGCGCGGCGTCGACATCGCCGGCCACGTCGCCCGCAGGCTGACGCCTACCGACGTGGCGAGCGCCGACCTGATCGTGACGATGGCGCGCGAGCACCGCGACGCCGTCGCCCGGATGGACCCCGCCGCCACGAGCCAGACGTTCACGTTGAAGGAGCTCGTCCGGCTCCTCGAGGCGGATCCCGCTGCGCCGGGCCTCGAGCGGACCGCCGCGACCGCCGAGGCCCTGCGAGCGTCGGGCTTCGCCGGCAACCCGGCAGACGAGGACGTGGCAGACCCCCTCGGCATGCCGATCGAGACCTATCGGGCGATGGCATGGGAGCTCGACGGATGGACCTCGCGGCTCGCCCACGCCGCGCTCGGCGCGATCGCGACCGGACCTGGAGCAACGCGATGAGGATCGCCCTCGGCGCCGACCACGCGGGCTTCGCGTTGAAGGAGGACCTCAAGTCCTTCCTGCTCGCCCAGGGGCACGAGGTCGAGGACCACGGGACCCACTCCGACGAGCCGGTCGACTACCCGGCGTTCTGCGCGGCCGCCGCCCGCGCGGTGACCTCGGGTGATGCCGACCGGGCCATCGTGCTCGGAGGCTCGGGGCAGGGGGAGCAGATCGCGGCGAACAAGGTCCACGGGGTTCGCGCGGCGCTGTGCCACGACCTCTATCTGGCACGGCTCTCGCGGTCCCACAACGACACGAACGTGCTGGCCTTGGGCGGTCGGGTCGTCGCGCCGGCGTACGCGAGGGAGATCGTCACGGTGTGGCTCGCCACGCCGTTCGAGGCAGGACGACACGAGCCGCGCATCGCGCAGATCGCGGCTATCGAGCGAGGGGAGCTATGACCATGCGTGAGTACGCGGGCGACTGGGAAGCGCTGAAGGCCACCGATCCCGAGGTGGCCGGCGCCATCGCGGGCGAGCTCAACCGCGAACGCACGAGTCTCCGGCTGATCGCCTCGGAGAACTATGCGAGCCCCGCGGTGCTGGCGGCCGTCGGCTCGACGATGAACAACAAGTACGCCGAGGGCTACCCCGGGCGCCGCTACTACGGCGGGTGCGAGTTCGTCGACGTCACCGAGCAGCTTGCGATCGACCGGGCCAAGGAGCTGTTCGGCGCGGACCATGCGAACGTGCAGCCCCACGCCGGTGCGCAGGCCAACTTGGCCGTGTTCGGCGCGTTCCTCGAGCCGGGCAACGTGAACGAGAAGGTCCTGGGGATGGTGCTCGCCCACGGCGGCCACCTGACGCACGGATCGCCCGTCAACGTGTCCGGGATGTGGTTCAACTTCGTCGGCTACGAGGTCGACCGCGAGACCGAGCAGCTCGACATGGACAAGGTGCGCGACCTGGCCATCGAGCATCGCCCGAAGATCATCCTCGCGGGCTATACGGCCTACCCGCGGTCGATCGACTTCGCCGCGTTCCGGCAGATCGCCGACGAGGTGGGCGCGCTGCTGTGGGTCGACGCCTCGCACTTCATCGGGCTGGTCGCCGGAGGCGCGTACCCCTCGCCGGTGCCCCACGCCGATGTCGTCACCTTCACCACGCACAAGGCCCTGCGGGGCCCGCGCGGCGCGATCATCGTGTGCCGGGAGGAGCACGCGAAGGCGATCGACAAAGCCGTCTTCCCGATGATGCAGGGTGGGCCGCTCGAGCACTGCATCGCCGGCAAGGCCGTGTGCCTCAAGGAGGCCATGAGCGAGGACTTCAAGGCCTACGCGGAGCGCACGGTGCGCGACGCGAGGGCGCTCGCCGCGGGGCTCGCCGACGAGGGCCTGCGGATCGTCTCGGGGGGCGCAGACTCGCAACTGGTGCTCGCCGACGTCCGCCCGGCGGGCGTGGACGGCAAGGAGGCCGAGCGGCTGCTCGACGAGGTCCAGATCGCGGTCAACAAGAACCAGATCCCGTTCGACCCCAACCCGCCGTCGGCCCCGTCGGGCATCCGCGTCGGGACGCCGGCGTGCTCGACCCTCGGGATGGACGAGCCCGAGATGCGCGAGATCGCCTCGATCATCGGCGAGGTGCTGAAGGCCTCAGGCGATGAGGGAGCTCGGGAGAAGGCGCGCGGCCGTGTGGCCGATCTGATGCAGCGCTTCCCGCTGTACCCGTGAGCTTGCCGACGACCGGGCTCGCCCGCAGACTCGAACGGTGAGCGAGTACCTCGTTGTGTTCCTCGTCGCCGCCGGGGCGACGTTCGTCGTGACACCTCTCGTCCGGCGAGGGGTCGTCGCGGTTGGCGCGATCGATCACCCGTCCGACCGCAAGGTCCACCCCGTGGACACCCCCACCATGGGCGGGCTCGCGATGTACGTCGGGTTCATCGCAGCCCTCGGGGCGTCGTTCGCCGTCCCCCGGTTCGCGGACCTGCACCGGGCGAGCCCCGAGCCGCTCGCGGTCCTCGTCGGCACCACCCTCATCGTGATCCTGGGGATCATCGACGATCGTCGCGGCGCCTCCGCGATCGCGAAGGTGGTGGCCGAGGTGTTCATCGCGGGGATCATGGTCCTGCTCGGTGTGCAGTTCGCCTGGTTCCCGTGGCCCGGGCTGGACATCGTGGTCCTCTCGAGCGACCTCGCCGCGCTCATCACGATCGTGTGGGTCGTGGCCGTCGCGAACGCGGTGAACCTGGTCGACGGACTCGACGGGCTCGCGGCGGGGATGATCGCCATCGCCTCGGCCGCCTTCTTCATCTACCTCGTCCGTGCGCCGAGCCTGTTCGACGAGGCGTCCCAGGCGGCGCTGCTCTCCGCTATCACGGCGGGCGTCTGCCTCGGGTTCCTTCCTTGGAACTTCCATCCCGCGAAGATCTTCATGGGAGATACCGGGGCGTTGATGCTGGGACTGTTGCTCGCGGTCATCACCATCTCCGGCGTCGGGCGCAACCCGAACCCTCCCAGCGGCGGGGACGTGGTCGCGACCGCCGGTGTGGTCGTGATCCCATTGCTCGTGCTGTTCATCCCGTTCCTCGACGTGGGCCTCGCGGTCATCCGGCGGACCCGTCGTGGCCAGGGCATCGGGCACCCCGACAAGGAGCACCTGCACCACCGCCTGATGGAGATCGGTCATGGCCACCGCAGCGCGGTCCTGCTCATGTACCTGTGGAGCGCCCTGGTCTCGGCTGCCGGCCTCGCGGTCGGGCTGATCGACGGCCGCGCGCTCGTCGCCGGAGTCCTGCTCGCCATGCTCGGCCTGTTCCTGGCGACGGCGTTGCCGCGGCTGACCGGCCGTCGTGGCGAAGCGGACGGCCAAGGCGACTGAAGGCCCGGATCATCCTGAAACGCAACGCGTCAGGACAACCCTTCGCTCGTCGACGCCGTACAAGGAAGGTGAACACGGTATGACCTTCCGGCGACGGATGGGGGTGTTCGCCGGGGACCTGTTATGGCATCATGCGCCATCGCAGGGCTAGTCCCTTCGGATACCTTCGGACAGGAGGTGGCAGTGACCGAGATCGACGTACGCCTCGAGCGCGTCTCCAAGCTCTTCGGTGACGTGGCCGCGGTGGACGATCTCTCCCTCGATATCGAGGAGGGCGAGTTCTTCAGCATGCTCGGGCCCTCCGGGTGCGGCAAGACCACGACCCTCCGCATGATCGGCGGCTTCGAAGATCCGTCGATGGGCACCGTCTACCTCGGTGGCCGCGACGTGACGGATGACCCCCCCTTCAAGCGCGACGTCAACACCGTCTTCCAGTCCTACGCGCTGTTCCCCCACCTGGACGTGAAGGAGAACGTCGCGTTCGGGTTGCGCCGTAAGAAGGTCTCGAGCGACGAGATCGAGAAGCGCGTCAAGGACACCATGGCGCTCGTCGACCTGATCGGGTTCGAGGAGCGCAAGCCGCCCCAGATGTCCGGTGGGCAGCAGCAGCGGGTGGCGGTCGCGAGGGCGCTCGTGAACCACCCGAAGGTGCTGCTCCTCGACGAGCCGCTCGGCGCGCTCGACATGAAGCTCCGCAAGCAGATGCAGCTGGAGCTGAAGCGCATCCAGCAGGAGGTCGGGATCACGTTCATCTACGTGACGCACGACCAGGAAGAGGCCATGACCATGTCGAACCGCCTCGCCGTCATGCGCCACGGCAGGATCGAGCAGCTCGGCGAGCCCGAGTTCGTCTACGAGAACCCCGCGACCGAGTTCGTCGCAGGATTCCTGGGCGCTTCGAACCTGCTCGAGGGCTCGCTCAAGGAGACCACCGACGGTATGTCCACGGTGGCGCTCGCCAGTGGCGGATCGGTCAAGGTGCCCACCTCACGCATCCCGTCGGACGCATCCGGCGAGGTCAAGGTCGGGGTGCGGCCCGAGAAGATCAGCATCACCAGGGGCGAAGCCGCGGCGTCCTCGGACATGAACAGCGTGAGCGGCACCGTCACGATGTCGACCTACATCGGCGTCAGCCATCAGTACAAGGTGGAGGCCTCCGGCGGCACACCTTTCACCGTGTACGTCCAGAACCTCGGGGCCGACGAGGCCCCACGTCAGGGCGAACCCGTCGTGCTCTCGTGGAGGCCCGAGCACACGTTCGCCGTCACCCCGCAAGAGGGCCTGTCGCTCGAGGAGGAAGACCGATGACCGATCAGCCAGCCCGCACCCCCGGTTCCGACGCCGCGTTCCTGCGCGGCATGACATCCCGGCGCATGTCGCGCCGCAACCTGATGAAGGCCGGCGGCGCCACGGTCGGCACGCTCAGCCTGGCGCAGATCCTCGCGGCGTGCGCCGGTGACACCAGTCCCCCGACGTCCCCTGCCGCCGGTCCCACGGTCGACTTCAACGCCGCGCCGGGGCCGAACGTGAACTTCTCCAACTGGCCGCTGTACATCGACAAGGCCAAGAACCCGGACACGGGGGATCGCTACTCGCCCTCGCTCGCGGAGTTCGAGATGGCGACCGGCGTGGCCGTCACCTACAACGACGAGATCAACGACAACGCGCAGTTCCTGGGTGAGCTCACGCCTTCGCTGGAAGCCGGGCAGGACACCGGGCGCGACATCATCGTGATCACGAACGGCCGCGAGCTGAACCAGATCCTCGCCCGTGAGTGGGCAACCGCGCTCGATGCGTCGCTGCGACCGAACTTCGACGCGAACGCGGCCGACTGGGCCAGGGACCCCATCTACGACCCGGGCAACCAGTACACCATGGCCTGGCAGTCGGGGCTGACGGGGATCGGCTACAACACGGACCTGGTGAAGCAGCCCATCACGAACGCCGACCAGCTGATGAGCTTGGACTACGTGCCGGCGGGCTCCGTCGGCCTGATCCAGAGCGACGCGCCGGACTTCGCGATGATCCAGCTCGGGATCGACCCGATCACCTCGACCCCCGAGGACTGGAAGGAGGCCGCCGCCTGGCTCCAGATGGTGGTGGACGCCCCGACCTTCCGCCAGGTGTACGACCAGAGCTACATCGACGACATGACGGCCGGCAACCTCGCCGCCTGGATGGCGTGGTCGGGCGACGTCCTGTACTACGCGATCTGGGAGGACTACCCGTTCGAGTTCGTCGTGCCCGAGGGCGGCTCGCTGCTGTGGATCGACAACATGCTGATCCCGGCGAACTCGGCGAACCCGCAGGGCGCCTACAAGATGATGGACTACTACTACGACCCCACGGCCGCCCAGATGGTGACCGAGTGGGTGCTGTACATGTCGCCGGTGCCCGAGGTCCAGGAGCTCATCGCGGCGCACGGCGAGGAGACGGGCGACGAGGACCTGATCGCCACCGCCGAGAACGCTCTGCTGTGGCCCGACGCCGCGCTGCTCGAGCGGACCTCGTTCGGCTACAACATCGTGGACGACGCGGCCGCGGCCGAGTGGGACGCCACGTTCAACCCCGTCTGGGGAGGCTAGTTGGCGTCGGATCAGGCGCAGACCGCGATCACCGAGGCGGCCGAGGCGTTCCGCCCGCCGGCACGGCGGGGGGAACGCCGCCTCGCCCGGCGGAAGCGCGCCGCCGCCTACGGGATGCTCACGCCCGGTGCCCTGTACCTGATCCTCGCCTTCATCGTCCCGATGCTCTTGATCGTGATCACGTCGCTGCAGCGCGGCGGCGTGTTCTCGGGCGGCTTCAGCATGGACTGGGGCAACCCTGCGTTCGAGAACTACACCGAGGGGCTGAACCGGTTCGGTGAGCAGTACCTGCGGTCGCTGCTGTTCGCGGGCATCGCCACGACGATCTGCATCGGCCTGGCGTACCCGATGGCGTACTGGATCGCGTTCTACGCGGGGCGATGGAAGGCCGCGTTGTTCCTGATGATCCTGGTCCCGTTCTTCGTGTCGTTCATCATCCGGACGGTCATGTGGAAGTTCATCCTGGCGGACAGCGGCCTGCTGTTCAGCTTCCTCGAGAACGTGGGGGTTCTGCCCGGCAACTTCCGGGTCCTGCAGACCCCGTACGCGGTCATCGCCGGCCTGTCGTACAACTTCATCCCGTTCACGGCGCTGCCGCTGTACGTCGCCCTGGAGCGGATCGACAAGCGCTTGATCGAGGCCGCGAAGGACCTGTACGCCACGAAGGCGGAGGCCTTCCGCAAGGTCGTCCTGCCGCTGTCCTACCCGGGGGTCTTCGCCGCCATCATCCTCACGTTCGTGCCGATGACCGGTGACTACGTCAACTCCGAGATCTTGGGCAACCCGAACACGAAGATGATCGGGCAGATCATCCAGCAGGAGTTCCTCCGCTCGAAGAACTTCCCGTTGGCCGCGGCGCTGTCGGTGATGCTGATGATCGGCATGCTCGTCATCGCCCTGCTGTACGCGAAGGCGCTCGGCACCGAGGACTCCACCTTGGCGGCGGCATGAGCGCGATCACGGTCCCGGCGGTCGCGGCGCGCGACCTGCCGCCGATGCGGGCCAAGAGGCGCCGTTGGACCTCGTACATCCTGCCGGTGTTCACCATCACGATGATCGTCTACCTGGCGAGCCCCGTGTTCATGATGATCGCCTACAGCTTCAACGCCCAGCCGCTCGGCAACGTCGACAACCCGCGCCAGTCGGCCGAGCTCTTGTGCTGCACGCTCGAGTGGTGGAAGGGCATCTTCGACATCGACGAGCTGAACTCGGCGCTGCTCACGTCGATCCTCGTGGCCATCCCCGCGGCGTTCTTCGCCACGATCTTCGGGTCCCTCATCGGCATCACGCTCGGGCGCTACCGCTTCTCGGGTCGCGGCGTGACGAACTTCGTCATCTTCCTGGCCATCGCGGTCCCCGAGATCGTGCTCGGCTCGGCGCTGCTCTCGATGTTCGTCTCGGTGAACGAGGTGAAGCCGGGCGGGCTCTCGCTGGTTCCCGGGCAGCTGACGATCACGCTGTCCCACATCGGGTTCTCGATCGCGTTCGTCGCCATCACCGTGCGCGCGCGTGTCCAGGGTATGGACTCCTCGCTCGAGAGCGCGGCGCAGGATCTGTACGCGACGCCGGTCACGGCGTTCTTCAAGGTGACGCTGCCGCTGATCGCCCCGGGGATCGTGGCCGGCTTCCTGCTGGCGTTCGTCCTGTCGCTCGACGACTTCGTCATCACGAACTTCGTGAACGGCACCACGAACACCTTCCCGACCTGGGTCTACGGCGCCTCGCGTCTGGGTGTGCCGCCCCACGTGAACGTCTGGGGCACCGTCCTGTTCTCGATCGGGATCTTGATCGCGGCGTTCAACCTGATCGGCGGCACCCGGGCGGCCCGCAAGTCGAAAGCTTCCAGCTCGGTCGCGTTCGGCGCCGGCGCCAGGAAGTAAGGTCTGCCGCGTCCTTGCCGATACCTGGTTCGACCGGTCCCGAGCCTTCGTGCGAGCCATGGGAGAACCGTTGCGACCGACCGTCAGCCACGCGGGGGCCAGCCCCTTGGACCGGCGCGCATTCCTGCGTCGCGCCGGTGGCGCCGCGGGCGCGTTGCTGCTGGCACCACTGCTCGAGGCGTGCGCCCGCGGCGCCACCGGCGGGCCGTTCGAGGGTGATCCCGACGGTGTGGTCCACGTGGCGAACTGGCCGCTCTACCTGGACCGGGGCAAGGACGCACAGGGCAACGACACGCGGCCGTCATTGCAGCGGTTCACGCAGGAGACCGGTATCGACGTCGACTACCGCGAGGTCATCCCCGACGCGGAGCGCTTCTACCAGCAGATCCAGCCCTACCTGGCGGCAGGCCGGCCCACCGGCTGGGACGTGATGGTCATCACGAACGGCGTCACCCTGACGAAGCTGATCGAGCAGGACCACCTCCTTCCCCTCGCGACCGACCAGCGGCCCAACTTCGACCAGCACGTCGCGTCAGCCTATCGTGACCCCGCCTACGACCCCCACGCCCGGTACTCGATGCCGTGGCAGTCCGGCATCACGGGCATCGCCTACGACCCCGCGCTCACGGGGCGCGAGATCACGAGCCTGCGCGACCTGTTCAGCGAAGAGTTCGCGGGCCAGGTCGGCATGTTCGGCGACGCGGTCGACCTTCCCAACCTCGCGATGATCGCGCTGGGACTCGACACGGCGACGTCGACGCCGGAGGACTGGCGGGCCACGGCGTCGGCGCTCCGCGACCAGCGCGACCGGGGGATCGTCGGTCGCTACCTCGCGCAGAACTACACGACCGCCCTCGCCAACGGCGATGTCGCCATCACCATGGCCTGGTCGGGCGACATCTTCCAGAAGAACCAGATCGGCGCGTCCGAGGGGTTGCAGTTCGTGATCCCCGAGGAGGGCGCGATCTTGTGGACCGACGCGATGGTGATCCCGCGGGGCGCCGAGCATCCCGTCGACGCCATGCGGTTCATGGACTTCGTGTTGCGCCCCGACGTCGCGGCGATGATCGCCGCCTACGTCAACTACGTCACCCCCGTGCCGGGAGCGAAGGACGAGCTGCTGAGCATCGCCCGCTCAGACCCTGACCCGGAGGTGGCCGAGCTCGCCCGCTACGCGGCCGAGAGCGACCTGGTGTTCCCGCCCGAGCGGACACTCGCCCGGCTGAGCACGTACCGCGAGCTCCGCGACGACGACGAGATCGCGCTCTGGGACGAGGCTTTCGGCGAGTTCTACATCTGAGCCGAGCAGCTCGTGAAACGTTTCACGAGCGCATGAGCGCCTAGGCTCTGACCTGCGGAGATGCGTCTCGGACCTTTGACGGGTGCTCGGGGCGGTCGCTATACTCCCCGCGCTCATGGCGACCGATCCGAAGCAGGGGAACTGGTCGGGCGTCGAAACGGGATGGTCGGTCGTCTCCACGCTCGTCGCTGGGATCGCGACGATCGGCGCCCTCGGGTACCTGGCCGACCGGGTGCTCGGGACCGAGAAGATCCTCACGGGCGTCGGGTTCGTGCTCGGGGCCGTCGCAGGGATCTACATCGTGTACGTCCGCTACGGCAGGGGAGACGGTGGCAGCGACTGAACCGGAGAAGCTCGTGCTCCGCCGCGTGCTGCCGTTCGCTCCCGTGGCGATCGTCGTCGCGCTGATCCTCGGGACCTTCTTCGGTGACGCTTCCGACGGGTGGTCCGCCGCCCTCGGCGTCGTCGTCGTCGCGGTCAACCTCGTGGCCTTCGCGGTCTCGCTCTCGTGGGCCTCACGCATCTCGCCCGAAGCGATCTACGTCGTGGGCCTGGGTGGGTTCGTGATGCGCCTGCTCGTGTTCGTGGTGCTGTTGGTTGTCCTCGAGGGGATGACCTGGTTCTCGCCCGTGGCCTTCGTCGCGGCGTTCGTCCCCGCGACGATCGCGCTGCTCGCGGTCGAGCTCAAGATCTTGTCCAGCCGGCGAGTGCAGGCCGACCTCTGGTACTTCCGGGGGGAGGCTCGATGATCGGCGCCATCCTGGCCGCAGAGTTCCACCCGCCGTCCACCGAGGACTTCGTCTTCCGGTGCGCCGGGCCGTCGATCGACTTCTTCGGCAGCCCGCTCTGCCTCAACTTCGTCTCGTTCCTGATCTTGCTGACGTTGATCGGGCTGTTCGCGCTCTTCTTCTTCGCGTTCCGCAGGCCCACCGTCGTACCCGGCAAGCTCCAGTCGATGATGGAGATGGGGATCGACTTCGTGCGCGAGGCCATCGCGATCCCGATGCTCGGTCAGGACGCGGTGAGGTTCACGCCGCTGCTCGCGGCGTTCTTCTTCTACATCCTGGTGGGCAACCTCTTCGAGGTGTTCCCGTTCATCAACTTCTCGGCGAACAGCCGAGTGGCGTTCCCGCTGATCCTCGCCGTCATCTCGTGGACCGTCTACAACGCGGTCGGCATCAAGAGGCACGGGTTCATCGGCTACCTGCGTCACACGTGCATCATCGCTGCCGCCCCCTGGTGGCTGCGCTACACGTTGCTGGTGCTGATCGAGTTCGTCTCGAACATCATCGTGCGGCCGATCACCCTCACGGTCCGTCTCTCGGCCAACTTCATCGCGGGGCACTTCCTGCTGGCGATCATGTTCGCCGGCACATACTTCGCGATCGCGAACGGGCCGAAGACCTGGCCGCTGGCGGCGGCGACCTTCCCGCTGGCGGTGGTCCTGGTCGGCTTCGAGGTCTTCGTGGCGGTCCTTCAGGCGTTCATCTTCTCCATCCTCAGCGCCTCCTACATCGGGCAGGCACTGGCGGAGGAGCACTAGGCAGACAAGGAGGCAGGGATGTTGGGATTGCTCGCGCAGGCGGCCGATTTCTCGGGGCTCGAGACGATCGGCAAGGGGCTCGTGATCGGGCTCGCGGCCATCGGGCCGGGCATCGGGCTCGGGGTTCTCATCGGCAAGTCGGTCGAGGCCATGGCTCGCCAGCCCGAGTACGCGGGTCAGGTGAGGACCACGATGTTCATCGGCATCGGTCTGATCGAGGCGCTCGCGCTATTCGGCATCGCCTTCTCGTTCATCATCTAGCAGGAGGCGACGACGGTGCTTGCAGCGATCATCGCGTTCTTGGCAGCCGAAGAGGGTACCGCCGCTGGTGGCGACGAGATCAGCAACCTGACCCCGAAGCCGGCGGAGCTCCTGATCGGCGTCCTGGCGTTCGGCGTGTTCTTCTTCTTCATCTGGAAGTGGGTGCTGCCCAAGATGAACCAGGTCCTCGAGGAGCGACGTGAGCAGATCCAGGGCAACCTCGAGAAGGCCGAGGGCGCGAAGCGGACCGCCGAGTCCGAGCTCTCCGACTACCGGACCCAGCTGGCCGGCGCGCGCGACGAGGCCAACCGCATCATCGAGGAGGCCCGCAAGACGGCGGATCAGCTCCGCCGCGACATCCAGGCCAAGGCCGAGCAGGAGTCCCGGGCGACGGTCGCCCGCGCGCAGGAGGAGATCCGGGCCGAGCGCGACCGCGCGTTCCAGGATCTGCGTGTCCAGGTCGGAGAGATCGCGGTGCTCCTGGCGGGCAAGGTCGTGGAGAAGGAGCTCGACACGAAGGCGCACGAGCGCCTGATCGACGAGTACATCGACCAGGTGGCCGCGAGCGGCAACGGAAGCAACTGACGTGGCAGGCACGGAACTGATCGAGGGCTACGCGAACGCGCTGTTCGCGGTGGCAGAGGGCGAGGGAGCGCTGCAGCGGGTCACGGACGAGCTGTACGCGTTCGCGAAAGGGTTGGAGCAGCACCCCGGCCTGCGCGACGCCCTGACGAACGCGGCCCTGCCGGCCGAGAACCGTGCCGCGATCGTGACCGAGCTGCTGGGCGATCGCGCCCACCCGGCCACCGTGAACCTGATCGGCCTGGTGGTGGCCGGCGGGCGCGGGCGCGAGCTGGGCAAGATCGTGGAGCACCTGGCGCAGATCTCGGCCGCCGAGCGGCAGCGCGTGGCCGCCGAGGTCCGTAGCGCCGTCCCGCTCGGCGAAGACCAGCGCGCACGGCTTACCGCGGCGCTGTCGCGGGCCACGGGCCGCGAGGTCGAGATCCAGGTCGTCGTGGACCCCAGCGTCGTCGGCGGGCTCGTGGCCCGCGTCGGTGAGCTGGTGTTCGACGGCTCCATCGCCACCCGCCTCGAGGACGCGAAGCAACACCTAGGAGCGAACCGATGACCTTGAGCCTTGACCCCTCGGCCATCGCCGAGACGCTACGCAGGAACGTCGAGTCCTACAGCCCCTCCGTCGAGCGCGAGGAGGTCGGCCGGGTCATCGACACAGGTGACGGCATCGCGCGCGTCTCGGGGTTGCCGCGCGCGATGACGAACGAGCTGCTGGAGTTCCCCGGCGGTCTCCTGGGCGTGGCGTTCAACCTGGACGAGCACGAGATCGGCTGCGTCATCTTCGGCGAGGCCGCCGGCATCGAGGAGGGCGACCCCGTCAAGCAGACGGGCCGCGTGCTGTCGGTGCCGGTGGGCGACGGCTTCCTCGGCCGCGTGGTCGACGGCCTCGGCCGTCCGATCGACGACAAGGGCCCGATCGCCTCGGACACATCGCGCGCCCTGGAGCTGCAGGCGCCCAACGTGGTCTCGCGCCAGCCGGTGAAGGAGCCGCTCTACACCGGCATCACCGCGATCGACGCGATGACCGCGATCGGCCGGGGCCAGCGCCAGCTGCTGATCGGCGACCGCCAGACCGGCAAGACCGCGGTGGCGCTCGACACGATCATCAACCAGAGGCAGTACTGGGGGACCGACCAGGCCGTGCGGTGCATCTACGTCGCGGTCGGCCAGAAAGCGTCCACGGTGGCCGAGGTCGTGGACACGCTCCGCGAGCAGGGCGCCCTCGAGTACACGTTGGTGGTGAACGCCGCGGCCTCGGACCCGGCCCCGTTCCAGTACGTGGCCCCCTACGCCGGCGCGGCCATCGGCGCGCACTGGATGGACGAAGGCAAGCACGTGCTGATCGTGTACGACGACCTG
>CAZZND010000009.1:0-21087 GCA_964655465.1 uncultured Actinomycetes bacterium
CCTGCTGGAAGCCCCACGAGCCGAGGTGGCCGTCGCCGACGTCACCGATCGAGTGGTGCAGCATCACGTAGGCGGTGCCGGGCTCGTCGGGACCGGCCCATGTGCCGATCACGCCGTTCACCGCCAGCATCCCCTTGATCGCGTCGGACTCGAACCAGTCGTTCAGCAGGTCGGAGACGCTCATCGTGAACAGGCGGGTCACGTCGCCCACACCGCGGACGCCGAGCTTGCGCATCTGCCACGCCGCCTTGGCGCTCGAGATCAGGTCGCCGAGGGCCATCGAGCCGACCTTGGGCGGCGGCTGGATCAACAGCGGGCCGAGCACGTCGGCCACGCCCTTCATCCACGCCTCCCACTCCTCGAGGGTGTCGGCGTCGCGCTTGGAGAACTGCGCGATCGAGTCGTAGGACTTCTTCGCGTCGTCGGCGTAGACGGTGATCGCGCGGCCGTCGGGGAAGGCCTGGAAGTACGGACCGAACGGTGTGACGTCGTAGCCGAACCGCTTGAGCTTGAGCTCGCGGATGATCGTCGGGGGCATCAGTGACATCACGTAGGAGTAGGTCGTGACGTTGATGTCGGGATGGTCGGCGAACGGGGCGGAGGTGTCGGCCGCGCCGCCGGTCTTGTTGCGGCCCTCGAGCACCAAGGTCCTCGCGCCCGCGCGAGCGAAGTACGCGCCGCTCGTGAGCCCGTTGTGCCCGCCGCCGATGATGATCGCGTCGTAGACGTTGGAAGCCATCTGGCCTTCGGTTCCTTCCCCCGGCCGCTCGTCCATGCCGGCAGGTCCCCGCCGGGTGGACCTGACCGCGACGGGGCGTATCATAGCCTGAAGTTTGAACGACGAGTCAAACCCCGGTGGCTGCGGTCCGGTTCACGAGTCTGCAGGTCACTAGGGTAGAGTGAGATCGAACAGTGGATCAGGAACCGGCGTGCGGCGCACCCTGCGCTGGACGGCGTTCAGGAGGCACCGATGGCGAAGACGGCGACCAAGCGGCAGGCGCGTGACCGCCGCCAGGAGATCTTGGAGGCGGCCGCCCGGGTCATCACCGAGCGCGGCATGGCCGAGACCCGCATCCAGGACATCGCCGAGGTCTGCGGGGTCTCCCCCGGTCTGATCCTCTACTACTTCGAGTCGAAGGACCGGCTGCTGGTCGAGGCGCTGACGCTCGCGAACGACCGCTTCTACCTCGAGATATCGCGCGAGATGCGCAAGATGACCTCGGCGAAGGAGCGGCTCCACCGGATGATCGAGCTGTCGGTGCCCGGGCTCTTGCCCGAGTACACGCTGCTCGACGAGTGGGCACTCTGGCTCGAGATCTGGGTGCGGGCGCTGCGCGATCCGCAGATGGCGGTGGAGCGCGAATCGCTGGAGCGGCGGTGGATCCAGTCGCTCGCCGAGGTGATCCGTCACGGGCGCCAGTCGGGCGAGTTCTCAGCCAACGGGATGGATACCGAGGACCTGGCGTTGCAGCTCGGCACGATGATCGACGGCATGGCGATCCAGGTGCTGCTCGGCGACCCATCGGTCACCCCCGAGCGGATGCACCGGATGTCGATACACGTCGCGAAGCGCCTGCTCGGCTACGAGTAGGCATCCGATCGCGGAGCCGGGCTCGACGTCGCCCGACGGCGGAGGCGCAGCTCGGCGGCCATATCCGCGGTCACCTTCTGCGCGAAGGGCAGCGCGCCATCGCGCAGCTGCTGTTCCAGATCGGCGAGCCTGTCCAACAGATCGTCGAGCACGCTCACGGCCGCGCGTTCGGGCAACCGGATCGCGGCGGCGAGCGACAGCAGGTGGCCTCGCGAGATCCCGCGCGTGCGGTCCTGCAGCGTCAACGCCATCGTGAGGTCGCCGTAGGGCACGGTGGAAGGCAGGTCGTAGGCGGGCGAGACCCGCCACTCGCCGTCGCTCGTCGCGAGGATGGAGAGGTTCTTCGCGTGGAGGTCCCCGTTCCCGGTGAGCCACGCGAAGCACACCTGTAGGTACAGCGCGCGCAGAGCGACGGCGCGGGCGGCGCACCGATCCGCCAGTCCCGTCACGACCTCTTCCGTGCTCAGCAGGTACTTATCCGCAGGCCAGCGGCCGAGCACCTGCGCCGCGTCCTCGCACGCGAGCGACGACGTGGTCCCGTCGCGATGCGCCACGCGGTCGAAGCGGGTAACGAGCAGTCCCGGCCGACCGTCGGCGTCATGGACGACCCGCGCACGCGCGCGCGGGACCCGGGCCTGACCCGCCAGTTCGAGGAAGAACGCCTCGTTCTCGACG
The DNA here is from genome assembly GCA_964655465.1 of uncultured Actinomycetes bacterium. Lineage (GTDB taxonomy): Bacteria > Actinomycetota > UBA4738 > UBA4738 > HRBIN12 > AC-51. The sequence goes on from CAZZND010000009.1 coordinate 2,267, forward strand.
ACGTGCGGGAACTCCGGCGGGTCGACCTTCAAGACGTAGCGCTCCCCTGCCCGGCTGACCGGGACCGAGATCATCCTGGACGAGGCCTTGTCCTGGACGCCGGGGATCCCCACGAGGTCGACGACGCCGGCGTCACCCAGCACGTCGGCGAACCGGACCTCGAACCAGTCGCGGTCGACGACCACGAGCGGCTCGACGGGGACCGGTTCCTCGCCGTCGGGCACGACCTGGACATCGCCGATCGTGTCGCGCCCGACGGCGAGCAGCAGTGACAGCTCGTCGTCGGCCGAGGTCTTCACGGCCTGACGGAGACCCGTCAGCCGGCGCCCCTCGGGGAGCAGCCCCGCGAAGAACGGCGGCACGGCGCCAGCCCACGTGACGACCGGTTCCTCGGACAGCGGCAGGGTCGTCGCGACGGCACCGTGTTCGGCCGCGAGGTACTCCGGGAGATACGCGAAGCGGGTGGTGCCGTCGTCGCCCCGTTCGAGGGTGGCCGCCCGACGACCCGCCTTGTGGACGTCGGCGCTCCTCACCGCGGTGAGCGATCGGAGGTCTCGAGCCGTCACGACCGGTCCCGCGGCGCGAGCGAGAGGTCGAGACCTAGGACATCGAGTACGGCCAGGACTTTGTCCAGGTGGACCGTGGGCTTCCCGGCCTCGAGCGCCCCTACGAAGCGAGGCGAGCAGCCGGCAAGGTCGGCCAGCGCGGCCTGCGTGAGACCCAGGGCTCGACGCCGGGCACGGATGCGCTCAGAGACCTCTCGAGTCGAGCGAACCGGACCTGCCATCTCGGTCTCCCTCGCGATAGGAACCAGCACGAGCGTGCTGATTCCCGTAGTCTAGACGCTTTCCACGCTCAAGCCAACAGATTCGGCACGAACGTGCCGTACCTCGACGGTTCCGACTGCCCTTAGGCACGAGGGCAGGGTAATCCGGTACGAACGTGCCGACTCCAGCTACGGCGCGCTCGAGAGGCGATCGGCGATCAGACAGATCAGCTCGAACCCGATCCGGGTCGCGTTCTGCGCCGTCATCGAGTTCGGCGAGTCGACCGAAGGCATCAGCTCGACCACGTCGGCGCCGATCACGTCCATCCCGCGCATACCCTGGATGACCCGGATGGCCTCCTTCATCGTGAGGCCCTCCTCGCCCGGCTCGGGGTTGGACACCGCCGGCGCGATCGTGGTGTCGAGCGCGTCGAGGTCGAAGCTCACGTAGACGGGCATGTCCCCGACGCGCTCGCGGATCAGGGCGACGGTGCCGTCGATCCCCAGGTCGTCGTCGAACTCGTCCTTCGTCACGATCCGGTAGCCGAGCTCGCGGCTCGTCTTGCCTGGGTCCATCCATACGTCGTGGCCGCGGATGCCGATCTGGACGCTGCGGGTCGCATCGACGTGGCGCTCGTGCACCGACTTCGAAGCCCAGTGCCCGGCCGAGTCGTACGCGCCGTACCAGTTGGGGAAATCGTCGTAGCTGTCGTAGTGCGCGTCGAAGTGCACGACCGCGGCGGGGCTCTGGTAGCGCGAGTCCGGTCCGGCGATCGCGCGCAGGATCGCGAGCGAGATCGAGTGGTCACCGCCGAACGAGACCGGCCGCACGCCGTGCTCGTCGAGGCGCCGGTAGAACGCCTCGATCTCCTTCACGGCGACGTCGTTCACGAGCGTGTTGAGGATCGGCACGTCGCCGAGGTCGCGGATGCGGCACGCGTTCCACGGGTCGAACCGCCACTTCAGGTGCAGGCGCTGATACGCCATCGAGATGTCGCGGATCGAGCGCGGACCGAGGTGCTGATCGCGCCAGGTGGTGCCGTTCCCGGTGGAGTGCGGGACACCGACGAGCGCCACGTCGCAGTTCGCCGGGTCGGGGTCGTGCGGACACCGGTACAGGGAGGGCATCCCCCACCAGTGCAGGAACCCAAATCCTCGACGGTCATGTCGTCCGGCACGCGCCCAAGGCTAGCGGCTATCGTTCGGCCGTGCCGATCCCTGTGATCCTCGACGTCGACACCGGGGTGGATGACCTCGTCGCGCTGCTCTGCGCCGCCGCCTCGCCCGAGGTCGAGCTCATCGGCGCCACCGCGGTCACCGGCAACGTGCACGTCTCGAACACGACGCGGAACACACTGCTGGTCCTCGAGCTCGCGGGGCTCGGCGATGTCGAGGTCGCGCGCGGCGCGGAGACGCCCCTGCTCCAGTCGTGGGAGGCCTTCACCGTCGTGCACGGCGAGGAGGGGCTGGGCGGCTTCGCGCCGCGTGAGCCAACCGCCGTGTCGTCCTCGCGCGACGCCGCCGCGCTGATCGTGGACCAGGCACGGACGCGACCCGGCGAGATCCTGCTGGTCGCGACCGGACCGCTCACGAACGTGGCTCTCGCCGCGCGGATGGAGCCCCGCCTGCCCGAGCTGCTGCGTGGGTTCGCGCTCATGGGTGGCGCCTTCCGCGAGGGCGGCAACGTGACCCCGCGCGCCGAGGCGAACGTGTGGATGGACCCAGAGGCCGCGGCCGAGGTGTTCACCGCCTGGTCGGGCGCGGCACCCGAGCAGCTGCCGTGGTGCCTCGGTCTCGACGTCACCGAACGCGTGTGGCTCTCCGCGATCGACGTCGAGACGATCTGCGCGCCGGCGCCGGAGTCCGAGCTCGCCAGGTTGATCCGCGAGTCGGTGTCGTTCTACGCCGACTTCTACGCATCGACCGGCCGCTACGAGGGAGCCTGCATGCACGACCCGCTCGCGCTCATCGCGGCGATCGACCCGGCGGTGTGTACCTGGGCCGACACGCGAGTCGAGGTCGAGCTCGACGGCCGGTGGACACGGGGCGAGACCGTGTCCGACCTGCTCGACATCCGCACGAGCCCGTGGTCGGACTGGCACGCCGACGCGAACGCGCGCGTCGCGACCTCGGTCGACGCACCCGCGGTGGTCCAGCGGATGATCGAGCGGCTGCGCGGCCTCGTGGAGGACCGGGCGTGAGTGGCGCTCTCGCCGTCGTCGGCGCTATCAACGTCGACCTCGTGGTGAGCGGCGCGTTGCTGCCGAAGCCCGGTGTCACCACCGTCGGCGGGACGTTCTCCCAGCACCACGGGGGCAAGGGGGGGAACCAGGCGGTGGCCGCCGCCCGCGCGGGCGCGCCCGTCGTCCTGCTCGGCGCGGTCGGTGCCGACGACATGGGCGCCGCAGCCAGCGCCGCGCTCGAAGCCGAGAGGATCGACCTCTCCCACCTACGCACCGTCGAGGACACCGCGACCGGCGTCGCGCTCATCGCGGTCAACCGGCGCGGCGACAACCAGATCGTCGTGGCGCCCGGAGCGAACGACACGCTCGAGGACCTCACCGCCGACCTCGACGCGGTCGCGCCGTCGCTGGTGCTGCTGTCGTGCGAGATCGCCCACAAGGGGTGCCTGTCGGTCGCGAAGTGGTGCGGCGAGCACGGCGTGCCCCTGATCGTGAACCCGGCGCCGGCAACCATGCGGTTGCGCCACCTGATGGATCACGCCACGGTGACGACGCCGAACCGCGAGGAGGTCCTGAACCTCGTCGCGGCCGAGACCGAGCCGCGGGGCGCCGCGAGGGCGCTCCGGCGTCGCACCCCCCACCTCGCGGTGCTCATCACGCTCGGTGAGGACGGTGCGCTGCTCGTCGACGACCGCGGCGAGACGCTGATCGACGTCGAGCCCACCGAGGCCGTCGACACGACCGGGGCCGGCGACTGCTTCAACGGGGTGCTGGCGGCCTCGATGCACGAGGGCCTCGAGGTCGCGGTGGCGGCGCGGCGCGCCGCCGCCGCGGCCGCGCTCTCGGTCACCGTGGCCGGGGCGCGCGAGGGCATGCCCTCGCGCGCCGCTATCGACGCCGCGATCACTTGACCGACGCTCGCCTCCGGTGCCTTCGGCGAGCGAAGCCTTGAGATCGCGCGGGCTGAGCAGGTCAGCCGCGGGCCCGCTCGCCCTTGGGGTCGTAGAACGGCGCCGCCGACAACGTCGCGCCGATGCGGCGCGTCCGGACGAGGACCTCGGCGCGCTCGGGGACGTCGCCGTGGATCCATGCCAGGCCGACCGGCGCGCCGAGCGTGTGCCCGTAGGCGCCGCTCGTGACGTGCCCGTTGAACGTCTCGCCCGACGCGACCGGCTCGCCGTGCCAGAGCATCGCGTCGGCGTCGTCGAGGAGGACCGAGACCAGGCGGCGTTCTCCTGGCGCGTCGCGGAGCGCCTCGAGCGCCTGGCGGCCCACGAAGTCGCCGGCTTTCGTCCGCGACACCGCGAAACCGAGCCCGCTCGCGAACGGATCGTCGAGCGTGCCGACGTCATGGCCCCACGAACGGAACCCGCGTTCGAGCCGGAGCGCGTCGAACGCGAACGCCCCGGCGTGGCGCATGCCGACCCCGGCACCCGCCACAACCAGACGGTCGTAGACGTCGGTGACGAACTCGGTCGGGACGTACAGCTCCCAGCCAAGCTCGCCGGTGAACGACACTCGCAGTGCCCATGCCTTCGCGAAGCCTGCCTCGACCTCGCGGGCGGCCAGGAACGGGAACGCCTCGCCGGCGAGATCGGCGTCGACCACCTGCTGCAGCACATCGCGCGACGCGGGGCCGGCGACGTGCAGCACCGCGTACCCGCTCGTCACGTCGGTCACGCTGGCGCCGGCCGGCAGCCCCCGGCGCAGCAGCCCGTCGGTCCGCCGCTGGTAGAGCGTGGGCGCGAGCACCAGGAACACGTCGTCGTCCAGGCGCGTCACCGTCGGGTCCATCTCGATCCCCCCGCGCGCGTTCGGCATCACCGTATAGACGACGCGGCCGGGCTCGACGTCGAGATCGCTCGCGACCAGGCGCTGGAGCCCGGCGAGTGCCTCGGGGCCCTGCACCAGGAACTTCGCGTACGTCGAGAGGTCGAACAGCGCGGCACGCTCGCGACAGGCGCGCACCTCCTCGCCGACGTCGCCGAACCACGACGGGCGGTCGAAGTCGTAGCCCCAGGCAGGCTCCGCGGTCGCTCCCGGTGAGAACCACGCGGCACGCTCCCAACCGCTCGCTTCGCCGAACGCGGCGCCGGCTTCGCGGAACCGGTCGTACAGCGGGACGCGGCGGACACCGCGCCCGACTTCCGACTGGAGACCCGGCCAGTGCATCGCGTACAGACGCCCGAGCGTCTCGGCGGTCTTCTCGTGCAGCCACGCGCGGTTGTTCGCCCAGCGGCCTCCGCGCGCGACGTCGACCTCGGTCAGGTCGTAGGTGGGGTGTCCCTCGACCATCCACTCCGCGAGCGCGGTTCCGACGCCGGGCGCGTAGATGATCCCCTGCGAGTTGAGCCCCGCGGCGATCCAGAGCCCCGGCTTCTCGGGGAGCTCGCCGAGGTGGAAGTTCGTGTCGGGGGTGAAGGACTCCGGGGCGCGCAGGTAGTGCTGGAACCCGATCTCCCGGAGGGCCGGCACGCGCTGACGGGCGTTCTCGAGCACCGGCGCGAAGTGCTCCCAGTCCTCGCCGAGCTCCGCGAACCCGTCGGTGGTGATGTCGGCGGGCGACTTGGGCTTGCCGCGCGGCTCGAAGCACCCGACGACGTATCCGCCGCGGTAGTGACGGATGTAGAGGTAGCCGTCCAGGTCGCGCATGATCGGGAACCGTTCCTCGGCGCCCTCGTGCGGCTCGGTCATCACCCAGACGTGCTCTGCGGGGTACAGGGCGACGCTGACGCCCGCCATCCGGGCGAGCTCGCTCGACCACAACCCGGCGGCGATCACGACCGCCTCGGCCTCGACGTCACCGCGGTCGGTCCGGACCCCCGTCACGCGGCCCGCCTGCTCCGCGACGCCGGTCACCGTCACACCGTGGACGAACGTGGCCCCGCGGTCCCTCGCGCCCTTCGCGAGCGCGAGCGCCGCGTCGCCGGGGTTCACGGTGGCATCGCTCGGCGTCACCACCGCGCCGACCAGGTCGTCGACCTCGGCGACCGGCCACCAGTCGAGGACCTCGCGGGGCGTGAGGACGTGCGCGTCCACGCCGAACGCGCGGGAGATGTCGGCCCCGTACAGGTGCTCGTCGAACCGGCTCTGCGTGCGGGCGACCGAGAGCGACCCAACCTGACGGAACCCCGTCTCGACGCCGGTCTCCCCGGCAAGGCCCGAGTACGTCGGCACGTTCAGACGGCTGAGCTCGGTGAGGGCGTGCGTCCCGCGGATCTGCGACACGAGCCCGGCGGCGTGCCAGGTCGTGCCGCCGGTCAGCTGGGTCCGTTCGAGCACGACCACGTCGGTCCACCCGAGCTTCGTCAGGTGGTAGGCGATCGAGGAACCGATGATCCCGCCACCCACGATCACGACACGGGCGCGCGACGGCGGCTCGGCGAGCGGGGTCAGGATCGAACTGTCGAGATCGCGGTTCGCGAGGTGCTCGGGGATCGTCATGACGCCGAAGCCTATCCGTCCCGTTAGCCTTGGAGCCATGCCGAACGTCGCCGCCTTCAACCTCACCCCTGTGAAGTCGACGGGGCTCCACCGGCCCGACGTGATCGACCTGCGGCCCGCAGGCGCTGTGGGCGACCGCCGTTTCCTGTTCGCTCGGCTCGACGGGTCGAGGCCGTCCGGCGTCTCGAAGGCGCCGTTCATGCGGCTGGTGAGCACGTGGGACCGCCATGCGGAACGGCTGTCGCTCCGGTTCCCCGACGGGACCGAGGTCCACGGCGATGCCCGACCGGTGGGCGCCGCGATCGAGGTCGCGCTGTTCGACCGGACGGTGACGGCTCGCCCGATCGACCCGGTGTTCGCCGGCGCGGTGCACGGTATCGACGAGACCCTCACGCTCATGCGCGTGGACCAGCCTGAGTACGCGGGCGGGATGCACCGCGTCTCGGTCGTGTCGCGCGCCTCGATCGCGGACGTCGGCGCACGCGGAGGCGACCCCGCACTGGATCCACGCCGCTTCCGGATGCTCGTAGAGCTCGACGGCCTCGGCCCCTACGAGGAGGACACGTGGCAGGGCCGCCAGGTCCGGATCGGCGACGCCGTGATCCGCCTCGGCGACCGGATGCCACGGTGCGTGATGACGACGCTCGACCCCGACACGGGCGAGAAGGACTTCGACACCCTCGACGTGCTGGCCGGGCACCGGAAGATCGGCGCGGAGCTGCTGCTCGGCGTCTACGGTGACGTCGAAAGATCGGGTGTCGCCCGCGCGGGAGACCCGGTCGAGCTACTCGGCTGAGCCGGCCGCGAACGCGGCGATCTCGGCGGTGTGCTCCTCGTAGTGCTCGTAGGTCTCGCCCGTGAACTCTTCGACGAGGCCGTCGGTCAACGAGGGCAGCGCCGTGAGCGCCGCTCGCACCCGCGTGCGGTTCTCCTCGGAACCGACGACGATCTCGTCCCACGTCATCCCGCGTCCCTGCACGATGACCATGTCGTTGTAGGCGTCCCAGTCCTGCTCGTCGGGCGCCGGCTCCCCCTTGGCGGCACGCTCGAGCACGTCACCCACGTAGCCCGCCCAGAACCCGCAGTGCCACACCAGGTCCTTGACCGACCATCCGGGCACGACGCCCTCGTCCTCACGCCGGGTCTCCGGGACGCTCGCGAACGCGTCCACGAACGCCGACCAGGCCTGATCCTCGCGCTGCAACAGCTCCTCGGTGTTCATCGCGTCCTCGGGAAGCCGAGATCGACGGTCGATGTGGACGGATCGGGCCATCTTTGCGTCACGACCTTGCCTTTCGTGTAGAAGTTCACGCCCTCGGGACCGTACATGTGGTTGTCGCCGAACAGCGAGGCCTTCCACCCGCCGAACGAGTAGTAGGCCACGGGCACGGGGATCGGCACGTTGACTCCGACCATCCCCGCCTCGATCTCGAACTGGAACCGGCGCGCCGCGCCGCCGTCGCGCGTGTAGATCGCGACCCCGTTGCCGTACGGGTTCTCGTTCACCATCCGGACCGCCTCGTCGTAGGTGTCGACGCGCGTGACGCCGAGCACCGGCCCGAAGATCTCGTCGCGGTAGCAGTCCATCTCTATGGTGACGTGGTCGATCAGCGACACGCCCAGGAAGAAGCCGTCGCGCCCGTACACCTCGTCCTCGCGTCCGTCGCGGACGAGGGTCGCGCCCTGCGCCGCGCCACTGTCGAGGTAGGACGCCACCTTGTCGCGGTGCTCACGGGTGACGAGCGGGCCCATCTCGTTCTCGGGGTCGGTGCCGTCGCCGACCTTCACCTTCGGCAGACGCTCTGCGATCTTCGCGACCAGCTCGTCGCCGATCCCCCCGACCGCGACGACCATGCTGATCGCCATGCAACGCTCGCCTGCGCTGCCGTACCCGGCGCTCACCGCGGCGTCGGCTGCCATGTCGAGGTCCGCGTCGGGCAGGACGATCATGTGGTTCTTCGCGCCACCGAGCGCCTGCACGCGCTTCCCGTTCGCCGTGCCCGTCTCGTAGATGTAGCGGGCGATCGGCGTTGAGCCGACGAACGATACGGCCTCGATGTCGGGGTGATGGAGGATCGCGTCGACCGCGACCTTGTCGCCGTGCACGACGTTGAACACGCCATCGGGAAGCCCCGCGTCCTTCAGGATCTCGGCGACGAACATCGAGGCCGACGGATCCTTCTCCGACGGCTTCAGGATGAAGGTGTTCCCGCACGCGATAGCGTTCGCGAACATCCACATGGGGACCATCGCCGGGAAGTTGAACGGGGTGATCCCCGCGACGACGCCGAGCGGCTGCCGGATCGAGAAGACGTCGACCCCGGTGGCGACCTGCTCGGAGAACCCGCCCTTCAGCAGGTTCGAGATCCCGCAGGCGTACTCGACGTTCTCGATCCCGCGCTGGACCTCGCCGGCGGCGTCGGAGACCACCTTGCCGTGCTGGCTGGTGACGATCCGCGCGAGCTCGGGCTTGCGCTGCTCCAGCAGCTCGCGGATCCGGAACAAGACGTCGGCCCGCTTGGAGAGCGAGGTGGCGCGCCACGCCGGGAAGGCCTCCGCCGCGGCATCAACCGCGGTGCTGAGCTCCTCGGTGGTGGCGAAGTCGACCTCGTGGGTCTGCTCGCCGGTGGCGGGGTTGAACACTGGGCCGGTGCGTCCCGACTCGCCGGGCACGACCTTGCCGCCGATCCAGTGGCTGATGCGTTCCATCGGTCTCACGTCCTCGTGCGGATGGGATCGCGCCAGGATACCCGAGACGCGCTACCAGAGCGTCTCTACAGGGTAGCGGCGCATGGTTTCGTCGCCGGTGACGAGCGTCATGCCTTCGACGAGGGCCTGCGCGATCAGCAGGCGGTCGAACGGATCAGCGTGGAGCGCCGGGAGCTCGGGGAGGGCCCGGATATGGCGCGGCTGCACGTCGATCACACGGAACCCTTCTTCGCGCGGCAGGTCGATGAGGAACGCTTCGGGGGCATCGGGAAGGCGGAGCCGGCCGGCGAGTGCCTTCAGCATCAGTTCCCACTGGGACACCACACTGACGGCAACGTGCACGGACGGATCCTCGACCAGATCTCGGACGCGGTCCGATAGCCGGTCCTCATCGCCGCGCAGGAACCACAAGAGGGCGTGGGAGTCGAGCAGCAGCCTCACGAGAAGTCGAACCCCGGAAGCGGATCGTCGAAGTCGTCCGACATCCAGATCTGGCCCTTGTACTTGCCCCACAGACCACGGGTCTTCTTCGGCTCGAGCGGGATGAGCTTCGCGACCGGCCTGCCGGCCCGGGCGATCGTGATCTCCTCGCCGCGCTCGACCCGCCCGAGCAGTCGCGAGAGGTGGGTCTTCGCCTCGTGCACGTTCACCGTGTCGAGGTGCGCGATCTCTTCTGCGGTCGCCATAGGGAGAGTATGACTTAGTCCATCTAACTAAGTCAACCCCATCGAACGTGCAGCGAGGCCGGACCGCGGTACTCCCAGCCGCGGAACACCGGCGGCCGATCGTGGTCAAGGCGCAGGCCCGGCAAGCTCTCCACGAGCATCCGGAGTCCCGTGCGCATCTGGATCCGCGCGAGGTGATGGCCAACGCAGAAATGCGACCCGAACCCGAACGCGGCGTGCGCGTGGCGCGACCGGCCGAGGTCGAAGCGATCCGCAGTGGGGCCGAACACGTCCTCGTCGCGGTTCGCGGACGGCACCATGATCCCGACGGGCTCGCCCTCGGGGATCTCCACCCCGGCGACCGTGACACCAGAGCCGGCCGCGCGACCCTGCGTGCCGATCGGGGAGATCCAGCGGATGCCTTCCTCGGTGGCCTTGCGAGCCAGGCCCGCAGGGTCGGCCAGCACCGCCGTGCGCTGGTCCGGGTCACCGAGCACGCCCGCGACCGTCGTGCCCAGCCCGTGCGCGGGCTCCTGGAGCCCGCCGATCAACGCCAGCTTGAGCGAGGGCATCATCGAAGCCATGCGGTCGTCCAGGGCGCCGGGCTCCGCGTGAAGCATGTCGGAGATCATCGAGCCATCTGAGCGCTCCAGCAGCTCGGCGAACCGTGGCGTGAGCGTCTCGTCGACCTCGGCACTCGTCGCGTCGGCCACCGCCTGCTTGGCCGGGTCGCCTTCGTAGTTCGAGGTGCCGGCCGCGATCTCATGGAACCACCGCATCAGCGTCGCGGCTGGCACCGGGGGCAAGCCGATCACCTCCGCCAGCGTCAGCACCGCGAAGGGTTCGCAGAACGCGGACATCAGCTCGGCCTCGCCGCGCGGCGCCAGGTCGTCGAGCAGTCCGGTCGCGATCCGCTCCACCGTGGCCGACGCGTGCGTCTCGAGGAGCTTCGGGCGAAGGGTAGCCTCCATCGGAGCGCGCATCCGCTCATGCCCGGGGCCGTCGACCGTGAGGACGTTCCGGCCACCCAGCGTACGGTCCAGGGGTGAGCCGGGCATCGATGCAGGGAACCGCAACGTGTCCTCGCCGGCCTCCATCACGTCCCTCCAACGCGTGATGAACCACAGGCCGACGGCCGGCACCCAGCACACGGGCGCCTCCCGTCGCAGACGCGCGTAGATGGGGTACGGGTCGTCCTCGAGGGCCGCGACGGTGACCTCGTCGGCCGACGGAGACAGCGTCACGTCGCGGTGATGGCCCGGATGCAGTCCTCGAAGGCCTCCAGCGTGCGGTCGACGTCCTCGTCGGTGTGCTGGGCCGACATCGAGAACTCCTCGAACCACGCCGAACCCATGGGGATCACACCGCGGTTCAGCATGCCGAACCAGTAGTCGTCCCAGCGCGCGGTGTCGTTCTTCGCGGCCTCGCGGAAGTTGGTCGGCTGCTCGTCGAGCCCGAAGAAGAGCCCACCGAGCGTGTTGACCTGGGTGACGCGCGCGGTGACGCCCTCGTCATCGAAGACCTCGCGCATGCCGTCGGCCAGGCGCGTGGTGAGACGGGTCATCTCCTTGTAGGTGTCGTCGGTCATCACCTTGGTCAGACACGCGAGGCCGGCAGCCATCGCCAGTGGGTTCGCGTTGTACGTCCCGAAGTGCACCATCGGGCCGAGCGGTGTGACCTGCTCCATCAGCTCGCGCCGTCCGCCGAACGCACCGACGGGCACGCCGCCGCCGATCGCCTTGGCCAACGTCACGAGGTCACCCTTCACGCCCCAATGCTCGGTCGCGCCGCCGGGCGCGATCCGACAGCCGAGCTTGACCTCGTCCATGATCAAGACTGCGCCCTTCGCGGTGCAGAGGTCCCGGACCGCCTCGAGGTAGCCGGGCTGTGGCGGGATAACGCCGCCGTTGGTCATCGCCGGTTCGATGATCACGCCCGCGACATCACCGTCGTGCTCGTCGAACGCTCGCTTCATCATGTCGATGTCGTTGAACGACACGACCGAGGTGTACTCCGTCGAGGCGGGCAGCAATCCGGCCGAGTCGGCGGTGGCGTTGGGGTGCTCGTCGGGCCCGGCCTTCTCGGCGGGCGCGCCGCCGATCGAAACGAGCAGGTCGTCGGTCCCGCCGTGGTACTGGCCCTCGATCTTCACGATCGTCTTGCGACCCGTGGCGGCGCGTGCCAGGCGGATCGCGGTCTGCGTGGCCTCGACGCCGGACTGCGTGAACCGGATCATGTCGATCGACCCCGGATAGCGGCGGATCACTTCCTCGGCGAGCTGGCCCGCGAGCTCGGTCGGCATACCGTACAGCGTGCCGTGCGCCGCCTGCTTCTGGATCGCCTCGACGATGACAGGATTGGCGTGGCCGGCGACCATCGCCGCATAGCACAGCGAGTAGTCGACGTACTCGTTGCCGTCGAGGTCCCAGACCCGCGACCCCTTCGAGTCACCGATGTAGATCGGGTAGGGCGGCTTGAACTGGATCGCACTGCCGACACCACCGGGGATCACCTTGGCTGCCCTTTCCCAGGCGGCCTTGCCCTTGGGGGTCCTGCGCTCGTACTCCTCGACGCCGTACGTCATGGCTGGTCCTTCCTCGCGGATCGTGGAGGCGCTTGCGGAGCCTCCGGATCGCCCGAGTCTATGGCCGCCTTCTCACCTGGCCCAACCGGATCTCGCGAGATGAGAAGGCCATACATCTCACCCAGCGAGAGGCGCTCCTGCAAGGCGAGAATGAGTTGCTAGCATCCGACCCTTGGGTGATCGGAGGGGTCCGGGCTCCCGGATCCGGCGAGGGAGGCTGCTATGCGCGCTGTATCCGCAACGAGGTCGAGCCACGGATCAGGACGCGGACCAGCGGTCCTGCTCGCGGCCACGATGCTCCTGGCCGCCTGCGGCGGAGACGCCACGACGGCGGCCACCGGGACCACGACCACGACCGGGGGGACCGAACCGGTCGTCGGCCGCTGCGGCGACCCCGAGCGTCTCAGCGACAGCCTGAACTTCTACAACTGGGCCGAGTACATCGACGAGGCCGTGCTGAAGGCGTTCGAGGAGGAGTGCGGTGTCGCGATCACGATGGACACGTACACCTCGAACGAGGAGGCGGTCGCCAAGATCCAGGCGGGCGACTCGGGCTACAGCCTGCTGATCCCCACCGACTACGCGGTCCAGATCCTGATCAGCGAGGATCTCCTGCGGCCCCTCGACATGGAGAACATCCCCAACGTCGCGAACATCGACCCGAACCAGATGGGCCTCTACTACGACCCGGACAACACGTACTCGTTGCCGTACCAGTACTCCACGACCGGGCTGGCGTACAACGCGAGCGAGTTCGAGACGCCGCCCGATAGCTGGGCCGTCCTGTTCGACCAGAACGAGCACTGCGACCGCTCGTCCCTGCTCGAGGACCAGCGCGAGGCCATCGGTGCAGCGCTCGTCTACCTCGGTTACGACTGGAACGAGACCGATCCCGCCGCCCACGAAGAGGCGCTCGACCTGCTGCTGAACGTGCGTGAGTGCGTCACGGGCTTCGATTCCGCCAACTACATCGGGAACCTGGCGAACGGCGACATCGTGCTCGCCGAGTCCTGGGGGTTCGCCGCGGGCATCGCCCGGCTGGACAACCCCGACGTCGCCTACGTGATCCCGAAGGAGGGCGGCACGATCTGGCAGGACAACTTCGTGATCCCTGCCGACGCGCCCGACCCGTACACGGCAGAGGTGTTCATCAACTTCATGCTCGAGCCCGACATCGGTGCGCTGATCACCGAGTACACGCTCGGGTTCACGCCCAACCTCGAGGTCGAGCCGCTCCTCAGCGAGGACTACCACACCATCATCGACGAGGGGGGCATCGCGATCGACGACGAGGTCCGTGAGCGGTTGACCTTCCAGGTCCGCGGCGAGGAGCACGCGATCTTCGCGGAGACCTGGGAGTCCCTCGTGGCAGCCGGCTGATCGGAAGGATCCGGGCCGGTGGGGCGGGCGAGCGCGGATCGGCCGCCCCGCCGCGCCGCGCTCCTCATGGGTCCGGGGACCGCGCTGATCACGCTGACCTATGTCATCCCCGGGCTGCTGATCCTGCTCTACTCGTTCCTGTCGCCGAAGGTGGGCGGGGGCGTGCGGTGGGACTTCTCGCTCGACACCTATCGTGCCCTGCTCGCCCCCGACGTGCGAGCCGCTCTCTACAACAACTACGTCACCGTACTGATCCGATCGGTGGTGTGGGCCGGCATCGCGACGGGGGTGTGCCTCGCGCTGGCGCTGCCGGTCGCCGTGTTCATCCACGCGCGGCGGAGCACGACAGCGCGCTACGCACTGCTGGTCGCGATCATGATCCCGTTCTGGACGAGCATGCTCGTGCGCACCTACGCGCTCCGATCCCTGCTGTCGACTACGGGAGTGCTCAACGGGGTCATCGAGAGGCTCTTCGGCGACACGATCGTCTTCCTCAGCACACCGAAGGCCGTCATCCTCGGCCTGATCTACACCGCGCTCCCATTCATGATCCTGCCCGTGTACGCCGCCGTGGCGCGTGTCGACCCGCACCTGCTGGAGGCCGGCCGCGACCTAGGGGCGAACCCCGCCCAGACCTTCCGCCGGGTGTTCCTGCCTTCGATCCGCGCGGGCACCGTCACCGGGTGCGTGCTGGTGTTCGTGCTCTCGGTGAGCCAGTTCATCGTGCCCGCGCTCTTGGGCGGCGGGAAGGTCAACATGATCGCGAACCTGATCGAGCTCCAGTTCGGTGAGTCGTTCAACTGGCCGCTCGGCGCAGGCCTTGCGATCTTCTTCTCGGCACTGACGCTCCTCGGGCTGTGGGTCGTCGGCCGTCGCACCCGGGAGGTCGAGCTACCGTGAACGAGCGGAGACCCGTCTGGGGCAAGCTCGCCCTCGGGACGACCTCCGTGTTGGTGTACGGGTTCCTGTACGTGCCCGTGGCTGTGCTCATCCTGTTCTCGTTCAACGACGCCCGCACGGGCGGCACGTGGCGGGGGTTCACGACCGAGTGGTACGGGGTCTTGTTCGACAACGAGCGGCTGCGTGCCGCCACGTGGAACTCGCTCACCATCGCCCTCGTCTCCACCACCGTGGCGGTAGCCCTTGGGACGATGCTCGCCCTCGCGCTGGAGCGCTTCCACGTGCGCAGGCGGGGGTTCGTCGAGCAGGTCGTCTACCTGCCCGTCATCGCGCCGGAGATCGTGACCGGCGTCTCGCTCCTCGCGTTCTTCTCGCTCGTGCTCGGGGGGATCAACGACGTGCTCGGGCGCAGCGGCCCCGAGGCGCTCCGCATGGGCCGCCCGACGGTGATCCTCGCTCACATCGCGTTCAACACCGCGTTCGTCGCGATCGTCGTGCGCGTGAGCTTGCGCAGCTTCGACCGTCAGATCGAGGAGGCGGGCGAGGATCTGGGTGCGTCCCCGTGGCAGACGTTCTGGCGAGTGACCCTGCCGTCCATCCTCCCGGGCGTGCTCGGCGGGGCGCTATTGGCGTTCTCGCTATCCCTCGACAACTTCGTGATCACGTTCTTCGTGGCCGGACCGGGTGGCGCGACACTGCCCCTCGAGGTGTTCGGCCAGCTCCGCCGGACGATCCGGCCCGACGTGAACGCGGTCTCGGCGCTGCTGTTCCTCGCCTCCAGCCTGATCCTCATGCTCGCCCTCGGCCTGCAGGTGCTCGCGGCGCGGCGGCGGGGCACGGCCCGTTGACGCGCGACCTGGGGCAGCCGCGGCTCAGGGGCTGGCGGCCCCCGCCGCGATCGCCTCGAGGACACGCTCGGGCGTCACCGGCAGGGTCGTCGGGCGGGCGCCGACGGCGTCGGCGATCGCGGCGGGGATCACGCCGATGGGTGGGCCGATGGGTGGCTCGCCGATCCCGCGGGCGCCGAACGGACCGAGGCCTTCGCCCGACTCGAGGATGATCGCCTCGACGTCGGGCACGTCGGTGGCCGTTGGGATCATGTACTGGAACAGGCCGGGGGTCATGTTCACGCCGTCGGTGACGACGACCTCCTCGAGCAGCGCCTGCCCCAGGCCCTGGACCGCGGCGCCGCAGGTCTGCCCCTCCACGGACAGCGGGTTGATCGCGCGACCCACGTCGTGGGCCGCGATGTAGCGCAGGATCTGGACCTCGCCCGTGTCCAGGTCGACCTCGACGTCGGCCAGGTGCGTCCCGAACGTGAAGTCCGGGAAGATGCGGTCGCCCTCGAGGTCACGGGTGACCTCCTTGCCCTTCGGCCCGAAGAACGTGCCGAGCGCCTCGACGGGGACGTTGCGGCGCCGGCAGATCTGCAGCGCCTGCGTGAGGGGCACGGTCGTCCCGGTCCCGGCTACCCGCCCGGGCTCCATACGAAGCGACTCGACCGGCTGGCCGGTCTCCTCGGCCACACCGCTCAAGATCTGGTCACGGAGCAGCACCGCGCCTTCGTACGTCGCGTTGCCCGACATCAGAAGCTGCCGGGTGGCCGTCGTGGTCCCCGCGAGCGGGTTCAGCGCGCTGTCGCCGAAGTGGACGCTGATCCGGTCCATGTCGACGGCCAGGATCTCGCTAGCGAACTGGCCCAGGGAGGAGGCTTGGCCGCCGCCGATGTCGGGCACCCCGCAGCGCACCGTGAGCGAGCCGTCCATCTGGAACCCGATCCACGCCGCGGCGCTGTCGTTCAGCCAGACGAGCCGGCCATAAGACTGCATGTTCGAGGCGATCGCGCGGCCGACGGCTTTGCGTGGGCCGGATGGCTGGGGCTTCTCACCCGCCCGTTCGAAGACGGCGTCGATCGTCTGGGGCAGCCACACCTCGGTGATGATCTCCTGGCCGACCGGCAAGCGATCGCCTTTCACGAGCGCGTTCCGCTTGCGGATCTCGCCCTGGTTGATGCCGAGCCTGCGCGCGACCTCGTCGATCTGCGACTCATAGCCCAGCACCATCTGCATCCCGCCGAACCCACGGAACGCACTCGTCGGCGGGTTGTTCGTGTAGGCCGTACGCGCCCAGATCCGCACGTTCGGCACGCGATAGGGACCGCACGCGTGGACCGTGGAGTAGAGGAGCACGAGCGCCGACAGGTACGCGTAGGCGCCGGCGTCCGAGACGATCTCGATGTCGTGCGCGAGCAGCGTTCCGTCGGCCGCGGCCGCCGTGCGGTAGCGCATGACGTTGCGGTGACGCTTGGCGCGAGCGAGCAGCGACTCGTTGCGGGTCCACTGCATCCGCACGGGTTCGCGCGTGTGGTGCACCGCCACGGCGATGTAGGGCTCGACGGTCATGTCCTCCTTGCCTCCGAACCCGCCGCCCACGTAGGGCGCGATCACGCGCACCTTCGCCTCGGGCACGCCAAGGATCTTGGCGACGTCGCGGTAGTGCTCCACCACCTGGGTGGCCACGCGAAGGGTGAGCACGCCGTCGTCGTCGAGCCAGCCGACGCCGGACTCGAGCTCGAGGTATGCATGGTCCACGAACTGGGTCCGGTAGGTCTCCTCCACGGTGACCGCGGCCTGCGCGAACGCGGCATCGACGTCTCCACGATCGATCCGCCACTCGGCCAGGAGGTTGCCGCCGGGGTGGACCTCGGGGGCGCCGTCTGTGAGCGCGGCGATCGGATCGGAGACGACCGGCAGTTCCTCGTACTCGATCTCGACCAGGTCGCAGGCCACGGCGAGCGCGTCCTCGGTCTCGGCGATCACGAGCGCGACCGGCTCGCCGTGGAACCGGACCCGGTCGGTGGCCAGGACCTGCATCGAGGCCTTGAGCGCGCCCACCACGATGGTCTGGCCGGGCACGTCGACACGGATCTCGTTGTTCGGGACGTCCTCGCCGAACAGGACCGCGACCACGCCGGGAACGGCGCGGGCTTTCGTGGCGTCGCGGCGGGTGAGGCGCGCACTCGGGACCTGCGCGCGGACCAGGCGGGCGTGCAGCATGCCCGCGAAGGCGAGGTCGCCCGCGTAGCGGGTCGTCCCGGCGATCTTCTCGGCCTGGTCGTGACGCGCGAGCGGCGTATGGACCACGCGGAGCTCGTCGAGCTTGGAGGTACGGACCTCGCTCACGATGCGCTCGCCCCCTGCGCCGCTTGGATCGCATCGACGATCGGCGAGTAGCCCGTGCACCGGCAGAGGTTCCCGTGCAGGCCTTCGCGGATCTCGGCGCGTGTGAGCGGTGTGCCGTCCGCCTCGTCCAACATCACCTTCGCGCAGAGCAGCATCCCCGGAGTACAGAACCCGCACTGCGCGGCGTGGTGCTCGTGGAACGCGCGTTGGAGGGCACCGAGGGAGCCGTCGGGCTCGCAGAGCCCGGCGGCGGTCGTGACCTGCGCGCCGTCGACCTGGGCGGCCAGCACGATGCAGGCGCTGACGGGGTCGCCGTCCACCAGCACCGTGCAGGCTCCGCACACGCCTTCGCCGCAGCCGTACTTCGGGTCGGTGACGTCGGCGACGTCGCGGAGCCAGCGGAGCAGTGAGAGGTGCGCGCCCGCGGTCTTCGTCGCCGGCGAGCCGTTCACCGTGAGGGTGGTCGTGACGTCGTGGCGTTGGCTCACGCGGCCTCGCCCCTTCGCACGGCGTCGGTCAGGGCCCGCACGGCCAGCACGCGGGCCAAGTGCGCGCGGTGCCCGCCAGAGGCGCTCGTGTCGGACATGGGCTCGAGGCCTTCGATCGGTCCGATACGCCCGTCCAGCTCGTCGGCAGTGGCTTCGGTGACGGCCGACTCCACGGCGCCGAACCGCATCGGCCGCTCGTGGACCCCGCCGAGGGCCAGGCGCGCCTCGACCACGCGTCCTTCAGCCACCCGAGCGAGGGCGGCAGCGGACGCCAGCGCGAAGTCGCCCTTGCGCCGCGCGACCTCGGCGAACCCCCAACCCCACCCGGGCCCGAGCACCGGCACGCGAACCGATGCGAGCAGTTCGTCCTCCGCGAGCGCAGAGGTGAAGTAGGAGAGGTGGAACTCGTCGGCGGGCAGGGTGCGCTCCGCGGAGCCGTTCGTGAGCGTGTACTCGGCGCCGAGCGCCGTCATGACCAGCGGGAGCTCGGCCGACGGGTCGGAGTGCGCGAGCGATCCAC
>CAZZND010000009.1:21097-25024 GCA_964655465.1 uncultured Actinomycetes bacterium
GAGTCCCCCGGTTCCGGATCCTGGACGACCCGATCCAGCCCACGGCGGCCGGGATCAATGGCTGGGCCGTCCTCAGCGCGTGACTCAGCTCCAGACCGCGGTGATGTACGAGGGCGCCGATCGTGGCGTAGCCGTCCTCGACCGTGATCGAGCTCTCTTCCGGGATCCGGCCAAGATCGACGACCGCGTCCACCTCGAGCAGACCGATGTTCATCATCGGGAGCAGGCTCTGCCCGCCGGCGATCGCCTTCGTGTAGCCGTCCGCCGAGCGCAGCAGGTCGCACGCGTGCGCCAGCGACTCAGCTCTCTCGTAGCGGAACGGCTTCACGAACACCGCGATGGACACCTCCCGGATCGTCCGCCGCGATGATAAGGAGCCCTTCTCGCCAGGCCCAACCGCATCTCACGATCCGAGAACCGACCCCAGCGCCGTGAACGCCGTACCGGTCGCGTCCGCGACACCCTGATTCGTCACCTCGCCGCCCCACGTGTTCACCCCGAGGGCGAGCGCGGGGTCGTCGCGCACCGCCCGCTCGACGCCTTTGTTCGCGATCGCGAGCACGTACGGAAGCGTCACGTTCGTGAGCGCGTAGGTCGAGGTCCGCGGGACCGCACCCGGCATGTTCCCGACCGCGTAGTGCACGACATCATCGACGACGTAGACGGGGTCGGCGTGTGTGGTCATGTGCGAGGTCTCGAAGCACCCACCCTGGTCGATCGAGATGTCGACGAGCACCGCGCCCGGCTGCATCGCCTTCACATGCTCGGCGTCAACGAGGTGCGGCGCGCGGGACCCGGGCACCAAGACGGCGCCCACCACCAGGTCCGCCGTGAGCACCAGTCGCTCGATCGCGAGCGCCGACGAGTGGATCGTCTGGATCCGTCCGTGCCAGATCCGGTCGATCTCGCGGAGTCGTTCCACGTTCTTGTCCACGACCACGACCTCGGCCTGCATGCCGGCGGCGATCTCGGCCGCGTTCCAACCGGCCATGCCGCCGCCCAGAACGACGACCTTCGCGGGGGCGACGCCGCTGGCCCCGCCCATCAGCACGCCGCGCCCCCCCTGGGGCCGCTCGAGGTACTTCGCACCTTCCTGCGGTGCCATCCGACCGGCGATCTCGGACATCGGGGCCAGCAGCGGCAGGCGGCCGTCGGGCGCCTGCACCGTCTCGTAGGCCACGCCGCGCACCCGACGCTCCACCAGGAACCGCGTCAGGCTCTCGGCGGCGGCCAGGTGCAGGAATGTGAACAGGACGTGGTCGGCGCGGAACCGCTCGTACTCCTCGAGCTGCGGCTCCTTGACCTTGACGATCATGTCGGCCGCGGCGAACAGGGCGTCGGCGTCGGGTGCGATCTTCGCGCCCGCCCTGACGTAGTCGGCATCGGCGATCGCCGAGCCCACGCCGGCGCCCTCCTGCACGACGACCTCGTGACCGGCCCGCGTCAGCTCGCCGACCCCCTCCGGCGTGGCTGCCACCCGGTACTCGTGGTTCTTGACCTCGGTCGGGATACCGACCCGCATCGCCCTCACCTCATGTCGTCGAGCGCGGCGCCGATCCCGGCCGCGAGCTCGTCGATCTCGTCGTCGGTGAGCACCAGCGGCGGCGAGACCTGGATCGCACCGCTTACGAGCGTCCGCGTCATGATGCCGTGCTTCCGAAGGGCGGGCACAGCGCGGTCGAGCAGCCCGGGATCGGCATGCATCGCCGCCGGGTCGAACTGCACCGCGGCCAGCACCCCCACGCCCGAGCGCACCTCGCTGACCAGCTCGTGTTGCGCGAGCGGGCCGAGCGCCTCCGTGAGCTGCGCCTCCAGGTCCACGGCGCGGGCCAGCAGGTCCTCCCGCTCCATGATGTCCAGGTTCGCGATCGCGGCCGCCGCGGCGGCGGCGTGCCCGCTGTAGGTGTAGCCGTGGCGCCACATCCCCGCGCCCTCCGCGAAGAACGGCTCCCAGACGGTGGGCGCGGCGATCACCGCTCCGAGCGGCAGGTAGCCGCTCGTGATCCCCTTCGCGCAGGTCATCAGGTCGGGCTCCAGGCCCCAACGCCCCGACGCGAACCACTCGCCGGTCCGCCCGAACCCCGTGATCACCTCGTCGGCAACGAACAGGACCCCAGCCTCGGCACAGACCTTGCGCGCCGTCTCCAGGTAGTCCGGCGGCGGCGCGAACACGCCCCCCGCGCCGATCACCGGCTCACAGAAGAACGCGGCGGCACGCCCGCCCAACTCGTCGATCGTGGCGCCGAGCGCGTCGGCGTCGTCCCACGGCACCTCGGTCACGTCCGCGATCAGCGGTCCGTGGCCCGCGGCGTTCGCGGGGATCCCCGCCAGCGACGTCCCGCCGGTGTGCATGCCGTGGTACGCGCGTTCGCGGCGGATGAGCACGGTGCGCTCGGGCTCACCCCGCAGCTGCCAGTGGTGGCGCACCATCTTCGTCGCCGTATCGATCGAGTCCGATCCGCCGCTCGTGAGGAACACCTTCGAGTCTGTGACCGGGGCCATCGCCGCCACCCGCTCGACGAGCGCAGCCACAGGCGGGTTCGTCAGGTCGGCGAACGTCGAGTAGGACTCGAGCGTGCGCATCTGCGCGGCGACGGCGTCGGCGATCTCGGCGCGGCCGTGCCCGACGTTGCAGTACCAAAGGCTCGCGGTCGCATCCAGGTAGCGCTTCCCGTCGGCGTCGAAGATGTGCGAGCCCTCGCCGCGCACGATCGACAGCTCGCCGCTCGCCGTGACCGCGGCGGAGTCGGCGAACGGATGCCAGTAGGAGCTCACGACGCACCTCCATCGCGGGCGGGGGTCAGATCGGGCAAAGACGGTGCGATCGCCGGCGTCCACCCGGGCTCCAGGCCCAGCAAGCGCTCCGGGTTGCGCTTCGTCATCTTCTCCAGGTACTCGTACGGAACGCCGACGCCCAGCAGCGCCGCGAGCAGCATCCGAAGCCCCTCAGGGTGCGGCGGCCCGGCGAACTGCCCGAGGTCAGAGCCCAGCACGATGTGCTCACCCTGCAGCTCCATGATCCACTCGGCCAGCTCGCCGGGCTGCTGCTCCCAGAAGATCGGCGAGACGCACGAGCACGCCACGTACTCCATCGTGGCGCCTTTCGCGATGAGCTCCTTCTGCACGGCCACGTCCAGCTTGCAGAGCGACCAGTTGGCGTGGGTGACGACGAAGTGCTCCACGCCCGCTTCGTTCGCGGCGTCCTGCAGCGCGCGGATCTCAGGCAAGGACAGGTGCCCGGTCGCGAGCGCCACGCCGTTCGCGGCCACGATCTCACAGATGGTGCGCGCCTCGGAGCGCAGGGTCACCCCGTCCTCCTCGAAGACGCTCACGCCCTCGCCGGGCAGCTGCTTCTTCGGCCGCCCGAACTGCGGGTAGTCGGGGATGTCGAAGAAGTCCGCGTGGTACTTCGAGTGGTTCGAGGGCATCCACACGATCTTCGCGCCGTAGTGGATCGCAGCCTCGGCGACGTACGGGTTCAGCCCGCCGACGGAGCGGTTCAGCACGACGGCGCCGAACGACTCCACCTCGGGGAACATCCGGTTCACGTAGTAGGCGCGCCCGGTGGTCGAGGCGTCGTGGTCCTTCAGCACGAAGCCGCGCATCCCGTAGCGGATGGCGTACTCGGCGAGCGCGGCGTCGTCGATGTGACGTTGGAACAGGGCGGGCGACGTATGCGCGTGGGTGTCGATGGCTCCGCGCAGGAGCTCCAGGTCTGGTCGATCCACTGGCGATCCCTCTTCCCGTACGTGACCGCTTCTCGCTGGGCGAGAAGGCGTTTCGGCTGCTGGGATGCGGATGCTACCATCCGCGCGCAGGCGGTAACCCGACGGGAGGTCCAACCGATGGCAGCGAACCCGGCCGTCACGGCCCTCGTGATCGCGGGCGAGGACGTCGCCGGCGACCAGGTCGTCGACGTCCGCTCCC
>CAZZND010000009.1:25034-34621 GCA_964655465.1 uncultured Actinomycetes bacterium
CCGGCGCGGTCCCGTGGCTCGGCGCCGACGCCGCGCGCGCGGCCGTCAACGGCGCCTGGGACGCGATGCAGCGCGGCCTCGCCGCCTGGGAGCGCGCCGAGATCTTGGACCGCGTGGCCGCAGAGGTGAAGGCGCGGCGTGAAGACTTCGCGCGGATGATCACCGCGGAGAACGGCAAGCCCTTCAAGCAGGCGCGAGCGGAGGCGGACCGCTGCGTGCAGACGCTCACGTTCTCGGCGGTGGAGGCTCGCTCGCTGGCCGGCCGCGGGATCCCGTTGGAGGCCCATCCCGCCGGGACCGGGCACCTGGGGTTCACCGTGCGGGTGCCCGTCGGCGTGGTCGCCGCGATCACGCCCTTCAACTTCCCCCTCACCCTGGCGGCGCACAAGATCGGGCCTGCCGTCGCCGCCGGCTGCGGCGTCGTGTTGAAGCCGGCGGACGAAGCCCCGCTCACCGCCATCGAGCTGGTGCGAGCGTTCCATCGTGCAGGTTTGCCGCCCGCCTGGATGTCCGTGCTGGTCGGCGAGCCCGTCCCGATCGCCGACGCGCTGATCGCCGACGACCGCGTGGGTCTTCTGACCTTCACCGGAAGCGCCGCGATCGGCTGGGACCTGAAAGCGAAGGCCGCGAAGAAGCGCGTCACGTTGGAGCTGGGGAACTCGACCCCAGTGATCGTGTGCGCCGACGGCGACCTGGACGCCGCCGCCACGATGAGCGCCGCGAGCGGCTACGCCTTCGCCGGGCAGTCGTGCATCAGCGTGCAGCGCGCGATCGTGCACGCGAGCGTGCGAGAGGTGTTCGCGGAGAAGCTGGCGACGGCCGCGGCCGCACAACGCGCCGGCGACCCCGCCCACCCCGACACCGATATCGGCCCGTCGATCACGCGCGAGGCGCGCGACCGCGTCGCCGGCTGGGTGGACGAAGCGATCGCCGGCGGCGCCCGCCCACTCGCCGGCGGTACGTTCGGCGACGGACACCTTCGCCCGACGGTCCTGGACGGCGTCGGCCCCGACCAGAAGGTCTGGGCCGAGGAGGCCTTCGGTCCGGTGGTCTCGATCGCGCCCTTCGCGACACTGGACGAGGCTATCGACCTGGCCAACGGCACCAGATTCGGCCTGCAGGCCGGGATCTTCACGGCCAACCTGAAGAGCGCGCTCGAGGCGATCCACCGCCTGCGCTTCGGCGGGGTCACGGTCAACCAGGCGCCGCAGTTCCGCGTGGATCAGATGCCCTACGGTGGCACGAAGGCCTCGGGCAACGCCAAGGAAGGGCCGCACGACGCGGTCCGCGAGATGACCGAGGAGCGGATGGTCGTCGTGCGCCTGTAGGGCCGCCGACCGCCGCACAGCCATGGCCGTCACGCCGATCCCGCCGCCCGAGGACGCCAAGCCGTCCTTCCAGGTCCTGGAGCGCACGTTCTCGATCCTGGACCTGTTCGACGAGGACCGGCCCGAGTGGAGCACCACCGAGGTGGCGCGCGCGCTCGAGCTCCCTGTGCCCACCGCGCACCGGATCTTGGTCGCGCTCAAGCGCCACGGCTACGTCAGCCAACACGATGAGACGAAGCGCTTCCGGTTGGGCATCGCGGCCCTGTCGCTCGGCGACCGGGCCCGGGCGGTGGTCGACCTCCGCTCGGTCGCCCTCCCTGCGCTGCGCACACTGTCGGCCGACACCGGCGAGACCGCGCTGCTCACGGTGCTGAACGCGGGCCGCGACCGGGGTGTGTGCCTCGAGCGGGTCGAGACCCCGCATCCGTTGCGCCTGTCCGTCACGCCCGGCCGCGAGCTGCCGCTGCACGCCGGCGCCTCGCAGAAGGCCCTGCTGGCCTGCATGCACGAGGACGAGGTCGAGCGCCTGATCGCGGCCGGCATGGAGCACCTGTGCCACGCCACCATCACCGACCCCGGTCTGCTGCGGTCCGAGCTCGCCGCGATCCGCCGTCGCGGCTGGGCCTCCTCCTACGAGGAGACGAACCTGGGCGTGTGGGGGGTCGCCGTGCCCGTGGTGAATGACCGCCAGGACATCGTGTGCGCGGTCGGCATCGCCGGGCCCAGCCCCCGCCTCACCCCCGAACGCGTCCGCGACGACGTGGTGCGCGTGCACCACGCCGCCTCCCGGATCGCGCAGGCCCTGGGCCTGACCGTCCGCGAGGTCACGTCGACCCGCACCGCCATCACCCCGAAGAAACCCACGAAGGGAAGGAAGCGAGCATGACCAACCAGCAACCGCTCGCCGGCGAGGTCGCCATCGTCACCGGCGCCGCCAAGGGCATCGGAGGCGTCGTCACGGAACACCTCGCACGCGACGGGGCGCACGTCGCGTTGATCGGCCGCGACGAGCAGGCCCTGCGCGAGCATGCCGCCCTCGTCGACGAGAAGTACCCCGGCCGTCAGAGCCTGGTCCGGGTCTGCGACGTGACGAACGAAGACGACGTCGCGGCGATGGTCGGCGAGGTCGTGCAACACCTGGGGGGCGTCGACATCCTGGTGAACACGGCCGGGGGCACCGGCCCGATCGAGACGCCGGCCCACGAGTACCCCGCCGAGGAGTTCCGCGCGATCCTGGAGCTGAACGTCATCGGCACCTTCATCCCGTGCAAGCACGTGATCAAGCAGATGATCGGTCAGGGTCGCGGGGGCCGGATCGTGAACATCGCAGGGACCTCTGGCCTGCGCGGCTACCGCAACCGCAGCGGCTACTCGTCCTCGAAGTGGGCGGTGCGCGGCCTCACGCGCACCCTGGCCCTGGAGGCCGGCCCGCACGACATCACCGTGAACGACGTCTGCCCGAACGTGACCCACGGCGGACGCATGGACAAGCTCGTGGCCACGAAGGCTGAGCGAACGGGGAAGACACCCGAGGAGGTCTACGCGGACTTCGCGTCCCAGACCGCCCTGGGCCGCTTCGTGGAAGAGGAGGACATCGCGGCCGCGATCGACTTCCTGGTCTCCGACGGCGCGAAGAACATCACGGGCCACGACATCCCCGTCGACGCCGGCTGGGACGTCTAGATGCGTTCTCACCTGATGACACTTGGGTTGCGCACCGTCGTCCGGGGGACCAAGATGCCCTCGTCACCGAAGGGGAGGTAACCGATGGGCCAGTTCGACTCCGTACTCTCCAACCCGAGCACGCGCCGCACCTTCATGCGCTCCATGGCCGCCGTCGGCGGCATGGGCGTGCTCGCCGCCTGCCGCAAGACGTCGCCGACGGCCGCAGGACCGGCCGAGACCACGGTGACCCGGCCTCCGATCACCGAGGAGACCGGTGAGCTGCTCGTCCACGAGTGGGCCGGCTACGAGACCCCGTGGCTCTGGAAGCCCTACGCCCAGGGAGGCTATCCCGACCCCAAGTTCTCGTTCCTGACCAACACCGAGGGCGTGATCGCGAAGACCCAGGGCGGCTTCTACTGGGACATCACGCACCCAGAGACCGGCTACATCCAGGACTACATCAACATGGATGTGCTGCAGCCCTGGGACACGTCGCTGATCAGCAACTACTCGCAGCTGCTCCCCCTGCTCGAGCAGCACGGGAACATCGACGGCCAGCAGTACGAGATCGTGCTCGACTGGGGCTACTCGGGTGTGATCATCCGCGAGGACCTGGTCGACCCGTCGATCAACTCGTACTCGTACCTGTTCGACGATGCGTACGCCGGGCACATCGGCTGGTTCGACACCCCGTGGATCTTGCAGCAGGCCGCCATGGTCCAGGGTGTCGATCCTGCCGACGGTTTCGCGATGACCGACGAGCAGCTGAACGCCGCGAAGGACTACGCGATCTCGAAGGCGGGCAACGTGTACACGATCTGGGTCGACTACACCCAGATGTGGGACGACGTGCGGCAGGGCAACCTGTGGACCGCCTACGCATGGCCCGACGCCTATGTCGCGCTGAAGGAAGAGGTCCCGGTCAAGTACGTCCGACCGAAGGAGGGCGTGCTGTCGTGGGCCGAGGGTCTCGTGCTCCGCAAGGACACCGAGCAGTACTACCACGCGCACGAGTACGCGGACGCGTGGGCCGACGTGGCCGTCGCCCAGCGGCTGATCTCGACCTGGGGCTACGGCCACGCGAACACCAACGTCGACCTGTCCGCGATCGACCCAGACGTCGTGAGCGTGTTCGGCTTGGACGACCCCGAGACCAACCTGGCCGAGCCCGTGAGCTACTTCGACCGCTACCAGCCCGACCGCGACCGCTACAACCGGGCCTGGGACGAGGTCAAGGCCTCGATCGCGTAGCGGGTCAGGCACGCGAACGTGGCGACGACCGAGGCCGGCGGCAGGCGGCGGCGCCACCGCAGCAGCGGTGGCGCCGGTGCGACGGCGGGCCTGCTCTCGGGCCCGCTCATCTACATCGTGATCTTCTTCGTGGCCCCGGTCGTGCTGATCGCGATCTACAGCGTCGGCGGCATCTCGGGCCTGTCCCCCAACGACATCGACCACTGGTCACTGACCCCGTGGAAGGACTTCCTGTTCTCCGACACCTACATGGGAGGCGTCGACCCGCTCGGGCGCGGGTTGTTCTGGCGGTCGGTCCGGATGTCCTCGATCGTCTCGGTCGCCTCGGTCGTGCTCGCCTATCCGGTCGCCTACCTGATGGCCTTGATCGCGGGGCGCCGCAAGTACACCTTGCTGCTGGTCATCATCGTGCCGTTCCTGACCAGCTACCTGCTGCGGATCCTGGCGCTGCGCGTACTCCTGAACCGCCAGGGCGTGATCAACTGGGCACTGCAGTCGACCGGCATCATCGACCAGCCGCTCGACTGGCTGTTCAACAGCAACTTCGCGATCTACCTGGTGCTGTCCTACGTCTGGGTGCCATTCGTGGCGCTCCCGATCTTCGTGTCGTTGGAGAACCTGGACCTGCACCTGCTCGAGGCGAGCAGCGACCTCGGCGCCTCGCGCTGGCGGACCTTCTGGACCGTCACGTTCCCGCTGTCGGTGCCCGGCGTCGTCGCGGCATTCATCTTCGTGTTCATCCCGACGCTGGGTGAATACATCACGCCGCTGCTGGTGGGAGGTCCTGGTGGGTTCAAGTTCGGCAGCGCGATCCAGAGCGCGTTCACCGTCGGGCTCGACTGGCAGTTCGGCTCAGCGATGTCGATGTTCCTGGTGCTCGCGGTCGGTGTGCTGATCGCGATCTTCGGACGCTACCTCAACGTGCGGTCGGTGGCCGAATGAACGTCGCGGCCTCACGCACCGGTCGTGGCGGGCTGTGGGTCGCGTTCTGGTTCCTGGTGCTCTTCCTGTACGCGCCCATCGTCATCCTGATCATCTTCAGCTTCAACGACCGCGACCTCGTGTCGTTCCCCTGGCAGGGCTTCACGCTGCGCTGGTACCAGCAGTTCATCGGGAACCAGGAGATCATCGACGCGCTGAAGGTGAGCGGGCTCGTGGCGGTGGTGGCGTCGCTCGGCGCCACGGCGCTCGCGATCCCGGCATCGATCGCCCTCGCACGCCGGCGATTCCTCGGCAAGGGGCTCGTCTCGGGGTTCCTGCTCGCACCGCTCGTGGTGCCGCTCGTGGTGCTCGGTACCGCGATGCTGATCCTGTTCAACACGCTGGGCGTCGAGTTCGGCTTCGGGACGATCGTGATCGCCCACGTGGTGATCGCGCTCCCCTTCGCGATCTTGACGATGGTCCCCCGCCTGGAGCGCATCCCCCCCGCGCTCGAGGAAGCCTCGCGCGACCTGGGGGCAACCTGGTGGGTCACGTTCCGGTCGATCACCTTCCCGCTGCTCGCACCGGCGGTCCTGTCGGCGTACCTGATCAGCTTCACGATCTCGTTCGACGAGATCGTGCTCGCCTCCTTCGTCGGAGGCCAGACGACCACGTTCCCGCTCTACCTGTGGTCGCAGCTGCGGCTGCCCCGCGAGCTGCCGCAGGTGATCGCGGTGGCCGTCGTCGTCCTCGCGGTCTCGGCGGTGGTGGTCACCGCGTCCGAGGTCATCCGGCGGCGGGCGAACCGCCACCTCGAGGAGAGCACGGCGGTCTTCGATGACGATGAGGTGGTCACCGCATGAACGACCGAGGTCCCGCGATCAACATCCGCGACGTGCACAAGTCCTTCGGCGACGTGCACGCCGTGGCCGGTGTCTCGCTCGAGATCGACGAGGGCGAGTTCATCACGCTGCTCGGTCCCTCGGGCTGCGGGAAGACCACGACGATGCGCATGATCGCCGGGTTCGAGGACCCCGACGCGGGCACGATCCTGCTGCGAGGTCACGACGTCGTGGGGACCCCGCCGAACAAGCGCGAGGTCAACATGTGCTTCCAGAACTACGCGCTGTTCCCGCACATGAGCGTCGGCGAGAACATCGCCTACGGGCTCAAGCTCAAGAAGGTCCCCAAGCACGAGCGCATGGCGCGGGTCGAGGAGATGCTCGAGATCGTGGGGCTCGCCGGCTACGCGAAGCGCAAGCCCAACCAGCTGTCCGGCGGCCAGCAGCAGCGCGTCGCGCTCGCCCGCGCCCTGGTCAACCGTCCGGCGGCGCTGCTGCTCGACGAGCCGCTCGGCGCGCTCGATGTCAAGCTCCGCAAGGCGATGCAGCTGGAGCTCAAGCGCATCCAGCACGAGCTGCGCACGACGTTCGTCTACGTCACGCACGACCAGGAAGAGGCGCTGTCGATGTCGGACCGGATCGCGGTCATGAACCATGGCGTGATCGAGCAGCTCGGGAGGCCGCGCGAGATCTACGAGCACCCCGAGACTCCGTTCGTGGCTGACTTCGTCGGCGTGCTGAACGCGGTGGACCTGCGCGTGGACGAGGTGAGCGGCGGCGACGCGATCATGCGGGTCAACGACCGCGACCGCCTGGTGGTTCCCCTCGCAGGCACGGGGATCGGCGTCGGGGCGACGGCCATGGCGACGGTACGCCCGGAGCGCGTCGAGGTCACGGGGGGCGACACGGACGCGAACGGGGGCTCACGGGTGAGCGGCACGGTCGCGCAGATCGTGTACCTCGGAACGCTCACGCAGTTCCACGTCGACACGTCGCTCGGCAAGCGGCTGATCGCCCACCGGCTCTCCGACGACGGTGCAGCGCAGATCTCGGAAGGTGACCAGGTCACGCTCACCTGGACCCGCGAGGACTCGTCGATCCTGGACGCCGGCGCGTAGCGAGCCTCAGCCGGCCAGCGCGCGCGCCCCCCGTTTGACCAGCTGGTCGGCGACGATCGCGCGCTGGATCTCGGAGGTCCCCTCCCAGATCCGGTCGACGCGGACCTCGCGGTAGAAGCGCTCGGCCACGTTCTCGCGCATGTAGCCGCGGCCGCCGAAGATCTGCACGGCGCGGTCGGCAACACGTCCGACCATCTCGCTCGCGTACAGCTTCACCATCGAACAGTGAGCGTGCTGCACCTTCACGTCGACGCCGTCATCGATCTCGTGCGCGAGGCGGTAGGTCATGAGACGCGCGGCCCACAGCTCGGTGAGCGAGTCGGCCAACATGTGCTGGATGGCCTGGAAACTCGCGATCGGCTGCCCGAACTGCACGCGCTCCTTCGCGAAGGCGCTCGCCTCCTCGATGAGGCGCTCTGCGGCACCGCAGCAGCGCGCCGCGATCATCAAGCGCTCGTAGCGGAACCATTCGTACGTGAAAGCGAGGCCGTCGCCCTCCTGGCCGATGAGGTTGGCGGCGGGCACCCGGACGTCCTCGAAGGCCACGATCGCGTGGGTGTCGGCGTACGTGTGCATGTACGCGGGCTCGCGCACGAGGCGCACGCCCGACGTGTCCTTGTCGACGAAGAACATCGCGTGCGCGCCCTCGTTCGGCCCACCGGCGATCTTCGCCTGGAAGAAGCAGAACGCGGCCATGTTGTACGAGGTCACGTGCATCTTCGTACCGTTCAACACGTACCCGGCGCCCTCGCGCCGGGCGGTCGCCTGGATCGCGTCGACGTCGGAGCCGGCGCCGGCCTCGGTGATCGCATAGCACTCGTGTGCCTCGCCGCGGATCGAGGGCAAGATCCATCGTTCGAGCTGTTCGGCCGACACGACGGCGGGAGCCCACGCCGGCGGGGTGTGCACACACCAGCCGAGACCGTTGGTCACGCGACCGATCTGCTCGGACACGAGGACCTGCTGGAAGGTGGTCAGTCCGCCGCCGCCGAGCTCCTTCGGCATGTTCATCGAGTACAGACCGAGCTCGATCGCGAGCACGTGGTGCCGCTCGCGGAGCTCGTCCGAGATACGGCCGCCGGCCATCTCGGCCTCGACCTCATGTGGGATCAGTTCCTCGTCGACGAACTGTCGGGCGCGCGCCTGGATCGCGCGGTCCTCGTCGGACATCGGGTACGTGGTCATAGCTCGGTCACCTCTCGCCGACGGCGTCGGCCGGAGCATACCGCGCGACTTGAACCACGATTCAGTCCACGCCGAGCCGCCGCTCGAGCTCTCGGAGGTGCTCCCAGCCGTGCTCGAGCGCGCGCCGCAGCGTCCTGTTCACCGACCCGATCGACTGGCCCCTTGGGATCACGGCCTTCAGCTGGGCGGGCGTCGCCGCCCGTAGGTCGTCCTCGAACAGGCGCCCGCCCTCGGCGAGCGCCTCGCGGACGTCGACCTCCCCGGCCTCGGCCCGGCGCCCGAGCTCGTTGTACGCGCGGTCGGTGGCGAGGCCGCTCGACAGGTACGCGCCGTCGGATCCGAGCACGTGCTGGAGGATCGCCTCGATCGGGCGGCCCTTCGCGGGCTGCTTCTTGAGCTCTCTGGGGTTCAGGTCGCCCACGAGGTCGAGCGTGGTCTCGCGGATCCAGGCGTGGCGGTCGAGCAGCCGGCCGAGCTCCTTCTTCGAGACCGCATCGCGGTCGGCGCCGAAGACGGTGATCCCCTGCCCGAGCCATATCCCCTCGGTGACCTCCTCGGCGATCGTCGTCTCGAACGGGGCCTCGGGATCGATCGCCTCGCCGCGCGCAGCGAGGAACCGCGCGTAGCGCCGTATCGCCCCCGGGGTGAGCTCGAGCGCCTCCTCGGTGGTAC
The DNA here is from genome assembly GCA_964655465.1 of uncultured Actinomycetes bacterium. Lineage (GTDB taxonomy): Bacteria > Actinomycetota > UBA4738 > UBA4738 > HRBIN12 > AC-51. The sequence goes on from CAZZND010000009.1 coordinate 34,017, forward strand.
CGGCGTTCGCGATGCAGCCCATCAGGTCGATCACGTGGACCATCGTGGTCTTGCGCTTCGGACCGTGGTCCAGGTACAGGCGGTAGATCGTCGTGCGGGCCATCTGCCTACGCGATGAACTCGAGGCGGTGGCGGTTGGCCCGCAGCTGCTCGAGCGTGTGCTCGTCGATCCGGTGATCGCGCTCGGGCTCCTCAACGTCGGGACGCTCGCCGAACAGCTCGCCGGAGAGGTAGCGCTGGCCGGTGTCGGGCAAGACCGTGACGATCCTCGCGAGCTCCGGATGCTTCGCGTGCACCTTGAGGGACGCGACGACGTTGATCCCGGACGACGGACCGCAGAGAAGCCCCTCCTCGCGCGCGAGGCGCCGAGCCATGTCGAGCGCCTCGTCCGTCGAAACGGTGACGATACCGTCCATGAGCGACAGGTCGAGGTTCGGCGCGATGATCCCGTCGCCGATCCCCGGGATCCCGTGCGTCCCCCACCGCTCCTCCGAGATCAACGGGCACTCGGCCGGCTCGACGGCGAACACCTGGATATTCGGGTCGCGGACCTTCAGCGCCCGCGCCACGCCGGTGATCCATCCACCCGTGCCCTGCGCGCCCAC
>CAZZND010000010.1:0-12287 GCA_964655465.1 uncultured Actinomycetes bacterium
AACTTCTTGGGTGTGCCATCGGTCCTGCGGATGGACGCCGTCTCAGGCATCCGGGCGGTCCCGGGCGTGGAGGAGGCCGACCCTGTCGCGGCTCGGTTCGCCGTCCTCGATCTGCACGGGCGCAAGCAGTTCACGTTCCTGATCGGCTCTGTCCCGGGAGCCATGGGCGGGCCCTGGGACGTAGCGGCCGGTCGGGCGGTGCACAGCGACGACGAGATCGTCGTAGATCGAACCCTCGCCGCACAGCACGGGATCGCGCTGGGCGATCGCCTCGACGTCATGGGCACGAGCTTCCGGGTGGTCGGACTCTCCGCGGGTACGCGCTCATGGATGGCGAGCTTCGTCTTCACGACGCACGACGCCGTGGAGCGTGTGCTGAGGATGCCGGAGACCACGAGCTTCGTCCTCGTTCGAACCGCCCAACCCGCGGCCGTGTCGGACGCCATCCGGGAGCGGACCGGTCTGGCCGTCCTCACCCCGCGCGAGCTTGGCGACAACGACCGTGACCTGCTGGCCCGAGTCATGAACGGACCGCTCTCGCTGATGCTCTTCATCGCCTTCACGGCCGGGACGCTCATCATCGCCCTCTCCGTGTACTCGTCGATCGTGGAGCGGATCCGGGAATACGGGATCGTCAAGGCTATGGGGGCGGGGCGGGGACGTCTGTTCCGGATCGTGCTCGGCCAGAGCGCCGTCATCGCCGGGCTGGGGACCGTCGCCGGATACGTCCTCTTCCTCGGTGCGGCACGGCTGGTGGTGGGCCTCCGACCCCAGATGTGGGTGCAGGTCTCCTGGGCTGCCGTCGGTGGAGCCGTGCTGGTGGCCGCATCGATGGCGGTTCTCGCCGCGGTGGTCCCCACCCGTCACGTGGTCCGGCTCGATCCGGCCTCGGTCTACGGGGGATGATGGCCGTGACACGCATCCCCGTCGGTCGCAGGAACCTGTTCTCGGAGCGGCGGCGCGCCTTCCTCGGGATCGCGGGCGTCGCGGTCTCCCTGCTGATGGTGCTCGCCCTCGGCGGCATCTTCGCGGGCGCGATGCGGGGGGTCACCCGCTACGTCGACACCTCGGGGGCAGACCTGTTCGTCTCACAGCAGGGCGTCCGAACCATGCACATGTCGTCCTCGTCGATCCCGCTTGACACCGTGGACGAGATGCGGGCTCTCCCAGGCGTGCGCTGGGCGGATCCCATCCTGTACGACTCAGGCGCCTTAGTTGCGTCCGACCGGCGCCAGCTCACCTACCTGATCGGCTACGTCCCGGGCACCCGCGGCGGCCCCACGTCACTGGTGGCAGGCACGGAGCCCGGGACTGGCGAGATCGTCCTGGACGAGGGGGCGGCCGACGTGCTCGGGGTGGGCGTCGGGGACGAGGTGGAGATCCTGGCCCGTTCGTGGCGGGTCTCCGGCCTGACGACCGGCATGACCAACATCGTGAACTCCGTCTCCTACGTGCCCTTCGATGACTTCGCACGGGCGAGGTCGCTGCGCGCGAGCGCCAGCTACGTCCTCGTGGGGTCGGATGATCCGGTCGGGCTGGTCCCCCGGATCGGATCGTCGACCGGACTGACGGCTCAGAGCCGGGCCGAGTTCTCCTCGCAGGAGCGGCAGGGCGTCAAGGACATGAGCGCCGAGCTCATGCAGATCATGACGTTCGCGGGATCCCTCATCGGGCTCGCCGTCATCGGCCTCACTCTGTACGCGGCAACCTTGTCCCGACTTCGCGAGATCGGGGTGATGAAGGCGCTCGGAGCCACACCCCGCCAGCTCGGAGCCGTCGTCCTCTCACAGGCCTCCTGGACGATGGTGGTTGCCCTGGCGATGGCCCTGCTCCTGACCCTTGGGCTCGGGTGGGTCACGGGTCGAGCGGAGAGCGTGTTCCCCATCGTCCTGGAGGCGCGGTCGGTGGTCCGGGTCGCCATCGGGGCTGCGGCCCTCGGCGCGCTCGGCGCGATCGCCCCACTCATCAGGGTGTCGCGGGTGGATCCGGCCACCGTGTTTCGGAGGTGATCGTCATGGACGAGGTCGCGATCAGAACGACGGGACTGACGAAGGTGTTCGGGCAGGGTGACACCGAGGTCCGCGCGGTGCGGGGCGTGGACCTCGAGGTACGGCGAGGCGAGGTCGTGCTCATCATGGGCCCCTCCGGGAGCGGCAAGACCACCCTGCTGTCGATGCTCGGTGCGATGCTCCGCCCGACCTCAGGCAGGATCTGGGTGGATGGGACAGACCTGACCGCCCTGCCCGAGTCGAAACTCCCCGCCTTCCGCGCCCACCGGTTCGGCTTCGTGTTCCAGGACTTCAACCTGCTGTCCGCGCTGTCCGCCCGGGAGAACGTTGAGTTCGCCCTCAACTTGGCCGGGGTCACCGGCGCGCGCGGTCGGGATCGGGCCGACGGGCTGCTGGTTGGCTTCGGACTGGGAGCCAGGCTGACGTTCCGGCCGGAGAAGCTCTCCGGCGGAGAGAAACAGCGGGTGGCCATCGCTCGCGCCCTCGCGAACGAGCCCGCGGTGATCCTCGCCGACGAGCCTACGGCCAACCTGGACTCGAAGATCGGCCACGAGATCGCCAGGTTGCTGCGGCGGGCTGCCACCGACGAAGGCCGAAGCGTCGTCATCGTGAGTCACGACACGCGGCTGAAGGACATCGCCGATCGCGTGCTGTGGCTCGAGGACGGCGAGTTCCGCTCGATCAGCGAGATGGCCACCGACCCGGTGTGCGGGATGGCCGTCGATCGCGATGGGAGCCCGCACTACCGAGACGACGGGCAGACCTACTTCTTCTGCTCGACGCCGTGCCGCGAGGAGTTCGCTCTGGAGCCGGAACGGTTCCGGGCGCGGGTCGAGACGCGGGCTCGAGGAGGTGGGGAAAGTGGAGCTCGACCGTGAGACCGGGGTGAGGCTGCGTAGGATCGAAGGGCAGATCACGGGGATCCGGCGCATGGCCGAAGAGGGACGGCCCTGCGTCGAGGTCCTCGACCAGCTCGCCGCCGCCCGCGCCGCGCTGGAGGCCGTGGGCCTGCTGCTCCTGGAGCGACACGTGGATAGCTGCGTCCGAGAGGCGCTGGAGGACGGCGACGGCTCCGAGAAGGCCACTGAGCTCCTATCGGTCGTTCGCAGGTTCGTGCGAAGCGTGTGATCCCTTAGAGTCAGGATCAGACGCGGCGAGTTGCGCGTCGGCCTCTCGTCAGGCGGAGACGCTCCACAGGATCGCGGCCACCAACGCGACCGCAGCCGCGCCCACGGCGATCGGGCGCCCGAATCGCGTGTAGAGCGGCCGTGCGCGCAGCGGCAAGATGAATTGCCTCCCCAACGTGTAAGCGGCCATAGCGCCCAGGAAGACGACTCCGGGCCTCGCCGCAGTCAACGTGAGGACCAGGATCAGCGCCCCCACCGCTACCGCGAGAGAAGTCAGCGACTCCAGCAACTGGGTCGGGACCCGCCTCGCCCCCACCTTCTGGTCCGAGCTCCAGATACCCCAACGTGATCGCGTGGGTCGTCCGCAACAGCAACCGGCGAAGAAACAGCCAAGCCTGCCGATGGCCATGCCGACCAGCAGCCCGGGAGCCATCGAATCGAGATAGGTGCCGACCGGCATGGAAAGATGGACGGTAGCGCCGATCGCGGCGACGGCGGCCGCGCAGAGCACGAAGCCCTGGATGCACCAGCCATTGAAGCGCCGACCACGATGGCCGACGACGTACCAGACCTTCGCGCCCACGATGCCGGCCCCGATAGCCCACAGGGAGACCGTCAGCGCGGCGCCCAATGCCAGACGCGATCGGGCAAGGACGAACGCCTGAACGGCAAGACCGACGAGCACTCCCAGCGCCACCAGGACCGAGTAGGCGGCCGGGATCACCCCGGGGACCGGCGCGAAGGGGGTCAGGGCGGTACGAACATGCCCTGCGGGGGCGGTCGACATCGAACGGTAGCGCCAAGGCCAGAGCAATGCCCTCGTCCGATCGGAGTCCCCGTGGCTCGGTGAAGGATCCGGTTCGATCAGACGCGGACCGCCCTTGCCGACCTGTCGAGCCGTGACGATCCACTCTCCGGGGCTGATGCCGGTAACCTTCGCGGTTACCGAAACCGGCCCGCTCCCTCCCACGACCTGGTCGACGGCCTCCTCCTGGGAGAACCTGTCCCCTGGTCGGGGCTTTCCGGCGGCGCCGACGCGGCGCCCGGAGAACATGATCCGGGCCGAGTATCGTCGCCCGGGATCTTCCGGATCGACCCAGCAGCTCGCGCTGAGGATCTCTCGTTGCAGGTAGGCAGCCCAGGCAGCAGTCCTCGTATGCGTCCCGCCGGCTGCGGGCTGAGCCGGACTCCGAGGAGCGGTTCGGGCCCTCGGCGTGCGCTTGGCCGGACCGGCGGTTATCCGTCCCCGACGTCCCACCCTGGACCCCTTCTCGCTAGGGTGCGCGCTCGGCTACCGCGTCCGATCACGCGCACTTGGCACACGCTCCGTCTCCGTCCGCCGAGTCTACGACGGACCGTCGTAGAACATCCGAGTGTGAACCGACTGCATCGGACCAGCACCCCTTCGTGACTCAATCCGCGGGCTGGGCAAGCGCGTCAGTCACCGACGTGAGGAGATCGCCGGCCGAGACGTACATCGACGGGTATTCCATACGCCAGCGCAGCTTGCCGGCCGCGTCGATCAGCACGAAGCCGTGGCCGGGGAGGTTCGCGTGCATGCCGTTGCCGACCATGCCGTAGGCGTTCGACACGCTGGTGTCCTCGTCGATCAGGTACGGGGTGGAGAGCCCGAACCGGGCGACCTCACCTCGCGTCATCTCCAGCGGGTTCGCGACGACCGGCACGACCGTGACACCGGCGGATGCGAACGCCGCGGCGCTCCGCTCGATCTCCTGCATCTGGTAGAAGCACGCGTCGCAACCGGCGCCTTCGTTGAAGTAGAGGAGCACGTCCTGCCCAGGGAAGTCGGCGAGCGAGACGGTGCGGCCATCTGTGGACGGGAGTGAGAAGTCGGGGGCCGCTCCCGACACCGCGCCTCCGCTCGAGTCCCGACCCCCGTAGACGAGGAAGCCGGCGACGACGACCCCGACCGCGACCAGTCCGGCGACGGTCCAGCCGCGGGAGCGCTGCCTTCTCCTAGTGGCAGGACGGCTTCGCCGGCTCGAGGGATGCGTGGTGGCTTTCGTCTTCCTCCCCCGGGTGCTCGACACCTTCTTCTTCGTGCTGGTGGACATGGGAACCTCCTTGTGGACCCGCGTCGGCGGCAACGGATGCAGCGCGCCGACGGAAGCCGATGGCGACGAACGCCGCCGCCAGCGTGAGCAGCAGCAGGCCTAGCACCGGCTCCGGGACCGGCTCGAGCGCGACCGTCACCCGCCGGAACGCCTCCGAGAGCCACCTGCCGATCGCCACCTGGAACGACGGGGCGACGGTCGTGTTGCCGTTGGCGGCCAGGAAGAACACGAACCCCGCCATCAGAGAGAACGCGATGGCCACGACGACGTTCACCGTGTTCGTATGGATGGCTCGCCCGGCGATCCGAAGCGTGACGGGCTTCGCCGCGAACAGGCGCCGCTCGCCGAGCCCCAGGCGGTCCCACAACAGCGCCATCAGCAGGAGCGGGAAGACCATCCCGAACACGTAGGCGAGCCCCAGCGAGACCGAGCCGACCAGCGAGGACGACAGGGCAGACAGCGTCATGACCCCCGCGAGCACGGGCGCGCAGCAGGACGAGGCCACGCCCGAGAAGACGCCGAGTGCGAACACACCGGCGGTGTCGGCACGGTCGAGGGCGGGAGCCCGGACGAACGAAGGCATGCTCCAGGAGCGACCCGAGAGCGCCAGGGCCGCGAACGCGAGCAGCAGGACGCCGCCGACCACGTACAGCGGGGTGTGATATCGGGCGAGCGCCGAGGCGAGCAGCCCCACCCCGAGCGTGATCGGCACGAGGATGACCGCCAGCCCGAGCGCGAACACGAGGGTCAGCGGTACGAGCGACCAACGGCGGTTCTTCACTGCCGAGGCCAGGTACGCGGGGAACAGGAAGACGATGCAGCAGGGGCTGAACAGGGCGACCGATCCGGCGAAGAAAGCCGCCAGGACGGAGCCGCCGACAAGCAGCCCGCCCATCAGGCCGCCCGCGCTTCCAGGACCCGCCGGAGCTTCTTCCGTGGGAGCCGCCCGACGCTGAACATCGCCCCGTTCACGAGGATGGCCGGTGGCATCGGCGGACGGTAGCGGCCGACGAGGTCGCGTCCCTCCGGCGACGCCATGTCCACCTCGCGCACCGAGATGGGGAACTCGGTCGCGAGGGCAGCGAGGGATACCCTGGCGTCCTCGCACAGGTGGCAACCGGCGGACGAGAGAAGGATCACGTCGACCATCTCCCCCGCAGCTTCGGTGCGTCATGTGAAGTCGCGATGAAGACGTCGTTTAGACGCCGTGGGGAGCGACGAGCGGCTCCGAGGTCGGCGGTCGCCCATCAGACATGCGCACGGTCTTCATCACCGCTTCACGCGGAGGTGTCATCGTCCCAGCGAGAGGGAAGGAGGAGACATGGAACGGCCTCGAAGCAACCTGCCGTGGGTGATGGTGTTCGGAGCGGTCGCCCTCTTCGCCGGGCTCGCGCTGGCGGGGGTTCCGCTCGGCAGCCTGCTCGTTCTGGGCCTGGTGCTCACATGCCCGCTCATGATGGCGGGGATGCACATGGGCTCAGGTCACGGTGAACATCCCCAGAGCGATCGCGACGACGATGCTCACGAGTGCCAGGGAATCGTGAGTCCCCCACGACCAGACCCTTACGAGCCACAGCACCACGCCGGTGCGCGATGAGGCGGTGACAGAGCACCTGGGCTCTGGGTCTTCCGACCCGCTGGCATCGGGTCTCATGGCCTTCCGTCGCGAGCCCGGACCTCCTACGCTCGGTCGTACACGACCTCCGGAGGATCGCCCGTGGGCACTGCCACCGTGCTCGTCGTCGACGACGAGAAGAAGATCCGGGACCTCGTCCGCTCGTACCTGGAGAACGAGGGGTACGTCGTGTTCGTCGCAGACACGGGCGAGCGAGCCCTGGAGACGTTCGGTCGTGTTCGGCCGGACCTCATCGTGCTCGACCTCATGCTCCCCGACGTCACCGGGGAAGAGGTCGCGCGGACGGTGCACGAACTCTCCCCCGTGCCGATCATCATGCTCACCGCGAAGTCTTCCGAGGACGACCGGGTTGCGGGACTCCGGCTGGGTGCAGACGACTACCTGGTCAAGCCGTTCAGCCCACGGGAGCTCGTCGCCCGTGTCGAAGCCGTGCTCCGCCGCTCGACCGGCAGTGGGGCCGATGGGGCGGGCGCGCTCCGGTTCGACGGTGGGCGGCTCGTGATCGACCGTGACTCCCGAGAGGTCCGGGTCGGCGATGTGCTCGTCGACCTCACCAGGAGCGAGTTCGACCTGCTGTACGCGCTCGCCTCGCATCCCGGGCGGGTGTTCTCCCGGTTCGAGCTCGTGACCAAGGTCCAGGGGTACGACTACGAGGGCTACGAACGAACCATCGACGTCCACGTGAAGAACCTGCGGAGGAAGCTCGGGGACGACCCACGCAGCGCGACGTTCGTCGTCACCGTCACGGGCGTCGGATACAAGTTCGCGGTGAAGCCCGATGCGTAGGTCCTACGCGCTCAGGCTCGCGGCGGCGTTCGCAGGCGTGGGGATCGGTGCGGCGGCGCTCACTGCGATCCTCGTGAACCTCGCGTTCGGCGCGCGGTTCACGAGCTACCTCGACCAGCAGCGTACGGCGCACCAGCAGGAGATCGTGGTTGCCCTGCAGGACTCCTACATGCGTGTGCAGGGCTGGAGCGTCTCCGATCTGCAGGGCCTCACGTCGCTCGTACTGATGGACGGCGGGGCCGTGCAGCTGCTCGATGCGGATGGCACGCAGGTCTGGGACGCCTCAACGGGCCCCGGGGCGGCCCTTTCGCAGATGCACCGGGACATGATGGACGCCGGAGCGCTCGGCGCCCCCGCGTCGGTGCCGATCGTCGTCGACCGACAGGAGGTCGGCACCGCGCTCATCCAACTACCGGAGTCCGGGTTGCTGCCCCAGGACCGCGCGTTCCGCTCCTCGGTCAACCAGCTGCTCCTGATCGGAGGCGTCGTGGCCGGTGTGTTCGCCCTCGGGCTCGGGATCGTGCTGGCCCGGCGTGCCGTTCGTCCGGCGCGAGAGCTGACCGAGGCGGCCAGGGCGGCAGCCGCTGGGGATCGGTCGTTGCGGCTGGAGCCGGCGTCTTCGGACGAGTTCGGCGACATGGCGCGCGCGTTCAACAGGATGGCAGAGACGATCGAGCAGGAGGACCAGCTGCGACGCACCTTCTCGGCCGACGTCGCCCACGAGCTCCGCACCCCGCTGATGATCCTTCGGAGCCAGATCGAGGCGATGCAAGATGGCGTCGTCGAGCTGGATGGGGAGGCCCTGGGCTCGCTGCACGATGAGACGCTGCGGATGGGGCGACTCGTCGCGGACCTCGAGACGCTGGCTTCGGCCGAGGCGGCCGGATTCTCGCTGATGCCGAGCCCGACGGATCTCGCGGCGCTCGCCAGGGACGCGGTGCGGGAGTTCACGGGCCAGGCCGATTCACGAGGTATCGAGCTCCGCTCGTCGCTCGATGAGGTCATCGCTCCTGTTGACGCGACGAGGATCCGTCAGGTGATCGCGAACCTGCTGTCGAACGCGCTGAAGTTCACGCAGCCGGGTGGAGCGGTCACCCTGAGCGTGTCGGCCCGGGGTGGCATCGCCGTGATCCGGATAGCTGACACCGGCCCAGGGATACCGGATGACGAGTTGTCGCATGTCTTCGACCGGTTCTTCCGAGGCCGGGACGTCCGGGCGGGTGGGTCAGGCATCGGTCTCACGGTCGCGCGCGAGCTGGTTCGTGCCCACGGGGGTGAGCTCAGCGCGGATCCGCCTCCTGAGGGAGGAGCGGTCTTCGAGGTGCGCCTGCCGGTGGCCTCGCAGCAACACCACGAGGGATTCACCGTCCCTTCACAGCGCCCGTCTACGTTGGGTGCGAAGGGAGGAACGACATGAAGACGAGACGAGTAGCCATCGTCGCGGTGGTGTTGAGCCTGTCGGTGCTTGCGGCGGGAATCGCGGGTGCAGCGGGGGCATCGAGACAGGCTCCCAACGACCCCGTCCCCGGCGAAGGGCTCATGACGGCCTGCTCGGCGATGCATGGAACGCCGGCCATGGAGCGGATGCATGCGACGCTGCCGCAGGAGCTCCAGGCGCAGTGCGACGCCATGCACGCCGAGATGACCGGGATGATGGGCGGAGCCGGGATGATGGGCGGAGCCTCCGGAGCCGGCACAGTCGGTACCGACCCACACCACACGACAGGCATGATGGGGTGAGGTGACGGACGATGATGTGGGCTTGGAACGGTAGCGGATGGGGTCTCCTCTGGATGATCCTCTCGATGATCGTGTTCTGGGGCGCCCTCGTAGCCATCGTCACGATGGTGTTGCGATCGGGCGATGGACGGCGCACTGAGGGACGCGAAGCTGACGCGACAGAGCTGCTCCGTCGCCGCTTCGCCGATGGAGAGATCCCGAAGGAGGAGTATCAGGAGCGGCTTCATGTGCTCCAGGAAACGCGGCGCTGACGCCTTCAGGGGACTGAGCAGATGTGACGAGCCGTCCGGATGGGCGGCTCGTCCGTCGTACTACGTGAAGACGCGGCCTTGTCCTCTAGCAGACCGCTGAGAGCAGCGGGTAAGGGTTCACGGCGTCATCGATGGTCGAGTACCCGTAGACGCTCGCAGGCCACGAGGAGGGCATCGAGCTCGGGTGGTATTCGAAGTGGTTGTGGTTGACCCCCGCGCCCGCCGTACCCGTCATGCCGACGTACCCGATGACATCGCCGGCTCCGACGTTCCCGAGCTGTCCACGGGCCGAGAGGTGCGCGTTGTAGACCCATCCGCTCGCTCCCTGCACGATCACCGCGATCCCTCCGATCTCGTTCGTCGCGTCGCGGGCGACCCCGTCGAACGGCGCCCGCACTGGCGTGCCGCCCGGCGCCATGATGTCGACGCCCTCGTGCGGGTGGTAGCCGCCGACGTAGCGAGGAGCCCCGAAGCTGTCCGTGAGGACGTGAGGCTGATCCACCGGGCACGCACGGAAGACCCCGCTAGGAACCGAACCGCCACCCCCACCTGTCGATGGTGGCGGCAGCAGCGCGTCGAGGTACTCCTGGCGCTCATCGCCGAGTTGGTCGGCGTACGCGGCTGCTCGCCGCTCCTTGTCTTCGATCTCCCTGAGCAGAGCCGATCGCCGATCGAAGTCGGCCTGCAGGGCGGCCTGGTCCGCCTCCATGCGATCGAGCACCTGGCGCTCTTGGGTTTCGAGGGCCTGCATGTCCTTCACGCGATACCCGAGCAGCACGCGGGCGCCTGAGACCTCCGCCGCGAGGCTGGCGTCGGCCTGTGCAGCGGCATCCACGTATTCGATCCGATCGCTGAGCTCTTGGATCGACGATGAGGTGAGGAGGGATCCGAGGACAGATCCCGGCCCGAGCATGTACGCCTCGGCCGCCCGGTCGCTCAACTGGGCCGAGATCGCATCGACACGGTCGCGGAGCCGGTCGACCTGCTCGCGCATGGTGTCGAGCTCCGCGGTGATCCGGTCGATCTCGTTCTGCTGCTGACCGACGCGCTCAGCCAACTCAGCGTTCCGCGCGGTGAGGACCGCGAGCTCGTCACGCGCGTCGTTGACCTCCTGCAAGAGAGCCGCCGCCGATGCCTCGGCGTCGTGAACATCCCCATCGCTGGGCGTCGCGCGCGCTGCTGGGATCAGCGCCGTCGCTACGACCGCACCGAGTATCACCAGCGAGAGGGCACGGCGTCGGGTTCGGGGTCGAGTGTGGATAGGCATGATCGCGGGAGAGGAGGGTTCCGCAGGACCCTACTACACGCGGTCGTCGTCACGACCGAACGGGTCGATCAGGCCTTCGAGAGCACGATGGCACCGGCGACGCCGAGCAAGCCGGCCATCGGGTAGCCCGCGACGAGATCCATCACCCCGGACGACGCGAACGACCAGGTGCCGAGGTGAGCGAACCAATGCGAGACCCCGATGAGCACACCCGCCGCGACCAAGCTCCACCCCGCGGTCCGGTACCACCGGTAGCGGCGCATGCTGATCGGTCCGCGCCTCTGCGCCGGAGCCGCCGGTGCTGGCGCCGCGTAGGAACGTTTGGTCTTGCGCCTTCGGCCTCGCGATCTCGGCACGGGTCCGTCCTTTCGCGGGTGAGACGCGGGACATACTACAGGGCATAGTAATCTTGTGTGTGACCGCATCGGCTCGCGCGGCGCGTCGGGGGTGGACACGTACACTCACCACCCACGATCGGCAAGAAGGGAAGGCGTGGCGAAGCTGTTGGGCGAGCTCGGGCCCCTCGAACGGGCTGTCATGGACTTCGTGTGGGAGGCCGACCCCGATGAGGTGACGGTCCGTGACGTTCTGGAGTCACCGCTGGGGAAGGGTCACGCGTACACGACGCTCATGACGATCCTCGATCGGCTGTGGCGCAAGGGCTATCTCTTCAGACGCAGGCTCGGGAGGGCGTACGCGTACCGAGCCGGCATCACGCGGGCGCAGCACGTGCAATCGCTCATCGAGGAGGTCCTCGACGGAGCCACGGATCGCCAGAGCGCGCTGCTCGGGTTCGTGCGGGGCGTCGATCAAGAGGATCTCGACGCCCTCCGCCGCGCCATCCGGCAACTCGAGCGAGAGCGGCGCAAGGGCCGATGAGGGTCGTGCTGGCGTTGGGTCTCCTCGGCCTCGCCGCCGCCATGCCGATGACGGTCGGCCGTTGGCTGCTTCGGGTCGCACGTCCCTGGGCCGTCATCATCTTCGGATGGCTGGCGCTCGCAGCGCTCGCCGTCGGTTTCGTGGTCGTTCTCGGAGCAGCGGTGGGGACGTCGGCGTCGCCTATGAGCGATCTCCCGGGACTGGTCGACCGATGCCTCGCCGCCGCGAGCCAGCTCTGGGAGCACCCGCTCCAGCATTGGCCACGGATCGTCGCGTCGATCTTGCTCCTCGCCGTCATCACACGCTTGCTCTACGCGATCGCGAAGACGCTCGTCGCCGCCCACCGCGAGGCCGACCGTGCGCTCTCCCTGGCGACCGATCACGACGTCGGGGGAACCTGGCACCTCGCTATCGTTCGGAGCGACCGAGCGTTCGCGTTCGCCGCCGGCATCTGGCGTCGTCGCATCGTGATCAGCGACGGTCTGATGTCCTCCCTGGACGCAGAAGCGCTCCGAGC
>CAZZND010000010.1:12297-27114 GCA_964655465.1 uncultured Actinomycetes bacterium
CGGTCATCGCCCACGAGGTGGCCCACCTGAGTTCGTGGCAGGTCACGTCACTCCTGTTCGCACGAAGCGTCGCTCGTGCCTTCCCCTTCATCCCCCCTGTGAAGGAGGCGGCGGACCAGCTCGTGCTCGGTCTCGAGATGCACGCGGACGCTGCGGCCGTGGCGGAGACCGACGATCCGCTCGTCGTCGCTCGGGCGCTGGTCGACATCGCCGGGCGGTCGGCTGCCAGCCCATCGACGGTGCTCTCCGTCACCGGGGGCGCGCTGGCGGTGCGGATCGGTCGTCTCACGACACGACGTGGACCCGGTAAGGCCGTTCGGGTCGGGCTCGCGTTGGCCCTGTGCACGACGACCCTTCTGCTGGCAAGCCTGCTCTTCCTGCTCCCCGTCAGCGCTCGGACGTTGGCGGGAGGACAGCGAGCGGTCGCCCTTCACGGCGCGTGCCACCTCCCCCACCCCGGACAGGTGGAGACCCAGTAGTCCGCACTTTCCTGATGCTTGCGACTGGACCACCGCATCCTCCGCTCTCTCGATTATCTACGACAGTGTGTAGGATGTCAGCATCTGAGCGCCCGAGGAGGTTCATCCCTGATGAAACGCGTACCGTCGCTCCTGATCGTCGTCGGCTTGCTCACCGCCGGCTGCGGCGCCTCGTCCTCGCCAGCGCAGAACGAGCCCGCATCCCCCACGGTGGGCGGGATGGACCACGGCGGGTCCGACGCCGACTTCGCATTCGGATCGCCGGGCGACCCCGCCGATGTCGACCGCACGGTCGAGGTCTCGATGCTCGACACGCTCGCCTTCGACCCCGAGACGATCGAGGTGGAGTCCGGTGAGACGATCCTCTTCCGTGTCACGAACCCGGGGCAGACCGCGCACGAGTTCGTCCTGGGTGACGAGGCCTTTCAGATGTCCCACGCCGCCGAGATGAGCGACATGGCCACACCACTGCCTGATGAGCCCAACGCCATCATCCTCGAGCCGGGCGAGACGAAGGAGCTGATCTGGACCTTCGGCGACACGGGAACCGTGCTCTACGGCTGCCACGTGCCCGGTCACTACGGGGGAGGGATGGTCGGTCGCGTCGGCGTGACCGGGAGCTGACCCGATGATCCGCCGGTCACGCAGGAGGGCCTGGAGGTCCGCGGGAGCAGACTCCTATCTCGCGCAGCGTCGACGCGCGGAGCGACGCCGAAAGATCCTGTGGTTCGTTTTCGTTGGCGCGGTCCTCGCCGTGGTCGTCTTCCGGCTCGCAACCGCAGCGAGCGCCTGAACGTGGCGACCCTTCGAACCTCGAGCGTGCCGCCTACGACTCCTCGTAGTACAGATCGCTCAAGTCCTGGCCTCCCCGCGCCGAACGCCAGACCATGGTCTGGCGCAGGCACCTCATCGCTGTCGTGCTTCTCGCGATCGTCCTACCCCACGCGGCCACGGTCACCCGAGGCGATGCAGCGCTCGCCGCGGCGAGGACGCCGGAGGCGCATTGGTCCGATCTCGCGGAGGGCGATCGGGCGCACGACGCGGCCGACTACGTCGCCTCGGACCGCTCCTGGATGCGTGACTTCGGCTCGGACCTGTTCCGTCCTGACGAGCTGGAGACGCGCCGGCTCTTCGCTCGAGCTCTGGTCCGCGCCTTCGCGAAGGGGGCGGTGCCCCAGGAGCGCATCATGTTCGCTGATCTTCCTGAGGATGACCCCGCCTACTCATACGCGGCCGTGGCCGTAGAGCGGGGATGGATGACGGCGGCGGGCGGGCTCTTCGACCCGACGGAGCCGGTCACGACGCGCGAGGTGCACCGGGGGCTGGTGCTCGCTCTCGGCCTGCGACGAGAAGCCGCAGGGCTCGCACGCCTGCATACCGCCGACGGCACCGCCCTCCAGACACCGAGCGGCTTCGGTCCGCTCACGCTCGGGATGGTCCTCGGTCTCCGCGTCGACAACGAGGACGAGTCGCTCGAGGTCGGGCCGTCGACACCGCTCACCCGATCGGAGGTGGCCTACAGCCTCTGGCGTGCGCACCTCGCCGCCACGGTGTCGACGTGGAAGCTGACCTCGTTGGCACCGTACGCGACCATCGAGCTGCCGAACCTTCGCCCGGAAGTGCGCCAGGTCGTCGAGTTCGGCGCCCGGTACGTCGGCTACCCATACGTCTGGGCCGGCGAATGGCCCACCACGACCGCGGGCCCGTACTGCTGCGGCGCGCAGCCGGTCGGCGGGTTCGACTGCTCGGGTATCGTCTGGTGGACGATGAAGGCCACGGAGGGTGGGTACGACAACACATCGATCAGGGGCTACGAGGGATGGTCGCTCGCCGAGCGGTCCTCGGCGCAGATGGCGGCGGTCGGCGAGCGCCTCTCCTACGCCGAGGCCCGGCCGGGGGATCTGCTCTTCTTCGACGGGAACGACGACGGCACGGTCGATCACGTCAGCGTGTTCATCGGTCGAGGTTGGGCGCTCGACAGCTCCAACAGCTATGGGGGGGTGTCGATCATCCGCGTCGGTGAGGGCTGGTACCGGGAGCGGTTCACCCATGCCCGTAGGATCATCGCGGGGTAGGGCCGCTACGGCGTGAGGTAGGGGTCCTCGGGCAGCGGGACCTGGACGACCGACGACGCCTGCACGATCACCTGTCCCCCGACGGGGTAGATCGTCCCCTCGACCTCGACCCATTCGTCCGTCGCGTACGACCCGGGCGCACCGACGACACGGATGGCGACGACCACCGTATCGGCGACGCAGCACGTCGCCACCAGGCGCGTGAGCATGAACTCGTCCGGTGGCGTCGAGGGGTAGTGCTGCACGAATCCGACGAACCGCACCTCACTCCCCGCCCTCCCCGCCAAGAGCGCCGAGGCGTCGGCGTCGAACTGTGAAGCGGCAGCGAACAGCATCGTGATCTCGCTGTCGGCTCGGAAAGTGCCGAAACGCGTGTACAGGCCTCCCCCCGAGTACTGCACCTTTCGGGCCGCCGAGAAGGAGCCCAGCACGGTCGGCGGCGACGCCGTGATCATGATCACCGGGAGGATCAGGGCCGCCGCCAGCAGCGCGTGCTTCCGTCGGAGAGGCTCGCGAGCAGATCGTCGCGCCGAGAGGACGATCCCCGCCGTCGCGACGCTGAGGATGACCGCGCCGACCGGCACGACCCATGACGTCCGCGCGGATAGGTATAGGTTGACCCGACCGGCGACGAGGAGGAACCAGAACATCGCCGCCCACGACCCCAGCGCGACCGCGGCCGCGACGCGCCCAGGATCCCATCGGGATCGCACGTCATCGGTCGACAGGGGAGGCGTTGGACGGAGCCGAACGGCCGACCTCATCCCGACGCCACCCGCATCCACGTCGTGAGCACGAGGGTGGCCACCGCCGAGGTGACAACGATCGCCTTGAAGATCGGCCGGCGGAAGGTCCCCGCGTAGATCGCGCCGAGCTTCAGGTCGAACATGGGCCCGAACACGAGGAACGCGAGCTGGGATGACGGGCCGAAGCCCATCTGGCCGAACGAGGCTCCGATGAACGCGTCCGACTCCGAGCACAGCGAGAGCACGACCGCCAGTCCCATCATCGCCACCGTATCCACGATCGGAACCGAGGCGAAGCCGCCGATGACCTGCTGGGGCAGGAACGTCTGGACGAGCGCGGCGACGGCCGCGCCGAGCAGCAGGTATCGGGCCATGAACGAGAAGTCACCGGCGACGTGGACGAAGAAGCGACGCCACCGCGGCTCCGGCCTGCCCAAGACGACCGGCTCGGGTGCGGGGTCCCGATCGACACGAAGGACGTCGGCGACGGGCCGCCGCCCGACGACCCAACCCACCACCATCGCAACGAGGAGGCCGAGGACGAACCTCCCCCCCACCATGACCAAGAGAGACCCGCGGCCGCGATAGGCCACGAACGTAGAGGCGATGACGACCGGGTTGACGATGGGTGCAGCGAGCATGAACGTCACGGCGGCAGACGGCGCGATGCCGCGGAGCATGAGGCGCCGCGCGAGCGGGACGGACCCGCACTCGCAGATCGGGAGCGCCATGCCCGCCAATCCGGCAGCGGGGAGTTGCATAGCCCGAGGGAGGTGTCCGATCCGCTCGATGTACGACTCGGGGACGAACACGCTGACCGCGGAGGCGGCCAGCGCGCCGATGGCCACGAACGGCACCGCCGCGACGACCAGGGAACCGAAGATCAGGAGGAACGCCTGCAACCACGAGGTCGCGCGCCCGGTGAAGGTCGCCGCCATCGCGACGACGCCGAGGCCCATCGCCAGCAGGAGCAGGAACCGAGGCGACGCCACATCGCGGGCACGGGATGCGCCGATCTGTGCCATCTAGCAGTACCTCGCGAGCGACACCGCGTAGGAGTGGAAGGCGTCTTCGATCAAGGGGCGCCCACTGCCGTCCGTTGCGCCGGCCAGCGTGTCCCGCACGATCTGGCGCGATGCTCCCGCCGCGAGCAGGGCTGGCAGATCAAGGTAGATCCCGCCCGGCACGGCCGCCTCGACCACCGGACCCGCGCTCCCCTCCACCGCGGACGAGATCGTCTCCCCGTCCACGGATCCGAGGACGGCGCGCGAGCCGGTGCCGGCGACCACGAACACCACCGAGCCGCCCGAGGCACGCTGGGCATCGGCGACGAGGCGTCCGAGGGCCGCGTCCATCCCCGCTACGTCGCCCTGCATCACGACGGCGAGCATGTCGGGGATCCGGTCCCGTCCGAAGCCCTGATCGAGCAACCGCGCCGCTTGGCGGGCGGCTCGCGCCGGCGAAGTGGCCATCGCGACGAGATCGCGGTCATGATCCGGGTACCAGGCGCCGCCCACGATCCCCCGATCGGCGCTCGTCGTGGCGACGAGGCCGATCAGGGGCCGTTCTCCCATCGCTCGATCGAGATCCTCCGGAAGGGTCGCGATCACCGGGAGAGGTGCCCCCGCGCCCCATGCATGCGTGAGCTCGCCGGTCTGGCTGCGGAGGAGCATCCCTGTGATGCCGTGCTCGGATGGGAGCCCGCCGCTCCCGATCGTGGTCAACGTCGCCGTCGGATCGAGCGGGAGCGATCCGGTCGTCCCACGAGTCGTACCGGCGCCCTCTTCGAGCAAGGCATCGAGCGTCGGCCACCCGTGAGGATCGGACTCGAGATCGCTCGTTCCGACTCCCTTCCACGCCACCTCTACGACCAGCTTCGGTGTCGCCCCGGACACGACGCCGGAGACTGGGCGCCCCGAACGAACCTCCGGGAACGGGCGGCGGAACCGGATGACCTCGGCGATCGTCGGCGCGATCCGCGCGAGACCGGTGCCGTCGGCGATCGTTCCCGGGCGCACGCCTGCGCCGGAGAAGACGATCGGGACGCGCGTGTCCGACACCGTCGATGGCCACTGGGTCGCGACCCCATCCCTCGATCGTTCGGAGCCTCCGGCGATGTCGATCCCCCGGGCGACCGCGAGCACCTCCGGGGAGCGGCCATCTCGGAAGCCCGCCTCGATCAGACCCCGCGTCCGCTCCGGAAGGGAGCAGAACGGCAGCTGTGAGGGTCCCGAGGCCGCCAACGCATCGCACGCGCTCCCGACGCAGGCGATGCGGAAGGCCGTCGGCGGAATGAGGAGGAACAGCCCGAGGAGCAGGGCCACGCGCAGGCGCGTGTCCTTCGGGGACGGCCGGTCACCCTTCACTTCGTCACCCGTCCACGCACCGAACGATCATAACGGCGGCCAGCCTGCCCTCGAGAAGAGCCGAAGGACGGGTGTGAACAGCCTGAGCCACGCGCCGCTGATCATCAGGACGCCCATCGTGATGAGCACGCTGCCGCCAGCGAGCTCCACCGCACGGCCATGCCGGCGCAGCGACGCGGTCAAGCGGCCACCGCGACCGATCCCGACGGCGAGCAGCAGGAACGGGAGTCCGAGCCCGAGCGAGTAGGCGAGCAGGAGCGCCGCGCCGCGGCCCGCGTCCGCCACCGACGCGGCCGCCGTGAGGATGGCAGCGAGGACCGGGCCGATGCACGGGGTCCATCCGAGCGCGAACGCCATCCCGAGCGGCAACGCGCCGGCAGGACCGGGACGCACGCGCCCCAGGTCGAGCCGACGCTCCCGGTACAGGAGAGGAACCCGCAGGAACCCCATCGTGGCGAGACCCATCGCGATCACGAACAACCCGGCGACGCGGATCAGCACGTCGCGACTCTCGAGCAAGATCCCCCCGAGCGACGACGCGACGGCGCCGAGGGCTGTGAACACGATCGTGAATCCCAGTACGAACAGGACGGCCGTGCCGACCATGCGCGTCCGGAGCGTCGCGACCGTCGCAGACTCGCTCGCGACGCCACTCACGTACGACACGTAGCCGGGCATCAACGGCAGACAGCACGGCGACGTGAACGAGATCACGCCGGCGACGAAGGCGAGCGCATAGGGGCCCATCAGCGATCTAGGTCTCCCTCCGCGCGAGGACGTCATCCAACGCCGAGGAGAGCACAGGCTCGATGAGGAACCCGGTGAATCGGTACACGATCTGACCCTCCTGATCGATGATGACCGTCGTCGGGAGGCCGAGCAGCCGATAGCTTGCGGCGAGCCGCCCCGCCGGATCGAACGCGCTCGGATAGGTCAGGCCGAACTCGCTGACGAAGGTGCGGGCGGCCGCTGTATCGTCGTTCTCATCGACGCCGAGGAAACGGACGCCACGGCCCTTGTACATCTTCCACGTGCGCTCGAGATCGGATGCCTCCTGCCGGCAGGGAGCGCACCAGCTCGCCCAGAAGTTGACGACCACCACGTCCCCTCGCATCTCGGAGAGGGTGATGTCGCCGAACCCCTGGAGGTCCTCGAGCTCGAAGTCCGGCGCAGGGCTGGCCTCGACCTGTGCTTGAGCGCGGTACGAGGCGACCGAGAGCGAGCCGGCCGGCCCGGTGTCGGACGCGAGCTCCTTGTACGCCGCGAAAAGGACGAGCGCAGCAGGAACAGACCAGGCGAGCAACGTCAGGGTGCGCCTGAGCCTGGGTGGCCGGCCACCTGGAGCCGACGGACGCCCCTCGGCAGCCTCATCCATCTCAGATCAGACTACTACGTGGCGTCGTGGTGCCGGTCGCGAGGCGAGCTGCGCATCATGGCTCCGTCCAGGTGTCGCCGGCGTCCGAGCTCACCCAGATCCGCGCCGTGGTTCCGCCGAGCGCCGCCGCGAACAGGCGTTCCGGGTCGGTCGGGTCCATCTCGACCACCGAGACGCCGTCCGGGACCGTGATCGGTGTCCACGTGGTCCCTCCGTCCGAGGAGGCGACCGCTGTTGCGTTCCCGGAGACCACGATGTGCTCGACGTCGTTCGGGTCCCAGGTGACCCACATCGTCCCTGGAACACCCCCCAGCGCCTGCCACGTACTCCCGCCGTCACGGGTCTCGGCGGCGCCGGCCTGCATGTCCGGTGCGACCGCATGGTCGGGGTCGCTCGGGTCCACGAGTATCCGCCCCATGAACGTCTGCCCGACCGCCGGGTTACGGACGGTCCAGGTCGCACCACCATCCTCCGAAGCGAGGAGCCCCGAAGGGGATCCGGCGTAGAGGAGATCGCCTGAGCCACCCAGGGCGTGGATGTCCGTCGCTGGCAAGCCGTCGTTGCGCTGGGCGAACGTCGCTCCCCCGTCTGTGGACACGGACAGCCCCGGGTGCCCGCCGACCCACACCGAGTCGCCGAGGAACGCCCACCCCATCGCGTCCGCGCCGTCGAGGCTCGGTACTCGGGCCCACGTGGCGCCGCCGTCGTGTGATACCGACACGGACTCGTGGCCGCCAGCGTAGAGGGTCGTGCCGTCCGCCGCGGCCAGCGAGTGCAGGTCGCCGCCCACGACGGGAGCACTGGCACCAGACCCCGCATCCCGTTGGAGGACGAGGATCGTTGCCATCGCCACGACAGCGACCACTGCGCCGAGCGCCCACCACAAGCGTCGCCGGGTGTCCGCCCGGCGACGGGCCTGTTGGGAGCGCGCCTTCTTGCTCTTCGCGCGTTGGTTCGTCTTCGACGTCATCGCGCGCCCACCCCGTCAAGGCAGCGCACGGGACACACGAAGGGATGTGTTCTTGGCACCTGTTCGTCCTCCTGAGCTTGAGTGGTATGCGCCGCCGGTCGGCGACGCGGAGCAACTCAGGAGGAACGAGGAGGGTGGAAGGGTCGCGTGGCCGGTGGGGCGGTGGGTTGTCGAGACACGAGCGGGGCGAGGGAACGGCGTCCGCCCGCTGCAGCAAGCAAGGCCACCATGGTCAGGATCACCAGGCACATCATTCCGACCGGCGCCGGTGCGGCACACGCGGGGCACGGTGCCATCGTCATGGCCATGCCGATCGACGGCAGCAGCAGGAGCACGACGAGCACGATCAGAAGGACGACCAGGGTCCGTCGGGCCATTTCGAAGCAGGCTAGCAGGAGCGCGCCCCAGCAAGAGGTCGAGCGCATCGAGCGTCCGACGCTTGTTGCCGAAGCAGAGGACGAGAAGCGTGCCCGCGCCATAGAACCGCGATGGGTCCCAGCTGATGAACACGGTCCCACCTCCGCTGTCGGGATCTGGTCGGCGACTGACGCCGGCGCGAACCCTCTCGAACGCGTGGGCGGTTCCGAACCCGAACGCCGAGACCTCCTCGCCATCGATCAGGACGAACTGGCCGGGGACGCCCAGGAGGTCGGCTGGGAACGCGGTCCGCTCACCGTCTTCCACCTCGTACCCCGCGGCCCTTCAACGCGTCGGTGAACGACGAGGTAGTCGGTGATCCGCTGATCGGGGTGCGTCGGCGTAGGGGTGACTCTAGCGAGCGTCGGGGCGCTCGGCGTCTGACTCGGAGGGGAACACGAACGGGCGCATCGCCGAGGCCTCGAGCGGGCACGCGCAGATCGGGCACCGAGGCGGCTCCTCGTACACGAGCACAGCGCGCTCGCAGTACGGGCAATCGCCCATGCGCATGGCGGGCGGTTCGGTAAGTTCGTTCGTCATCCGTCGGGTGCCGCTGGGGGGAGCGGTCCCCCAACGCATCGGCACCGCGCCACCCGCCCTTGACCTGCGCACCTACCCCTGGGGACCTTCGACTCCCCCGAACGGTCCGTCCGGAATCCCCCGAACGTGACGAGGCCCTCCCGAACGGGAGGGCCTCAGGGTCGGCGGTGAAGAGCGGGGGTGATGCTCAGGCGGCCTTCTTGCTCTTGCGCTTGCCGCGTGTGACGTACGCATGCACCGGTTCGTGCTGCCAGCAGTACTGCCACTTGTTGTACATCGACAGCTTGGTCTCGCAACCTGGCTCGGCGCACGTGCGTCCGGAGGAGTACGTGCGGTTGGGTCGCGGGAGCGTCCGGACGGAGGCTCCCCTGAACCTCTCATCTGCCATGCCGTCTCACTTCCTTTCCCCGGGCCCCGGCCCCACGGGCATGGGAGCCGGCACCTCGTGTCCCCTCTTCGAACCAGAGGGTCCGCCGGTTCATTCCGAGCGGCGTGCATGCGATGGGTTCTGCGACGCCGTAGGTTCGGTGTGCGGTTCCTGGCCGGACGCTACGCGGCGGAGGTAACGGAACGGTGACGATCAGGCGTCGTCACCGAAACGAGGAGGGCGTTTCTCGAGGAAGGCCGTCATGCCCTCCTTCTGGTCGGCGGTCGCGAAGAGCTGCAGGAACAGCGCCCGCTCCTCGGTCCTGCCCTCGGCGCCGGGGGTCTCGACCGCGGCAAGGATCGCTCGCTTCGCGGCCGCGAGCGCCTGCCGTGGCCCCTTCGCCAGGGACCTCGCGGCATCGGTGGCTTCGGCGAGCACCTCACCGGGCTCGGCCACCCGTTCGACGAGCCCGAGCCGGAGGGCCTCCTCGGCCTCGACCATCCGCCCGGTGTAGACGAGCTCTCGGGCCCGTCCGGCGCCGATCAGGGGCACCAACCGTTGGGTGCCGCCGGCTCCGGGGATGACCCCGAGCTTGATCTCGGGCTGGCCGAGCCTGGCGTCGGTGGCCGCGAACCGCAGATCGCAGGCGAGCGCGACCTCGAGCCCACCCCCGAGCGCGTACCCGTCGATGGCGGCGATCGAGACCTTCGGCAAACCCTCGAGGCGATCACACGCCCGCCCGAGCGCATCGACCTGGGGCTTGGCCTCGCTCGGGGTCGCCGTCGCGAGCGGCTTCAGATCGGCGCCTGCGGCGAAGATCTCGCGGCCGCCCCACACGACGATCGCGCCGACGTCGTCGCGCTCCCCCGCCTCGCCGACGGCCTCGTCGAGCTCGGTCGACATCGCCAGGTCGAACGCGTTGGCCGGCGGCCGATCCAACCGGATCAGGCCGACGCCGTCGTCGACCTCCAGATGCACGAAGTCGCTCACGAGCGCGATCCTACCCGTCGGCGGTGGCCGCGGCCGCCTCGAGGGTGCTGCGGAGCCCCTCGGCGAGCGGGGTCCGCGCGACGCCGAACGCCTCGGCCGCGTCCGGCGCGTCCGCGCGGCTCGGCGCGGCGAAGAACGAGGCCGTCACCGCGTCGACGCGGATACCGAGGAGCCTGGTGAGCGCCTCGGCGCCGGCCTGCCCGTCCGCATGCGAGGGCGCCACGTCGTCGTCGCGGAGCACCGCGCAGAACGCATCGGCGGTGAGGGCGTCGGGCCCCTCGAGCGCCCAGACCCCTTCGAGCGAGCCCGGGTGGTCGTCGACCGCCGCGAGGACCGCGCCCAGGTCGTTGGCGAACACGGGCGCCACGAGCTGGTCGCCGGTGCCCGTGACGAACGGCGGCGTCGCGAGCGCCCCCTGCACCGCCGCGGTGAACCACAGCCCGCCGACCCCGTAGACGTGGGTGCTCCGCACGATGACGTGCTCGAGACCGCTCTCCCGCACGGCCTCCTCCGCCATCCCCTTCGCGCGCAGGAACGGCTGGGTGGCCTCGGGGTCGGCGCCAGGTACCGAGACCAAGACGATCCGGCGGGTGCCGGCCTCGCGCGCGGCGTCGATGGCCGCGAGCACCGACCCCTGGTTCGCCCGGAACAGCTCCTCGGCATCGGGCTGGTTCGGACCGCCGACCAGGTGGACCAGCGTGTGGCACCGCGGCAAGATCTCGGCGATCTCATCCGCTCGCCCCGCATCGCGCACGCTGACCTTGGCGCCGAGGGCCCGGAGGGGCTCCGCCGCTTCTGGCCGGCGGACGGTCGCGCGAACCTCGTCCACGGTGAGCAGCGCCTTCACGGCGGAGTGACCCACCACCCCCGACGCTCCGGTTACCAGCACGGTCACGGCGTTCAGGCTACCTGCAGGCTTCTTGACAAGGCAGGGGCCCGCACTTGCGAGAGGACTTGCACCTGCAACGCCCTGCTATGCTGCCGCGCCGATGAGCACCATGGTCGTCGACTTCGCCGAGGTGATGGACCTGCTCCGCCGACGCGGCCTTCGCATGACGCCCCAGCGCCGTGCGATCGTGTCCGAGGTCATGCGCACGCAGGGCCACATCTCCCCCGCCCAGATCGCACGCAAGGTGCAGGGCGACATGCCGGGCGTGAACGCCTCGACGGTCTACCGCACGCTCACCCTGCTCGAAGAGGTCGGGGTCCTGCAACACTCCCATCTCGAGACGGGGGCCGAGTACCACAAGGCAGACGAAGCCCAGCACGTCCACCTGACGTGTCACCGGTGCGGGCGCGACGACGCGCTGTCGATCGAGGAGGCGCAGCAGCTCGGCGACCTGATCCGCCACCACCACGGGTTCCAGGCCGACCTGACGCACTTCGCGATCACGGGCCTGTGCGCCGAGTGCGCGGCGTTCGCCGCCTGATCGGCCTCAGTGAACGTCGAGCGCGGCGCGTCCCATGCCGGCGCGGCGCTTCGAGGCCGAGAACGCGTACGCGACGGCGAACAGCACCGCCCCCGTGATCACGACCGTCGCGCCGGATGACCAGTTCAGGTGATAGGACAGGTAGACCCCGACGAAGCCGCAGAACGCGCCCGTCGCGATCGAGATCCACATCATCTTGTGGAAGCTGTCGGTGAGCAGACGGCCGATCACCGGTGGGATCACCAGCACCGCGGCGATCAGCATCACGCCGACGACGTTCATCGTCGCGGTGATGGTGGCGGCGAGGATGATCGCCAGGAGCGCGTCCATCATCCCGGTGTTCACGCCCGAGACCTCGGCGACCTCGGGGTCGAACGTCGTGAACAGCAGCTGGCGGTACCGGACGAACACGATCGCCGCCGTCGCGAGCGCGACACCGGTCACGACGAACACGTCGGTCTCGCTCACGCCCAGGACGTTGCCGAACAGCGCGGCCTCGAAGTTCCGCGTGAAGCTGCCGGTCACCGAGATGATCGCGATGCCGATGGCGAAGCTCGCCGACGTGATGACCCCGATCGCGGCGTCGGCACCGATCGTGCGTCGCCTGGCCACCCGTTGGATCAACATCGCCGAGACGAAGCCCCAGATGCCGGCGCCCACGTAGAAGTTGATCGACAGCGCGTAGCTCGCGACCGCGCCACCGAAGATCGCGTGCGAGAGCCCGTGGCCGATGTAGCTCATCCCGCGGAGCACGACGTAGGTGCCGACCAGCCCGCAGAGCGCTCCCGCGAGCACCGCGATGATGATCGCGTTGCGGAAGAACTCGTAGGCGAAGGGTTCGAGCAGCTGATCCATCATCAGGCCCCGTGCTCGTGATGGCTCTCGTGCAGGCGCACGACCTTCGCGCCGTCGCCCTCGTCCAGCTCGGGGTACTGCTCAACGACGACGGGCATACCCCCGTGGGTGAGCACCTCGAGCGGCGCCCCATAGGTCCGCTCCAGCACCGCCGGCGTGATCACCTGTCGCGGCGTGCCCCTCGCGACGACCTCGCGGTTCAGGCACACGATCTGGGGCAGGTGCGTCGCGACCCCGTTCAGGTCGTGGGTCGTCAGCACGATCGCGATGCCCTCGTGGTGCAGGTCGTGGATGAGGTGCATCACGTCGTGGCGGGTGCGCACGTCGACGCCGCTCGTCGGCTCATCGAGCAGCAGGAGCGACGGCCGGCGGAGCATCGCGCGCGCGATGAACACCCGCTGCTGCTGGCCACCCGAGAGCTCGCGGATGTGCCGGGCGCCGAGCCCCTCGAGCCCGAGCTGCTCCAGCACGCGGTCGGCCTCGGCCCGCTCCCCGCGGGAGGCCCAGGGAAGCTGCCTCCCATCGACGCGGGCCATCAGCACGGCCTCACGCACGGTGACGGGGAAGTACCAGTTCACGGTCTCGACCTGGGGGACGTACCCGATCGCGAGTCCCTTCGACCGGCGGATCGCGCCGGCGATCGGCTCGACGGCGCCCGCGATCGCTTTCAGCAGGGTCGACTTGCCCGACCCGCTCGGGCCGACGATGCCGACGAAGTCGCCGGGGCCGAGCTCGAGATCCACGTTCACCAGCACCGGCTCCTTGCCGTAACGGCAGGTGATCCGTTCCAAGGTGATGAGGGGATCCACGGTCAGCTCCGGTAGGTCGCGTTGCCCTCGTGCAGGTTCGACGCGTCGAACCCCGCCAGCGCCGACGGGTCGCCGCCGAGCGCGCCCATGAACGTCGTGAAGTCGAACACCATCAGCCCGAGATAGCTGTGCTCAGGGTCCCCGGCCTCCCCCGGCAGGTCGTCGTCACGCAGGTCATCGATGTAGGTCGCGCCCGCTTCGGCCGCGATCTGCTCGAGGACGGGGCTCGGGAAGACCTCGGAGCCGAAGATCGCCGGGATCTGCTCGGCGCGGACCTGGTCGATCAGCCCGGCGACCTCCTGGGCGGTCGGATCGGCGAAGTCACTCGGTTGGATGGCGCCGATGATCTGCCATCCGTACTCGCGGGCGAAGTACGGGAACGAATCGTGGTACGTGAGCAGCTTTCGGTTCTCGGCCGGGACCGTCGCGGTCACGTCCCTGACGATCCCGTCGAGCTCGTCGATCCGCTCGGCGAACGCGTCGTAGTTCTTCTCGTACCGGGCGGCGCCCTCGGGGTCGAGCGCCGAAAGCTGGTCCTTCACGATCTCGGCGTAGCGCTTCGCGTAGAGGAGGTGGGTCCACAGGTGCGGGTTCGGATCGCCCTCGGCCTCAGGGAACGAGAAGTCGAAGATCCACTCGTCCTCGGTGATCGTCTCGGCACCGAGCTCGACCACCGGCACGCCCTCGCGCACGTTCGCCTCGGCGAGCTCGAGGGTGGGCTCCTCCA
This sequence comes from uncultured Actinomycetes bacterium, assembly GCA_964655465.1. GTDB lineage: Bacteria > Actinomycetota > UBA4738 > UBA4738 > HRBIN12 > AC-51. The sequence goes on from CAZZND010000010.1 coordinate 26,444, forward strand.
GGTGCAGGCCGTTGATGAACACGATCTCGGCGTCCTCCATCACGGCGGCATCGGACGGCGCGGGCTCGAACGTGTGGCTGTTGGTGCCCTCGGGGACGATCCCCGTGACGCTCACGCGTTCGCCGCCCACGTTCTGCACGAGGTTCGTGATCGGCGACACGGTGGTGACGACGTCGAGGGTGCCGTCGTCGGCAGATGCAGACGGCGAGGACGAGCAGGCGCTCGCAAGGACCGCGAACGCAACGGTGACGATGGTGGCCTCCCGCATACGTTGAGGCTACCGCGTTATCGCAAGTTCTTGCAAGTGAGAACCGTTGCGGAAACGTTCCCTCAGGTGAGCCGAGCAGCGGCCGCGTACGGGTCCACCCGGTGCATGGCGAGCGCGTCGACCAGGTCGTGGTCGGTGGCGAGGCGGGAGGCGGCCTCGAGCCGGAAGCGCTCGGCGGCGAGCGCCTCGACCTCACGGAGCAGCCGGGCCCGGCGCTTCGCCTCGAGCTGCCCCGCGGCCGCGGACCATGCGCGGTGCTCGTCGATGGCGGCCCACAGCTCGGCGAGTCCCTCGCGCTCGGTGGCAGTGGTCGCGAGCACGGGAGGCGACCAGTCATGGGCCTCCCCCAGGTGCAGCATCTGCCGGAGCTCGCGGAGCACCTCCTGGGCGCCCTCGCGATCGG
>CAZZND010000010.1:27153-34368 GCA_964655465.1 uncultured Actinomycetes bacterium
CGTCTTTGACCTGGCGATCGACGCCCTCGCGATCGGCCTTGTTCACGACGAAGACGTCGGCTACCTCCAAGATCCCGGCCTTGGCCATCTGCACCGCGTCGCCGAGCCCCGGCGCGAGCACCACCACGGCGGTATCGGTCGCCGCGGCCACGTCGACCTCGGCCTGCCCGACGCCCACTGTCTCGACGATCACCAGGTCGTAGCCGGCGGCGTCGAGGATGCGGACGGCCTCGGGGGCGGCGAGCGCCATGCCGCCCAGGTGCCCGCGTGTGGCCATCGAGCGGATGAACACTTCGGGGTCGGTCGCATGCTCCTGCATCCGGACCCGGTCCCCGAGCAGCGCGCCGCCGGTGTACGGCGAAGTCGGGTCGACGGCAAGGACCGCGACACGGCGGCCGCGCTCGCGGCCCTGCGCGACGAGCACAGCCGCCAAGGTCGACTTGCCGACCCCCGGGGCGCCGGTCAGGCCGATCGTGGCCGCCCGGCCCGTGCTCGGATAGATGCCTGCGGACAACGCTGGCAGGCCGGCGTCGGCGTCCTCGACCATCGAGATCGCGCGGGCGACGGCTCGTCGCTCCCCGGCGAGCACCCCCGCCACGATCGCGTCGACGTCGCTCACCGGAGGTCTCCCGATCGGGCCGAGGCGGCCCCGGGGATCGCCTCGAGCGCCAGCCGCAACGACCGGCAGGCACGGCGACGGGCCTCGACGGCCTCGCGGTCCTCGGGCGCCTTCGTCACGATCATCGCCAGGTTCACCTGTTCCCTCTGCAACCGTTGCAGCAGCGTCGCCGCGCGACGCCCGGCTCGCGCACGCATGGTGCGTATCGCGCGGCGACGCGCCCCTGTGTCCCGGAGCCTCTCGAGCTCCTCACGCGAGACCACCTCGGGGTCGATCTCGGCCGCGAGCGCCACGTCGAGCCACCGCCGCTCCTGACGGTGCGCCATCCCCACCGTCAGGCCGACGAAGACGAGCAAGGGTACCCCCTTGACCGCGAGCACCAGCGGCGCGAGAACGGCGCCGGCCACACCGTCGGGCAGGTCGGGGTTCAGCGCCGGGAGGTTCCACGCGATGTGGGCGCCGACGGCGACCGCGCAGAGTCCCGCCGCCACCGCGAGCCGTCTCGCGCGCGAGGCGCTCCCCCGCGTCGTCACCGCGTACCCGATCCCCATCCCGACGAGCGAGGTGTAGAGCACGTGCCCGTACAGACCGCTCGCCAGCACGCGGAGCGCGAACCCCTGCAGCACGCCCGCGGGCGTCCCACCGAACACCGCCATGAAGTAGACGACGTCCTCGACGACCGCGAACCCGAGACCGACGAGCGCTCCGTAGACGAAGCCGTCCATCATGTCGTCGAACTCATCGGCTGCGATCAGCGCGATCAGGACGACCCCCACGCCCTTCAAGATCTCCTCGACCGAAGGCGTGAGGACCGACGGGATCCACAGGTCGGCGGCACCGGGGCCGGCGAGGCGCACGATCGCGTCGTTCCATCCCGCGGCGTCGATCGCCAGACCCGTGGCCCCCAGCGCCCCCCACGCGAACGCGGCGGCTGCGAGCGAGACCGGTTCGCGCTCGTAGAGATCGAGCCGGTAGACGAGCACGACGACCGGCAGCGCGTAGAGCGTCAGCAACAGCCACGCGAGCGCCCACCCCGAGCGCGACACGGTCGACAGGTCCGCGAGCGTCCGGAGGGTCGTCGCGGCGCCGATCAGCAGCAGAGCGACGAAGACCCAGAACGCGGGCTCGCGGACCTGGAAGAACGAGTGGTGCAGCAGCACCGCGCGTGTCGAACCCCGGGCCGACACCTCAGCCGACCTCCGCCGAGCCGACCATCGCGCGCACGTCGTCGATCGCGGCGACCAGATCACCCTGCGGCGCGACCGCGTCGAACACGACGCCGTACGCCGACCCCGAGGTGGCCACGAGGACCCCTTCGACGGGTACCCCGGCGTGGGTGGTCCCCACGTATCCGAGCGCGAGCGCCGGGCGCCCGGAGTCGAGGGTGATGGGCTCGCGCTCGCCGAAGACCGGCGCCCGCACGGTCGAGGGCAACACACGGCCGACGTAGCTATCGATCAGCTCGGCGGGTGCGGCGGTGGCGCTCGCGGCGACCGTGAGGGCTGCCGGACCGCGTTCGAGGCGGACCGCCCGCACGCCCTCGACCACCCCGCCGGTGACAGCCCAGCCGTCGGCGGGTCGCACGTGCACGCCGTCGGCAACCTCGATGTCGTCGGGGGCGCCGGGGGCCGCGAGCCACGGGCCGAACCTGGCGCCGGCCGCGAGCAGGACCGCGACGCCGAGCACCACGGCGGCGGGCAGCCACCGGCGGTGACGCTCGAGGGTCGTGTCCACCCGCGCTCCTAGTTCGCCGACAGCAGCATCGTAAGGCGGCGGATCGCGGGCAAACGGGTGATCAGGCCGCGGACGCGGATCCGGCCGGCGAGGATCGACCGCACCACCGCGCGGCCGTCGCGCGAGAACGGGTCGGGGAGCCCGAGTCGCGTCGGCGAGGCGACCATGTCGAACAGGCGGCGCCCCTCCGCCCGGATCCGGATGGGCGCGTCGAGCGTCGGGGTCATCCAGACCTCGACGCCGCCGTCCAGGATACGGAGCGTCGCGCCGACCTCGGCGTCGGTCGCCTCGATCGTCACGAGCGCCGGCTTCAGCAGCCGGTGACGGGCGGGGTCACGGGCGAGGTTCTGCTCGATGAGCCGGCCGAGCAGCTCGGCGAGCCCCTCGGGCTCGGCGTCCGTGTACGTGACGACGCTCACGGTGTGAGCAGGACCTTCGTGGCCTCGCGCCGATCGAACAGGTCGTAGCCGCGGGCCGCGTCCTCGAGCGGGAGGCGGTGGCTGATCAGCGGCGCCGGATCGACGGTGCCCGCCAGCACGGCGTCACGGCCCGCCTCCCACCAGGCGTGCGCCGGGCACTGCCCCAGGAACTTCACCTGCAGCGCGCGGGCCCACCACACGCCGAGCTGCATCTCGGTGACCTCGCCGGCGTACATGCCCGACACCACGATCCGGCCGCCGCGCCGCACGACGTCGAGCGCGCTCGCGAAGGCCTCGGGCGAGCCGACGGCCTCGATCACCACGTCGGCACCTCGGTCGTCGGTCTGTGCTGCGAGCGCCATCTCAGGGTCGCGCTCGCGCACGTCGATCGCCGTGGCGCCGGCGCGCGCGACCATCTCCAGGCGCGCGGCCTCGCGGTCAAGCACCACGACGCGCTCGGCGCCGGCCCCGAGCAAGGCCACCGTCGTCAGGTACCCCACGGGGCCGGCGCCGATCACCGCGGCGGTCTCGCCCGGACCCGGCGCAGCGTGCCCCGCACCCGCCATCGCCGTCGGCAACACGTCACCGAGGAACACCGCGCGGTCGTCGTCGATCGCGTCCGGCACCGCCATCAGGTTGACGTCGGCCCGGGGCACCACGACCTTCTCCGCTTGCGCGCCCTGCAGGTCGCCGCCGAACGCGCCCGCGCCGAACACCCTCGACTCCTGGCAGAGCGAGCTTTGCCCGCGCTCGCAGAACCAGCAGGCGCCGCACGCGGTGACGTACGAGAGCACGACCCGGCCCCCGGGCGCGAACCGCGTGACCTCGGCGCCCACCTCCTCGACGATCCCAACGGCCTCGTGGCCGAGCACGTCGCCAGGCTCGACCGGGGCCTTCAGGTGAACGAGATGCAGGTCGGAGCCGCAGATCCCCGTCCGTGTCACGCGGACGAGCGCGCCGTGCGGGTCGTCGAGCACCGGTTCGGGCACGTTGGCGACCTCGACCCGGCCCTCGGCGACGAACACGACCGCGCGCACGTCAGGCCTCGTCCGGGAACGACGTCGGCACCAACCCGGTCAACCGGACCAGCTCGGTCGCCGCGCGGACCTGGCGCACGATCGACGGCAGGTCGCCGCGGACCTTCAGCTTGCCCTGCATCATGCCCTTGATCGGATCGAGCTCGCCCATCAGCACGTCCTTCCAACGGGTGTAGGGGGCCGTGAGGCTGTAGGCGGCGCCGGTGGCCCTGGTCTCGTCGATCAGCCCTGCTCCCCGGCATCCGCCGTGCCACAGGTCGAGCCACCCCCAGACGTCGGCGGGCACGCCCTTGTCGGGTTCGGCCTTGATGAGGAACGCGATGTCACCCTCCCACTCGGCCGCGGCCTCGCGATATTCGTCCGAGCCGTTGATCTCGGCCTCGAACGCATCGAACCAGGCCTGCGTGGGGAACGGGATAGCCTCGCTCACGGGGCCAAGGATAGAACCTAGCCGAGCCCGCTCAGGATCAACGCCACTCCGATCGCGTTGAACGCCATATGGGCCGCAACCGGGACCACGAGGTTGCCGGCGCGTTCGTAGATCTGCGCGAGCGCGATCCCGGTGATCACCATCACGAGCGGCAGCACCACCACGCTCGCGCCGTCGGCCGGCGTGTAGTGCACGACGCCGAACAGCACCGACGACACCGCGGTGCCGGCGAGGACACCGTAGGGATCGCGGACCGACCGGTACAAGATGCCTCTGAAGAACAGCTCCTCGGCGATCGGCGCGAGGAGCACCGCGAGGATCACCGCGAGGATGTCGCCCTCGGTGCCTCGATCGGCGGGCAGCTGCGACGGCACCTCGACGGGGGCCGACGACAGCTGTTCGAGCAGCCAGGTGAGACCGCCCGCGACGGCGTAGGCCGCGACGCCGTACAGCACCGCGCCGAGCCCGAGCCCCGCCACGACGGGTCGCCACGCGACCCGAACCCCGATGGCCCCCATCGAGCCCGGATGGACCCGGCGAAGCCACACGACGAGCGAGCCCAGGAACACCAGGTCGAGCACGACCGCCGCGAGCACGGTCCGCGCGCCGGAAGCATCGCCCCGGCCGAGGACGAGCCCGTACGCGAGGCCGCCGATGAAGACGTTGCCGAGCAGGTAGGCGAGGATCGCCTCCCACCAGCGGAACGTGACCGACGGCAACCCGCGAGGACCGGAGCCCATCGGAGCAGGCGCACCATGGGGTGGCGCCAGGGTCACCTGGTCTCCGCCGGGTCGAACACGAGCACCGGGTCGCCTTCCCGCCGGACCTCGGCGCCGAGCGCGGTGAGCTTGCCCTCGAGGTTCTCGTAGCCCCGGTCGATGTGCTGCACGTCATCGACGACCGAGACCCCGTCGGCGCAGAGGGCCGCGATCACCATGGCGGCGCCCGCACGGATGTCGAGCGCCCGCACCGGCGCCGCAGAGAGGCGCTCCACGCCGCGGATCACGGCGTGATGACCCTCGGTGCGGATGTCTGCGCCCATGCGCCGGAGCTCGTCGACGTAGAGGAACCGCGACTCGAACACGTTCTCGGTCGCGATGCTCGTCCCGTGCGCGACCGCGAGCGCCGCCATCATGATCGGCTGGAAGTCGGTCGCGAGCCCCGGGTACGGGAGCGTGACGAAGTCGACGGCCTCGGGGCGGGCGTCCTGACGCACACGGACGCCCATCTCGGTGCGGTCGATCGACGCGCCCGCGTCGCCGAGCTTGCCGAGCAGCAGGTCGAGGTGATCGGCGCGCGCTCCTTCGATCACCACGTCGCCGCGCGTCGCCACCGCGGCCGCCGCCCACGTGCCGGACTCGATCCGATCGGGGATCGTACGGTGCTCGGCCGGCGAGAACGCCTCGACGCCCTCGATCTCGAGCGTGCTCGTGCCGGCGCCGCCAACGCGCGCGCCCATCGCGACGAGCAGATCGGCGACGTCGGCGATCTCGGGCTCGCGGGCGGCGTTGTCGATCACCGTCGTCCCGCGCGCGGCGACGGCGGCCATCATCAGGTTCTCGGTCGCACCGACGCTCGGGTAGTCGAGCGTGATGATCGCGCCGCGGAGCCCCGACGGGGCGTTGGCGATCACGAACCCGTGCGCCATCGAGATCTCGGCGCCCATCCGCGACAGGCCTTGCATGTGCAGGTCGATCGGTCGCGAGCCGATCTCGTCGCCGCCCGGGAGCGCCACGCGCGCCTTCCCGCACCGCGCGAGCAGCGGCCCGAGCACCACGATCGAGGCGCGCATCTGCCGGACGAGCTCGTACGGGGCTTCGGTCGCGGTGAGCGCGGTGGCGTCGATCGACACGCCGTCGTCCTGCCACGTGACCGGCGCGCCGAGGTGATCGAGCACCCGGCCCATCATGACGCAGTCCAAGATCCGCGGGACGTTGCGAAGCGTCGTCCGGCCCGGCGCGAGCAACGCCGCGGCCATGTGCTTCAGCGCGGCGTTCTTAGCGCCCGAGACCCGGACGGTCCCGGCCAGACGTGCGCCCCCGGTCACGAGGAGGCGATCCATGAGGCCACCAGGATACGGGAGGTCAGCCGACCGCCCAGCAGCCACGTCGGGACTTAGCCGGCGAGCGAGATCCTCGCCATCGCCTTCGCGATCTCGGCCTTCGCCAGGACGTCGTCCTCGTCGATCCGGCCCTGCCAGTCCCCGAGCCGCCGGCGCGCGGCCTCGACGTCGATCTCGCCCTGCATCTCGGCCTGGGTGGCCAGCACGTCGGCGCGCGTTACCCCGGCCTCGGTCGCCACGTGCATGAACCCGCCATCGACAACCGCCGCGGTCTGCGATCCGTCATCGGCGAGCAGCCGGAGCGGCCCGATCGCGAGCTGGACGAGCAGGGGTGCGTGACCGCTCAAGATACCGACCTCGCCGTCGACGCCGTGCGCGATCAGCTCCTGGACCTCGCCGGACCAGACCTCACGCTCGGGCGTGACGATGTGGACCTCGACGCTCACGAGGCTGCGGACTCCATCTGCTTGGCCTGCTCCACCGCTTCCTCGATCCCGCCGACCAGGAAGAACGCCTGCTCGGGCAGGTGGTCGTACTCCCCTTCGCACAGGGCCTTGAACGAGGCGACCGTCTCGTCGATCGGCACGTACTTGCCCGGGATGCCGGTGAACTGCTCGGCCACGAAGAACGGCTGCGACAGGAAGCGCTGGATCTTCCGGGCGCGGGTCACGATGACCTTGTCCTCCTCGGCGAGCTCATCCATCCCCAGGATGGCGATGATGTCCTGCAGGTCCTTGTAGCGCTGCAGGATCTCCTGCACGCGGCGCGCCGTGGCGTAGTGCTCCTCGCCCACATAGCGCGGGTCCAAGATCCTCGAGGTCGAGTCGAGCGGGTCCACCGCCGGGTAGATGCCGAGCGAGGCGATCTCCCGCGTGAGCACCGTGGTGGCGTCAAGGTGCGCGAACGCCGCGTGC
>CAZZND010000011.1:0-4670 GCA_964655465.1 uncultured Actinomycetes bacterium
TCCTGAGCTACCGAGGACGGATGGTCGTGCCCTCCGCGGTGTCCATGACCTCGAGGCCCATGGCTGCGAGCCGGTCCCTGAGCGCGTCGCTCGCCTCGTAGTCTTTCGCGGCCCGCGCGGCGTCACGCTCGGCCATGAGCGCGAGCATCTCGTCCGACGGCTCCCATCCGGCCTCCGCGTCGCGCGTGAGGTCGAGCCCGAGCACCCGATCCCAAGACGCCAGGAGCGCGTACCGCTCGGCCTCAGGCACGGCGGCCGCGTGATCGAGCTGGTTGACGATGGCCACGGCGCCGGGGAGGTGGAGGTCGTTCGCGAGCGCTTCGCGGAACCGGAGGTCGAACGCTTGCGCCTCCTCACCGAGCGACGGCGCCGCGGGTGCCCACGACGCCACGTGCTTCCGGAGCTGCTTGACGCGCTGGTCCGCGGCCTCCATCGCGTCCCATGAGAAGTCCATCTCGTTGCGGTACTGGGTCTGGAAGCAGAGCCAACGGAACGACAGCGGATCGAACCCGCGCTCGACGAGCTCGTGGGGCCGCACGACGTTGCCGCTCGACTTCGAGATCTTCTGCCCGGACAGGCGCAGATGGCCGCCGTGGACCCAGACGGACACGACCTGGTGGCCGACCGCTCCCTCGGATTGCGCGATCTCGTCCTCATGGTGGGGGAAGCGCAGGTCGGTGCCACCCGTGTGGATGTCGATCCGCTCGCCCAGGTACTTCATCGACATGGCCGAGCACTCCACGTGCCATCCCGGGAACCCCTCGCCCCACGGGGACGGCCACTTCATCACGCGTCCCGGGCCCGCCGCCTTCCACAGGGCGAAGTCGGCCGCGTGGCGCTTGCGCCGGTCGGTCTCGAGATCGCGGTGGCCTTCGCGCAGGTTGTCGAGCGTATTGCCCGAGAGACGCCCGTAGCCGGGGAACGTGGTGACGTCGTAGTAGACGGATCCGGTGTCGACGACGTACGCGTGGCCCCGGTCGACGAGGGTGCCCGTCAGCTCGACCATCTCGATGATGTGCTCGGTCGCCTTCGGATAGCGGTCCGCCGGCCGGATACCGAGCGTCGTGGCATCGTCGAACACCGCCGCCGTGTACTTCTCGGCGATCTCGACAGGGGTGAGTCCCTCGTCCTCCATCGCGAGCTGCATCTTGTCCACGGCCTCGGCGGAGCTCTCGTCGGTCATGTGCCCGACGTCGGTGATGTTCATGACCTGGGTGACGCGGAGCCCCTCGAGCTCGAGACCGCGGCGGATGAGATCCCCCAGCATGAACGTCCGAAGGTTCCCGAGGTGCGCGTAGCGGTAGACCGTGGGACCGCAGGTGTACATCCGGACGTGGCCAGGCTCGTGGGGCACGACCTCCTCGACCGCCCGGGTCAGCGAGTTATACAGGCGCATCGCAGAAGGATAGCCGCGGCCGGCGCTACGGTTCTGCGTCGGCTTCCTCCGCATGGCGATGGCCGCTGCCCGCCATCATCTTCGGTTCTGTGCAGAACGTGGGTGCAGATCACGACGAGACCGAGCGACCCTCGAACGGTGTGGACAGGACCACGGTCGTCCGGGTGGCCACCCCGGCTTTCTCGCGCAACCCCCGGATCAGGTCTTCGAGCTCGCTCGGGGTCCGGACCCGTACCTTCAGCACGTAGTTGGCCTCGCCGGCGACGCTGAAGCAGTCCTGGACCTGGTGGAAGTCGGCCAGGCGTTCGGGGAGGTCGTCGGGCTGACGGGGGTCGAGCGGCGTGGCCGCGATGAGCGCCGTCACCATGAGACCGACCGCTTCGGGGTCGACCACGGCCCGGTAACCCCGGATGACCCCCTGATGCTCGAGCTTGCGGACGCGGTCGTGGACCGCGCTCGCGGACAGGCCGACACGCTGGCCGATGTCCGCGAAGGTCGCCCGGGCTTCCTCCTGAAGGGCCGCGAGGATGTCGAGGTCGCGTTCGTCGAGCACGTGGCCCATGGTAGGGGACGGAGCCGGGGGAGGTGAACCTCCCCCGGCTCGGGGATGGCGCGACGGCGCGACGGTGTGGTCGACTGCACGGACCTCCCTCCGGAGAAGGGGGAGGCCCGTGGAACCGTTGCAGGCACCGCCGTCGTTCCGCGTCGAACGCGCGGGGGGCGGCGAACGCACCCTGGTCGACTTGGCACTGCCCGATCTCAGGCGCTATGAGCGGGTGGTCGCCCGGCTCACGCCCAGGGTCGAGCGGTTCCTGGATCTCGGGGTACTCGCGAACCGGGTGGGCTTGAGCGGGCCGCGTCCCTTCGCTCCGGCCCGGCGCCGATGGGTCGAGACCCTCGCCGGCCTTACGGGCCCGGAGGGGGCGGCCGTCGTCCTCGTCACGGACGTCCGACGGTGCTACGCCTCGATCGGTTCCGGTGCGGTCGAGGCGGGGTTGCGCCGGGTAGGAGTGGGCGTCGATGACCGCGCAGCGGTCCAGGCGTTCCTGCGAGCCACGACGGGCGCCGGCATCGACGGGTTGCCGGTCGGCCCCGACCCCTCGGCCATCCTCGCGAACGCCGTCCTCGCGATCGGTGACGACGCCGTCCGTCATGAGGGCGCCCGTCTCGTGCGATGGGTCGACGACGTCGTGATCGCTGGCGACGCGGCCACGGTCCGCCGCGCCTACGCCGCATGGCTCGTCGCTCTGCACGATCTGGGACTGCGGGAACGCGAGGAGAAGCGGCGGCGGCTCCTCGCGGGATCAGGAGAACACGACGACGAGGCATCGTCGTTCGCGCTCTTGAGCCGTTACGAGCAGGCGCTCGGTCGCGAGGTGTTCGCCTCGTAAGGGTCGCATCGCCCACCACCGGGTGGTTCTGTCACTCTTTCTCCGAGGCCGGTCTTGACCACCTCGTTGCCCCGCCGCTACCTTGCCGCCAGCGTCGCCGCCCCGGCGGGGACGCCGGAAGGGCCCAAGAGGCTGAGTAGAGAACGCGGTGCCCCGGCATCGCGGCCCCAAAGGTCTCTTGGGCCCTTCTCTTTCCGTCCGGGGTCGCGACCCGGTGTTGCATCACCGAGATCCAGGTGTAGGATGCGCGCCCGAGTGGGGGAGGAGGGCCCTCACGGAGGAGACCCGCATGAACGCCGACGACATCGACATCGACGAGACCCCGGACGAGGGCGAGGTCGTGGGCGACGACGAGGTCCTCGAGGACCTCGAGCCCACGGCGGACGACATCGCCGAATCGGTCGTGACCCCCGAGCCCGGCGTCGGAGAGGTCGAGTCCATCCAGGATCTGCTCGCGAAGCAGGAGAGCCGCGAGGCCCAAGAAGAGGCCGCCACGGAGGAAGAGGACGCGACGGTCGCCCTGACGAAGGCCGAGGCCCTCGAGGCGGGGGAGTCTCGGGTCGTGCCCATCCAGCAGACCGAGTTCATCTGTAAGCGTTGCTTCCTGGTCAAGCACCGCAGCCAGCTGGCGAACAAGAAGAAGATGCTCTGTCGCGATTGCGCGTGAGACCGCCGCAGCCGCGCCTCGGGCCGCGGCTCGCGGTGTGCGTCCTCGCAGGCTTCGCCTTGTCGCTCGCGTTCCCCCCGGCCGAGATCTGGCCGCTCGCGTTCCTCGCCATCGCCCCGTTGATCTGGGCCCTCTGCGGCGTCCGGCCCACGCGTGGGTTCGTGCTCGGCCTCGTCTATGGTCTGGTTTTCTTCGGCGCCACCTTGTACTGGATCGCGAGGTTCGGCGAGTTGGCCTATGGGGCGGTCACCCTGCTGGAGGGCCTGGCTCTCGGACTCGTCGGGCTCCTCGCGCCCGCGGTGCTTCGGGTGAGGACGCCCATCCGCTCCTCGGTGGGGTTCGCGGCCCTCTGGACGGCGGTGGAGTTCCTGCGCGGCCATGTGCCGTTCGGAGGGTTCACGTGGGGGAGCATCGGGATCTCACAGGTCGACGACCCGGCGTTACTGCGCCTCGCCTCGATCACGGGCGTCGCCGGGATCACGTTCGCGGTCGTACTGATCAACGGGCTCCTTCTGGTGGCCGTCCGGGATCGCGGCCGGCCGCGGGTCGTCGCTCTCGTCACGACGGCGGTGGTCCTGTTCGCGCCGCTCGCGATCGCGTTCCCCACGGCTGAGGGCCCCGTGGTCGACATCGCCTCCATCCAGGTCGACACGCGCCCCCCCGCCGGAGTCTCGGTCGCCGAGCAGGACCTGATCGTCGCGCGGCGCCACATCGAGCAGCACCTGTCGCTGGGGGAGCAGGGGGACCCGCCCGATCTGATCCTGTGGGGAGAGGGCGCGTTGGACCCGGTCGCCGCCGCCGACCCTAAGGTCATGGCCGAGGTCAGCGCCGCGATCGCCGAGGTCGGCGTCCCGACCGTGATCGGCGCGGTCCTGCGCGACCCGGACGGCCGCGAGACCACGAGCACCCTCGCGTTCGACCGTGACGGCGCGGCCATCGGGCGCTACGACAAGGTCCACCTGGTGCCGTTCGGTGAGTACGTGCCCTTCCGCGAGCGCCTGGGCTTCATCGACGCGATCGACCAGATCCCGGTGGACCGTTCGCCCGGCGAGGCGCTTTCGAACCTGGAGATCCCGGGCCTCCCGGCCTTCGCGACCCCGATCTGTTTCGAGAACGCCTTCCCCGAGCTGCCGCGCGCGTTGGTGGACGCGGGGGCCACCTTTCTCATCGTGCCTGTGAACAACGCCTCGTACGGCTTCACCGCGGCGTCCGACCA
>CAZZND010000011.1:4680-16740 GCA_964655465.1 uncultured Actinomycetes bacterium
ACCTGCAGATGAGCCGGATGCGGGCCGTCGAGAACGGTCGGCAGATCGTGGACGCGGCCATCTCGGGCGTGTCCGCGTTCATCGAGACCACGGGCGAGGTCACCGCCAGGACGGCGCTGTTCCAGACCGCTATCCTGCGGGCTCGGATCGCCACGTCGCTGGACCGGACGCTCTACACGAGGACGGGTGACGTGGTGCCCTGGCTGTCTCTTTTCGTGTTCATGGGGATCGCGCTCGCGCCACGCCGCCGTACGCAGGTCCGGGAAGCCCCCGGGCCCCTGCCGGCATCCCCTCGCACGCTCGTGATCCTGCCGACCTTCGAGGAGGCGGCCACGATCGAGCAGGTCCTGCGACGGGTGCTCGCACGCCCCGAGGGCGTCGACATCCTGGTCGTGGACGATCGATCGCCCGACGGGACAGGCGACATCGTCGGGCGGGTGGCGGCCGGGGAACGCCGGGTCCGGCTCCTCGAGCGCCCGCGTCGCTCAGGGCTCGCGAGCGCCTACCTCGAGGGCTTCGAGATGGCCCTGGACGAGGGGTACGATCTGATCGTCGAGATGGACTCGGACCTGTCGCACGACCCCGAGGAGCTCTCCGGCTTGCTCGCCGGCGCGACCGGGAACGACCTGACCGTGGGCAGCCGGTACGTGCCCGGTGGCTCGGTCACGAACTGGAGCAGGTTCCGGATCGCCCTTTCGCGTGGAGGCAACGCCTACGCGAGGTTCATGCTCGCCCTCGATATCCACGACGCCACCAGTGGCTACCGCGTGTACCGCCGTGACCTGCTCATGCACCTGATGCAGGAGCGCGTGGCGAGCGAGGGCTACGGGTTCCAGATCGAGCTCGTGATGCTGGCCGACCAGCTCGGTTACACGGTCGGCGAGGTCCCGATCACGTTCCGCGAGCGCGAGCATGGCCACTCCAAGATCTCGCGCAGGATCGTCGCCGAGGCGCTCTGGCACGTGATCCGATGGGGGATCTCGCTGCGGTTCGGCCAGGCGCCGTCCACCTGAGCTCCTCGGCCCGTCTTCGACAGCGGACGTGTCCTGGAGGCTTCCGGGGGCGGATCGCCGATAATGGACGTTATGTAACGTTAGCTCGCACAGTGGGATGCGCCGGCCTCCACGAGCCTCGGGCCCCTCCCCGTGTCGAGAAACCGCCGTTCGCACGGTGGGTTGGACCCAGCTCCGCGGTAGCGTAGGCGCATCGACGAAGCCGGTGGCCCGAAGCGACCGGCACTGAGGAGGGGTGGACGGTGCGGCATCGCACGTGGAGGGGCTGGGCGGGTGCTGCCGCGTTCCTCGGTTTCCTCCTCGTGACCGCCGCGTCGCCGGCTCTCGCCCGAATCGCCGGCCCTGCACCGGACCTGACGGTCTCCGTCCGTACCGACCCCGCGGGGGGAGTGCATCGCGGCGACATCGTGACCTATGCGGTCGCGGTGACCAACACCGGCGACGCCTCCGCCACCGACGTCTTCATCGCGGACGAACTCCCCGACGGCACGTCGCCCGTGGGGGGCGTCCCATCCGTCGATCGGCCCGGATCATGCACCGCGATCGGAGCCTCCTCCCCCGGCGGCGGCACCTCGTACGCGGTCCGCTGCGAACTTCCGGTGCTGAGCGCCGGCGAGACGGCGACGATGGTGTTCGCGGCGCGGATCGGCGAGGACGCCCGATGCGGCGCGCTGCGCGACGGAGCCCGGGCGTCGGCGGTGAACGAGCCGCCGGACGCGGTCGTCGCCTCGAACCGTGCCTCGGCGTCGATCACGCTGGCGTGCGTCTGCGGGGTCCGCCTCGAGGTCGACGTCTCCCCGACCGGGCCCGGGCGCGTGAGGACGATCTACCTGGTGACCAACACCGGCGACCGCGCGACGCAGGTCCGCGTGACGGATGAGGCTCTCGGGCCGGTGGGTCGTGTGAGCCTGAGGCCCGGGCGCGACCGTGCGTTCGCTCAGGTCTGGATCGTGGCGCGTGGTCGCGTGGCCGCCCGCTCGAGCGCGACGGCCACGGCGACCGGCGACGACAGCTCGTGCCGCGACCGTGCGGTCGACAGGGCCGGGCTCGCGGCGAACGATGCCGACGGGACCGGCTCATCGGGGGAGGGCGCAGCCGGCGGTGAGACCGCATTCACCGGTCCATCGGACCTCCCCGTCGCCGCGGCGGCGCTCCTGCTGGTCGTTGGGCTCGCGTCCCTGCTGGTGTCGCGTCGCCGAGGCTGAGCCGCAGCCCGGGTCCTTCGACCGGGTCGCCCGGCAGAAGGCGTACGCCGGGCGACGTCCAGATCATCACCCCGTTCGCCTGATGCCCTCCCCCACCGCACTGCCTACCGTGATGCGTGGTGCTCGAGATCCCTGCGAACGGCGTGGGCGATCGAGCGGAGAAGAGCCTCACCCGGTGGCTCGGCGACGAGGAGGGGAACGAGATGGTGGGTAGGAAGTCCGAGACCCGAGCGACGCGAGGGCGGACGTTGTGGGCGTTCACGGCCCTCGCGTTCCTGTTCTCCTTCGTCCTCGGCCAGACGAGCATGATCGCCACGGCGGCACCGAGCAACCTGGACGCCGGCGGCATCAACCTTGACCTGATCGCGGCCGGTCCGGGCACCTATGACCACGCCACCGGCGTGGGTGGTGCGTTCAACGACCGGACGATCTCGAAGACGATCGGCGTGGTCGAGTCCCTCGAAGGCGAGGACTTCGCCTGCGGTGACCTGGTCGTGTTCTTCACGGAGGTCGTCGTCGAGAACGGCGCAGGTGAAGGTGCGGCCGACCTGACCTACACCTTCGACGGACAGACGACCTCCGGCTCCCACGTCGGCTACGACGACCTCGTGAGCGTCTCGATCAACGACCCCGACTCGGGCAACGAGAACCTCGACGGCGACGAGGGCGCCTCGATCATCTCCGAGCAGAAGCTCGGATTCGGTGGCGCCGGCAACGACCGTGTCGTCTCGACCATCCGAGTGCACGGGCTCGACGGGGGCGACACCGCGATCCTGCGGTTCGTGCTGCACCTGTACTGCGACCCGACCGAGACGAAGGTGACCGGCAACATCCACGTGACGCTGGACTCGGCCGCGGTCGTCGACGGCGCCCGCATCCAGAGCGGCGAGCAGACGGTGCCGCTGAAGCAGGCCGGGAACATCTTGGTGCCCGGTCTGAACGTGACGAAGTCCTGCCCCGCGACCTCGAGCGTCGGCGAGACCATCACCTACACCATCACGGTCGAGAACACGGGCACCGACGCCCTGCACGACCTCGTGGTGACCGACCCGCTGCTCAGCCCCGACCCGCTCGAGGGCTTCCCCTCGACCCTCGAGGCCGGTGCGTCGGTCAGCGTCGACTTCACCTACGAGGTGGGTGCCAACCCCGACCCGCTGACCAACATCGTGACCGCCACGGCGACCGCCGGGCAGTCGGGCTTCGAGCTCACGGACACGGCCGACTGCGAGGTCGACGTGCTGCCGCCCGCGCTCGACATCGAGAAGGACGCGGTGCCCGCGGAACCGGTCAGCTCCGGCGATGAGGTCGGCTTCACCATCGTGGTCTCCAACGCCGGCCCCGGCGCCGCCTTCGACGTCGAGCTCGAGGACGTCCTGCCCTCGGCAACCGGACTGAGCTGGACCATCGACGACACGACCGGTGGCTGGGAGTGCGCGATCGCGGCCGGCACCTTGACGTGCGGCGGCGACGGGTTCGACCTGGGCTCGGGTGACAGCGCCTCGGTCACGGTCGTCTCCCCCACCACCCACGAGAGCTGCGGCGTGCTCGACAACACGGCGTTCGCGGACTCCTCGAACGGCCCGGAGGTCGACGACGGTGCATCGGTCCGGATCGACTGTCCCCTGCTTGACCTCGTGAAGACGGCCGACGACACACTGGTGGACGCCGGTGAGGACATCGGGTTCACCCTGACCGTGACCAACAACGGGGACGGCACCGCCAAGGGCGTGGTCCTCACGGACACCCTGCCGACCGACGACGGGCTGTCCTGGAGCGTGGACGGCGCCGGTGCGGGGCTGTGCAGCATCGCGAACGGCGTCGTGACCTGCCAGGTCGGCACGCTCGCGAGCGGCGCCACCTTCACGGTGCACCTGTCCTCGCCGACCGACTTCACCACGTGCGGCGTCGTGGACAACACCGGATCGGTCACCTCGACCAACGACGGGTCCGACGAGGACTCGGACTCGGTGCGGGTGAACTGCCCCGCGCTCGACATCGAGAAGGACGCGGTGCCCGCGGAACCGGTCAGCTCCGGCGATGAGGTCGGCTTCACCATCGTGGTCTCCAACGCCGGCCCCGGCGCCGCCTTCGACGTCGAGCTCGAGGACGTCCTGCCCTCGGCAACCGGACTGAGCTGGACCATCGACGACACGACCGGTGGCTGGGAGTGCGCGATCGCGGCCGGCACCTTGACGTGCGGCGGCGACGGGTTCGACCTGGGCTCGGGTGACAGCGCCTCGGTCACGGTCGTCTCCCCCACCACCCACGAGAGCTGCGGCGTGCTCGACAACACGGCGTTCGCGGACTCCTCGAACGGCCCGGAGGTCGACGACGGTGCATCGGTCCGGATCGACTGTCCCCTGCTTGACCTCGTGAAGACGGCCGACGACACACTGGTGGACGCCGGTGAGGACATCGGGTTCACCCTGACCGTGACCAACAACGGGGACGGCACCGCCAAGGGCGTGGTCCTCACGGACACCCTGCCGACCGACGACGGGCTGTCCTGGAGCGTGGACGGCGCCGGTGCGGGGCTGTGCAGCATCGCGAACGGCGTCGTGACCTGCCAGGTCGGCACGCTCGCGAGCGGCGCCACCTTCACGGTGCACCTGTCCTCGCCGACCGACTTCACCACGTGCGGCGTCGTGGACAACACCGGATCGGTCACCTCGACCAACGACGGGTCCGACGAGGACTCGGACTCGGTGCGGGTGAACTGCCCCGCGCTGGGCATCGACATCCAGAAGGGCGGCCCCGAGCTCGCCCACGTGGGCGACACCATCAGCTACACCTTCGACGTGTCGCTCACGACCCCGGAGGCCTTGTACAACGTGACCGTCACGGACCCCAACTGCAACGAGGGCGCGCCGCGCTACGTCTCGGGCGACGACGGCGACACGGCGCTCGAGCGGGGTGAGGTGTGGACCTACACCTGCACGCGCCTGGTGACCGAGGACGACCCCGACCCGCTGCCGAACACGGCCACGGTCACCGGCTCGTCCGACGACGGGCGTAAGGTGAGCGACCAGGACGACCACCAGGTCGACCTGATCCACCCCGCCATCCAGATCGTGAAGACGGTCAACCCCGTCAGCGGCGAGCCGGGTGACGAGGTCACCTACCGGTACGTCGTCACGAACATCGGGGACACCACCCTGTATGACGTCACCGTGGACGACGACATCATCGGCCACATCGGCAGCGTCGACGTCCTCGAGGTCGGCGGGTCCGTCACCTTGAAGAAGGATTGGATCTTGCCTTCCGAGGGCGTGTTGGTGACCAACGTGGGCACCACCGCGGGCACCGACGTCCTGGGCGAGGTGGTCAGCGACGGAGACGACGCGACCGTGACGATCGTCGAGGCGGAGACCCCGCCCCCGACGGCCTTCACCGGCTCCACGGCGACCCCGTTCGCCATCGCCTCGGGCGTGCTGCTGGCGCTGGGCCTCCTGGCCCTCGCCGCGAGCCGTCGCCGGGGGGTGGCTCGCGGCTAGCCTCAGATCAACGATCGAAAGAGGGCCCGGGCGCTTCGCGCCCGGGCCCTCCGCCGTTCCCGCCCTTCGGGGGGAGCGGATCTCGGATGCTCTATCCGTCGGTTGGGTGCATCGGCGGCCCCGGGCGAGGCTTGAGCCGATCGGGGGGCGGCGTCGCTACCAGCGGAGCTTGAGCTGGCGCGCTGCACGGGCCTCGTCGAGACGCCGCACCGGGGCGGTCACGGGGGCCTCGCGCAGCAGATCCGGCTCATCCACGGCCTCGTGCGCGACCTGGCGGAGCGCGGTTGCGAAAGCCTCGAGCGTCTCGAGGGTCTCGGTCTCGGTGGGCTCGATCATCAGAGCTTCCTCGACCACGAGCGGGAAGTAGACGGTGCTCGGGTGAAAGCCCAGGTCGATCAGACGCTTCGCGAGATCCACCGCACGCAGTCCGGTCTCGGCCTTCACCGTGGACGCGGTCGAGACGAACTCGTGCATCGGGCGACCAGCGAAGACCGGAGGGAACACGTCGGCGAGGAGCGTCGCGAGGTAGTTCGCGTTCAGCACCGCATGGTCGCTCACCGCGGCGAGACCGTCGGATCCATGCAGGAACACATAGGCGTAGGCGCGCACGAGGACGCCGACGTTGCCGTGGAAGCCGTGCATCCGCCCGATGCTGGCGGGCGCGTCGTGATCGAGACGGAACGCATCCCCATCACGCTCCACCCTGGGTACGGGCAGGTAGGGCACCAACGCCTCGGTGACGCCCACGGGGCCTGCCCCCGGCCCCCCTCCCCCATGTGGTGTCGCGAACGTCTTGTGCGTGTTGATGTGCACGATGTCGAACCCCATGTCGCCGGGCCGCGTCCGGCCCATGATCGCGTTCAGGTTCGCTCCGTCGTAGTAGACGAGGCCGCCGACCCCGTGCACGAGGTCGGTGACCGCGCGGATATCCTGCTCGAACAGCCCGAGCGTGTTCGGGTTCGTGAGCATCAGTCCCGCGACCTGGTCATCGACGAGCGACGCGACGGCGTCCACGTCGACCAACCCGCGCTCGTCCGCGGGCACGGTGACGGCCTCGTAGCCTCCGATCCTGACGCTCGCGGGGTTCGTACCGTGGGCGGCCTCGGGGATCAAGACCCGGCGCCGGATGTCACCACGGTCCTCGTGGTACGCGCGCATCATCAACAGCCCGGTCAGCTCACCGCACGCCCCCGCGGGGGGCTGCAAGGTCGCCCTGGTCATCCCGGTGATCTCGCAGAGCGCCTGCTCGAGACGCCACAGCAGCCGGAGCGTGCCCTGGATCGTACGGTTCGGTTGCGCGGGGTGCAGGCGCGCGAAGCCAGGCAACGCCGCCAAGGCTTCTGCGACCTTCGGGTTGTACTTCATCGAACAGGAGCCGAGCGGGTAGAACCCGGTATCCACGCCGTAGTTGAGCTGCGACAGACGCGTGTAGTGCCGGACCAGGTCGATCTCGGACACCTCAGGCAGATCCGGCGGGCGCTCCCGACGGTGGGCCGCCGAGATCTCGACCGGTGGGACGTCTAGGGGCGGGAAGCTCGAGGCGCGCCGGTCCGCACGCGAGAGGTCCTTGATCGTCCCGCTCACCGGGCCCTGCGTGCGGACCGGCGCGCCGGGCCTCACGGCGAGCCCTCGTCCACGAGCACCTCGGCGAGCGCGGCGACCAACGCGTCGATCTCCTGGCGCGTGCGCCGTTCCGTCACCCCAACGATCAGCCCTTCGGGGTCGCCGTCGACCCCGACGCCGGCGAGGAACCCGCGGTCGACCATCCGATCGATCACGTCGACGGACGGGCGCGGAAGCCGGAGCGCGACATCGCGGAAGAACGCGGTCCCCGGGAACATGAGCTCGACCCCGTCGATCGCCGCCAGCCGCTCGGCCGCGTACGCGGCCTTGGCCGCGCAGGCGAGGCCCTGCTCCCGGAGCCCCTCTGGGCCGAGCCACGCGAGGTACACGGTCGCAGCGATCGCCATGAGGGTCTGGTTCGTGCAGATGTTAGAGGTGGCCTTCTCCCGCCGGATGTGCTGCTCGCGTGTCTGGAGTGTCAAGACGTAGCCGGTGCGCCCATCCACGTCGGCGGTCTCCCCCACGATGCGGCCGGGCATGCGCCGAACGTCGCGCATCCGGCAGGCCAACATCCCGAGGTTCGGCCCGCCGAAGTTCAAGGCGTTCCCCAGGGGCTGGCCCTCCGCGACCGCGATGTCCACGCCCAGGTCACCCGGCGGTGCCAAGACCCCCAGGCTCACGGGGTCGAAGACCTGGATCAACGCGGCACCACTCGCGTGCGCGGCATCGGCAGCGGCGGCGACGTCCCCGAGGATCCCGTAGACGTTGGGGTGCTGGATCACGACGGCCGCGACGTCCCCCTCGACCGGCGGCGGGCCGCCTTGGCCCGCAGGCCCGTCCCAGACCTCGGGCACGTAGCCGGCGCCGCGGCCGTACGTTCGGAGCGTGGCCGTGAGCCGCGGGTCGACCCCACCCGAGACCAGCACCCGGCTCCGCCCCGACGACCTCGTCATCGCCACAGCCTCGGCGAGCGCCGTGGCGCCGTCATAGAGCGAGGCGTTCGCGACCTCCATCGCCGTGAGCTCGCACACCATCGACTGGAACTCGAACAGCGTCTGGAGTACCCCCTGAGAGAGCTCCGGCTGGTACGGGGTGTACGAGGTCGCGAACTCCGAACGGCCCGCCAGGGACCACACCACAGCCGGCACGTAGTGATCCGATACGCCGCCCGACGCGAAGCACACCAGGTCTTGGGTGGAGCGGTTCTCGGCCGCCATCGCCGAGAGGTCGGCGACGATCTCGGCCTCGGAAACGCCGGCGGGGATGGACAGCGGACGGCCCAGGCGGAGCTCCTCGGGGATCTGTGAGAACAGGTCGTCGACTGTGGGGACGCCGATGACCTCGAGCATGGCCCGGACGTCTCGGTCGGTGTGCGGGGCGAACCTCACGGACTAGGAGTGTACGGAGGGCGATCCGAACGACGGTTCGATCACCCCGAGGCGTCCTCGAGACCGTACTTCGTGACGAGCGACAGGTAGTCGCGCTGATAGAAGACCTTGCACGAGATCTCGGGGTAGCGCTCCCGCAGACGGCGAACCTTCCGGTTCTTCTTGGTCACGAGCTTCTGGTTGAGCGTCGTGATCTCGATGTACAGGTCGAACTCGCGCAGGAAGAAGTCCGGCGTGAACCGCTGCACAACGAAACCGTCGCGGTCCCATCCGATGGCGAACGAGGTCGGCTCGTAGGCCCACTCGATCTGGTAGAAGTCGAGGAGCCGCGCGAACTGGCGCTCGGAGGCGTGCGCGAAGCGGATGGTGTCGCTCTGCAGCGAGGTCTCGGCCGGGCGAGCGCTCACGCGCCTCCGACGGCGGTCCGGCGTCCGGTCTTGCGCTGCTTGGACACGGCCGTCTCGACGTCGGCCGCGACGCGGTCGATGGCGATCGCGAACACGCCTTGACCCTGACGGAGCAGGTCGACGACGGCCTCGGGAGAGTGCGCTTCGTAGACCCCCGCGCCGTCGGACATGAGGGTGACCCCCGCGAGCGGACGGTCGAGGGACCCGAGGTGCTCCACGGCACGCCGCACCCGCTGGAGGGAGACGCCGGTGTCGAGCAGGCTCTTGACCACCCGGAGCGTGATGAGATCTTGGAACGAGTACAGACGCTGACTCCCGCTCCCCGAAGCTCCGCGGATGGACGGCTCCGCGAGACCCGTTCTGGCCCAGTAGTCGAGCTGGCGGTACGTGATGCCGACGATCTTGCAGACCTCGGGGACGCGGAAGCCCTGCTCGCTCATGTCATCGCTCCGAAGGGGAAGGGGATCACGACGGTGTGATCCCGAGCCTAGGGTCACTCCCCAGCCCCGTCAAGCCTTCCCCTGGGCCTCAAGTCAGGCGTCCTGTCGGCCGATGGTGCTCATGGTCACGAAGGACTACCAAGCAACACGTACGGGGACGATGAGGATGCGTAGCCGAGGAACCGCGCGGGTCACGAAGGTCCTGCTGTTGGTGGCGCTGGTCGGCGCTCTGGTCGGGGCCGCCGCCCCCGGGGCGACGGCCGTCGGGCGCACCCGCGATCGCGACGGCATGTACGAGCTCACCAACGACAGCCGCGCCCACCGGGGGTTGCGTTCGCTCGACCTGCACCGGCGGATGTCGGAGCTGGCCCGCAAGCACAGCCTGAAGATGGCGGCGCAAGGCGACCTGTTCCACACCCTGGACCCGGTGGGAGCCTATCTGGGTGGGCGTCCCTGGCATGTCTGGGGCGAGAACGTGGGCGTGACCGGCGGCTCGCTCGAAGACGTGCAGGACGCGTTCATGAGCTCGACCCCGCACCGGAACAACATCTTGCATCGCGGCTTCCGCGACGTCGCGATCGGCGTGGCGAGCGTGGACGGCGCCCTCTGGGTGACGGTCTTCTTCTACGGGTAGCTCAGCCGGCGAAATCCTCGGGCGTCACCGAGTCCAGGAACTCGCGGAACCTCTCGACCTCGTCGTCTTCCTCGTCGGGGATGAGGATGGAGGCCTCGTCAAGGACCTCTTCGGCCGCGAAGATCGGCACGGACATCCGGACAGCGAGCGCGATGGCGTCCGACGGTCTCGACGAGATCTCGAGCCGGTCGCCGTTCCTGGCCATCTCGATCGTCGCGTAGAAGGTGGACTCGCGAAGGTCGGTGACGACGATCCGCTCGACCGCCACCGACAGGTCCTCCAGGATCGTCTTCATCAGATCGTGGGTCATGGGACGCGGTGTGACGACCCCTTGCAGGGACAGGGCGATGGAGGCGGCTTCGGCGGCCCCGATCCAGATGGGGAGGTAGCGCTCGCCGCCCCGCTCACGCAGCAGCACGATAGGCTGGTTGGTGGGCAGTTCCACCCGCACGCCGGTGAGCTCCATCTCGATCATGGCAGTCGACCAAGCGTAACCAGCCCCCGGCGATCGGACAACTCAGGCGGCCGCGAGGCCCTCGAGCAGCGGCCTAAGGATGCCCGGGTCGGCACGAAGCGCTGGGATGTCGTCGACCTGCAGGATGTCGGGCAGGTTCCGGTAGCGCTCGTCGAGATCGAGCCCGTAGCCGATGACGAAGCGGTCCGGGCAGTCGAACCCGACGTAACGCGGCGCGAGCGGGGCGATCCGCCGCGCGGACTTGTCGAGGAGGGTGCACACCTCCAGGGTCGCGGGCCCGCGGGCCCGCAGGACCGAGAGCAGGTAGCGGGACGTGAGACCCGTGTCGACGATGTCCTCGACGAGCAGCACATCACGGCCCTCGAGGTCGAGATCCACGTCGAGGAGGATCTGGACCCTTCCCATCGACTCCTCGGCTTCGCCGTACCGGCTGATGGCCATGAACGCGGTGCACAGGGGTATGTCGATGGTGCGGCACAGATCCGCGAGGAACATCGCGCCACCTCTGAGGACCGTGACGAGCACGGGCTCGCGCCCCACGTAGTCCCCGGTGATCGTGCGGCCGAGCTCCTCGACCCGGCGGCGGACGTCCTCGCGTCCGTACAGGACGCTCGCGACCTCCGTCATCGGCGAGGAGCCTAGCAGCCGTCCCGCGAAGATCCCCTAGCCCTAGCTTGTCGCGAGACCGTCGATCGCCCCGACCACGGCGTCGCCGATCGCGCGCAGACCCCGGGACCACCACGAACCCTCGAGCGGCTCAGGCGATGGCACCGCGGCGACCACGACCGGCACCGACCCGGCGTTTCGACCGTCGACCTGCACCGCCAGCGTTCCGATCTGCTCCCCCGGCTCCGGTGGGAACGCTGCTCCCGGGTCGGTGTGGATGTCGGTCGTCACACGCCCATCGGCGGGCACCAGGGCGGCCAAGGTCTCCCCCGCGGCAACCGGCACGCTCCCGCCCTCGATCCGGAGGGAACCCAGAGGGCTGCCGGCCTGAACGAGGGTGCGCTCCTCGAAAGCCGCGAAACCGTGGTCCAGCAGGGACGCTGCGTCGGAGAACGGCTCGTCGTCGGCGCGCAAGACGACGGCCACGAGGCTGCGGCCCCCGCGCTCCGCCGACGCGATCACGCTCGGTCCCGCCGATGTCGTGTAACCGGTTTTCGTACCGAACGCGCCGGGGTAGAGCCAGAGCAGCGCGTTCCGGTTCTGGATGCGCCGATCGGGACCATGCGGTGTGCCGATGGTCGCAACGCGATCGCGAGTGATCTCGGTGAACCCCGGCGTCATGTGGGCGGCCGTCGCGAGCATCACCAGGTCACGTGGCGTCGAGACGCCTCGGTCGTCAAGGCCGTGCGGCGAGCGGAACTCCGTGTCGGCCATCCCCAGGCGCCCGGCCCGGCGGTTCATCGTGCGCACGAAGGTGTCGACGCTCCCGGCCACG
>CAZZND010000011.1:16750-34178 GCA_964655465.1 uncultured Actinomycetes bacterium
CCAGTGCTCGGCGGGCCTTGAGACGTACGTAGCCGTCGTCGTCGAGCATTGTCTGCAAGAGATCCTGGGCGGCGGCTGGATCGCCCAGCTTTTCGAGCGCTTCCGCCGCATCGTTGGCCGAGCCGAGGAGCAACCCGTGGAGCAGCTCGTCCACCGTGCGCCGCTCGCCCGCACGTAATCCGAGCGTGGAGCTCGCCCCGTAGTCGCCCGACGAGAACACCGCTCGGGGGTCGACCGTCACGACGTCGTCGGGAGAGGTCCGTTCCAAGACGATGAGCGCCGTCATCACTTTGGTCAGGCTCGCGATGGGTCGCGGCGTGCCGGCCGCCCGCTCGTAGAGCACGGTGCCGGTGTCCAGATCCGCGAGGATCGCGCCCAGGGCGCTGACGTCGGGCGGGGGGACGGGGTTCCGCGGCGTCTCGAGACGCTGTGGGAACGGCGAGAGCCGGCCGTCGGGCGGCACGGGCGTCGGCGGTGGGCCCTGCGTGCCGGGGGCCGCGCCCGCGACGAGTGCCGCCGGAGCTGCGATCAGGACGAGCGCGACCAGCGCGGCGGCGGCGCGGCGCCGGAAGAGGGGATTCACGCCGAGGTCAGGTGTTCGCGGAGGGCGTTTCGGAGCAGGGCCTGTTTGAACTTGCGGGAGGTCGCGGTGAGCTCCGCGAGCGTCTGCGCGGCGGCGCGGCGCGCATCGGGGTTCTTCTGCCGGAGCGTCGGCGCGACGAGGGCCTCGAAGAACGCCGACTCACGCTCGGCGAAGTGCCGGTACATGGTCAGGTGACGGGGCTCGATCCCGTAGCGAAGGAAGTCCTTCACGATCGACAGCACGATGTAGTCGTCGCCGTCGTAGTACCGGGCGCCCTCTGGTCCGTGCTGGCACACGATCTGGAAGCTCTCGAGCTCCTTGATCCGCTCACGGTCGACGCCGGTCGCGGTCGACATCTCCTCGAGCGACATCTGGAGCCCCGTGGGCGCCTCCGCGAGGTCCTCGCCACCCTCTCCACCGGTCGCGGTGGCGCCGTCGCCCCCGGCGGCTGCCTCCTCGAGCGACGGTTCGTCGGTGTCGGCACCGGCGTCTTGCTTCAGCAGGCGCTCCTTGATGACCTTCAATGGGAGATATTCATCGCGCTGCATCCGAAGGATCGACCGGAGGCGCTCGACGTCGGCCGCGTAGAACTTGCGGTACCCCGACGGGGTGCGTTCTGGTTCGATCAGTCCCTCGGACTCCAGGAACCGGATCTTCGAGATCGTGATGTCGGGGAACTCGGTCTTGACGCCGACCAGGACCTCGCCGATCGACTGGTAGTTGCGGGTGGCCATCGTCCTCCTACTCCCCTGCCTGGAAGAACACGAGCTTGAACAGGCCGATCTGGACCTCGTCGCCGGTGGCGAGCCTGGTCTGGGCCACCTGCTCACCGTTCACGTACGTCCCGTTCAGGCTCCCGTCGTCATGGACGTGCCAACCGTCGTCGCGCCGTTCGAACGTGGCGTGCGACCTCGACACCGTCACGTCGTCGAGCATCACGCCACGGTCCTCGCTGCGCCCCGCCGTCGTCCGATCGGCGAGCAGGTAGGTCGAGCCGGCGTTGGGTCCTCGCTTCACGAGCAGGAGCGCCTGACCTGGCTCGAGCTCGTCGTTGGGGAACGGGAATTCGTCGTGGCCGTCATCGTCGGTTTCGACAGGGACAAGGGTGACGGTCACGTCACCCTGGAGCGCATGCCCACACTCGGCGCAGAACCGGGCGTCGTCGCGATTCGGATGTCCACAACGGGTACAGAACACCGTCGATCAGGCCTCCGGGCAGGGCTTCGGCTGACGGTTCACCCCGGGAGCTTACCCTGACTCTCGACCGAGTCGCGACCCTCAAGGTCCGAGCAGCAAGCCTCAACCAGGGATCGCGAGCAGCCTCCAGGGTGGGCATCCCCAAGGGTGAAGCAGACCTCGATGTGCCTTCCTAGCCCGACCCACCCTCGACCAGCGTGCGGTACTCGGCCGCGGTCATGAGAGACTCCAGGGCTGCGGGGTCGGCGGCCTGGATGCCCACGAGCCAGCCGTCACCGTACGGCTGGTCGTTCACGAGCTCCGGACGCTCGTCGACCAGCGGGTTCTTCTCGACGACCGTCCCCGCGATGGGGCTGTACACGTCCGAGACCGACTTCGTGGATTCCACCTCCCCGAGCGGCTGATCCGCTACCACGACGGTACCGGTCTCGGGCAGGTCAACGTAGACCACGTCCCCGAGGGCATCCTGCGCGAAATCGGTGATGCCGACCCGAACCACGGACCCCTCGAGGCGGGCCCACTCGTGCTCCTTCGTGTACCTGAGATCCCCCGGGTACTCCATGCCTTTCACCCCTTCTCTTCGAGCGGCGGAGCATGCCGGAGCTCTCCGGCGTACACCCACGCGGCGATGTAGTACTCGGTGATGCCGATCGCGAACGAGATCCACCCCACGACGAGCGCGGCCGCCGTGGGCGGCAACCCCAGGGTGCCCCACGCCACCGCGGGGATCGCCACCATCAGTTGCAGGGTCGCGGCCTTGCCGATCCATCGCACCTCGATCCTCGTGCCGCGCGCACGGAGCACCCATGCGCCGACCGCCAGCACGACGAGGTCACGGACGAGGATCAGGAGCGCGGCCCACGGCGGGAACGCCCCACGCACGACCACCGCGATCAGACCAGCAGCGATCGCCAGCCGGTCGGCCACGGGGTCGAGGATCTGTCCCAGCCTCGTGACCTGGCCGGTGCGCCTCGCGATCGCTCCGTCGACCCAATCCGTCGCGAGGACCAGACCCAGGAGGACGAGGCCCGCCGCCGTCGTCGCAGGACGCACGATCAAGGCGTAGAAGACCGGGATGAGCAGGATGCGGGCGAACGACAAGGCGTTCGGCAGCGTCAGGACGCGAGAGGACGCCTGCGGTGGCGACGCGTTCATCTGTCGGGCCGGCCGGATTCGAACCGGCGACCTTCTGACCCCCAGTCAGACGCGCTAACCAAGCTGCGCCACGGCCCGTCGGTGCGACGAGGCCCACGTCGAGGACCACCGTCGAGGCGCAGTCTAGCGAACCGCGCCGCGCGCCGGAGCCGTCCCTACTCGCGCCGCTTGGCGCCGCGCGCCCGGAAACGCAGCCGGATCGGCACACCGTCCAGGTCCAGCTCGCGGCGGAGCCGATTCTCGAGGTACCGCTGGTATCCGGGGTCGGGCGGACGGGCGCCCCCGAAGATGACGAGTGTCGGCGGGCCCGCCGACACCTGCGTCGCGTAGTGCAGGTTCCCGGTGTTGCGGGGGGTGGGGCGTTCTCGCTGCGCGTCCTGCACGATCTCGTTGACGGTAGAGGTGGCGGCCCTCGAGCTCCACCTCTCGTGCAGGTTCATCAACAGAGGCGGGATCCGACTCACGCCCTGGCCTGAGGTCGCGGACGTCCGCACCGCGGTCGCACGGGCGAAGGGAGCCACGACCCCCCGGAGACCCTTGAACACCCGGTCCCGATCCTCGACGAGATCCCACTTGTTCGCCACGACGAGCAAGGCGCGGCCGGCCTCGACCACGCGCGCCGCGATCTTCTTGTCCTCACCCGTGAGTCCGGCCTCGGCGTCGAGCACCACGACCACGACGTGGGCGGCCTCGATCGCCTCGGTGGCTCGAAGGAAGCTGTAGTACTCGACGCCGCGCACGCGCTGGCCACGCCGCATCCCTGCGGTGTCGACGAAACGGATGGTCCCGAGGTCGGGCCAATCTACGACCGAGTCCACGGTGTCCCTCGTCGTGCCGCTCACTTCGGACACGATGCTCCGCTCCCGGCCAACGAGACGATTGAACAAGCTGGACTTCCCCACGTTGGGCCGCCCGACGATGGCCACGCGCCGCTCCTCGTCCCCCGCCAACCGCTGCCCGATCTCGGGGAGCAGCTCGACGGCCAGGTCGAGGAGGTCGCCAACGCCCTGCCCGTGCAACGCCGAAACGGCAACGGGCTCTCCGAGACCGAGCCGGTTGAACGCGGCGACGTCGGCGAGGTCCTTGACCGTGTCCGTCTTGTTCGCGACGACGACCACAGGGACGGTGACCCGGCGCAACCGTCGGGCGAGTCGCGCGTCCTCCTCGGTGATGGAGGCGCGCGCGTCGACGACGAGCATGATCAACGCTGCCTCCTCGATCGCGAGCTCGGCCTGCGCGATGGCCTTGGCCTCGAGGTCGGTCGCCCGTTGAACGAACCCTGCCGTATCCGCGAGCCCGAAGGCACGCCCTCGCCACGTGGTCTCGACCTCGACCCGGTCGCGCGTCACACCCGGGATGTCGTGGGCGATCGCGATGCGCCGACCGAAGATCCGGTTCACGAGGGTCGACTTGCCGACGTTCTGCCTGCCGACGACCGCGATCAGCGGGAGCGAGGTCACGATGCCAACCCCGGCGCCTGGCGCTTCACGATCCGCAGCGCCTCTTCCAGCATCCCCTCGACCGAGAGGTCGGTCGTATCAAGGACATGGGCTCCCTCGGGAGCGACCGCGGGGGTCGTCCGCCCGTCAAGGGCGTCACGGACCCTGAGCGCCGCGCCCGTGGCGACCACGTCGTCCCCACGCTCGAGGCTGCGGCGCCTCGCTCGCGCGCCGGCATCCGCGATCAGATAGAGCTTGACCGCCGCATCCGGGAAGACCACCGATCCGATATCACGTCCCTCCACGACGGCTCCCGGGGCGCCGAGCGTGCGCTGGGCCTCGCGGAGCCTCGCCCGGACCTCCTGGTGGCTCGATACGACCGACACGTCCCCCTCGACCTCAGGGCTCGACAACGCCTCTTGGGACCAACCCTGGACCTCGAGTGCGGGGGTCGAGTCGCCACTCAGGGTGAACCTCAACGTGTCGCAGAGCGGCGCGAGACCCTGCTCGTCGTCGACGTCGACACCGCGCCTGCGGGCCTCGGCGGCGACGGCCCGATACATAAGCCCCGTGTTGAGGTACGCCAAGCCGAGACGACGTGCCAGGAGCTTCGCGAGGGTCGACTTGCCGCTGCCCGCTCCTCCGTCGATGGCGACGACCCGATCCCCGCTCACCCCGAAACCTCGAGGCGGACGCCTGCGGCCCGAAGATCCGACACGAACCCGGGGTAGCTGACCTCGGCCACCTCGACACCACGGACATCGCAGGGGGCCTGCGCTCCGAGCGCGGCGATGACGAACGCCATCGCGAGGCGGTGATCCCCCCCGGATGAGGCCGTGCCACCGACGAGACCGCCGCCGGCGACGACGAGGTCATCACCCTCGTCGGCGGCCTCGCCGCCGAGGCTCCGCAGACCGGCGGCGAGGCCGCCGAGCCGGTCGCTCTCTTTCACCCGGAGCTCTCCGGCTCCCAGGAACCAACTGTCTCCTCGCGCGTGAGCGGCGAGGGCGGCGAGGACGGGCACCTCATCGATGACCAAGGGGAGCTCGTCCTCCTCGACGCGCACGGGGCTGATCGCCCCCGTCGCCCGTGCTCGGATGCGCCCCACCGGCTCGCCCATCTCTTCACGCTCGGCCTCAACAGTGACGTCGATCCCCATCCGAGACATCACGTCGAGGAAGTGGAGTCGCGTCGGGTTGAGCCCGATCCCCTCGATGGTCAGCTCGGACCTCGTGAGCGCCGCTGCGGCCAGCAGGAAGGCGGCCGACGAAGGATCACCAGGCACGCGGCCCGAGAATCCCTCGTGCTGGAACCGCGCGACGCCCGTCATGGTCCCTTCGCGCTCGATCGACGCGCCGAGCGCCTCGAGCAGACGCTCGGTGTGATCGCGGGTCGGCCGCGGTTCGCGAACCGTCGTCCGCCCCTCCGCTACGAGGCCCGCCAACAGGATCGCGCTTTTGACCTGCGCGCTCGCCACGTCCATCTCGTGCTGGATCGCCGTGAGCGGCCCGCCTACCACCTCGACCGGTGCGTGCCCGTCGACGGTACGAACGGTGGCGCCCATCGCCCGCACGGGAACCGCGACGCGTTCCATCGGCCGCCTCGAAAGGCTCTCGTCGCCGATCAGGGTGCTCGCGAACGGCGCGCCGGCGAGCACCCCCGTCAACAGCCGCATGGCGGTTCCGGCGTTGCCGCAGTCGAGCGGCACGGTGGGTGGGACCAGGCCGTCTCGCCCCTCACCCTCAACCTCGAGCGGTGGTGGTTCCTCGCCGA
This sequence comes from uncultured Actinomycetes bacterium, assembly GCA_964655465.1. GTDB lineage: Bacteria > Actinomycetota > UBA4738 > UBA4738 > HRBIN12 > AC-51. The sequence goes on from CAZZND010000011.1 coordinate 22,898, forward strand.
CGGTAACGGCGTTCCACGTGGAACCACCACCCTCCAGGGTGGCGGGACCGTTCGCGGCCCAAGCCTTGAGCGCACGTCGAGGTGTTCGCGTGACCGAGGCGAGGCAACGCGCCGTCGATCGAACGTCGAGAGAGACCGGGAGACCCCACAGCACGCTCGTGCCACGGGCCGTCGCCGCCATGATGAGCCAGCGGTGCGAGATCGACTTGTCCCCAGGGACCGTGGCATGACCGTGGACGGAACCCCCGGGAAGGATGCGGACGTTCACGTGGTCCTCCTCAGGCCAGCCTGATGGGGTCGTAGCCGGCACTCGTCAGGACGGAGCGCGCGTCCTCGGCGGCCGCGGCCGCAACCGTCAGGTGCACGCTGCCCCTCCCGCCTTCGGGAGAGTGCACGATCTGCAGGTCCTCGATGTTCACGCCGCCGGCACCGACGGTCGCGGTGATCCGCGCGAGGGCACCGGGCTCGTCGGGGATCTCGATCTGCCAGACGGCGATCCCTGCGCGAACCTGCGGCTTGGCGGCGAGCCTGAGGCGTGCGGCCTTGGCGTCGTCGAAGGCGGCGGTGACCTCGCCCGCGCGACCCTCGACGATCTGCGAGCGCAGGGCGAGCAGCCGCTCCACGTACAGATCGATGGCGGCCGCGATGGGTGCGGCGTTGGCGATCAGGATCTCGCTCCACAAGCCGGGGTTCGACGCTGCGAGGCGGGTGAGATCGCGGAACCCCCCCGCGGCCAGGAGCAGGAGATCCGGCTCGTCCGCCTCCTCGGTCGCCGCTATCCCCATCAGGGTGGACGACGCCACCTGCGGCAGGTGGCTGACGAACGCGACGAGACGATCGTGCCGGTCGGGCGCCATCCGAACGACCTGGGCGCCCGTCGCCCCGACCAGCCGTTCGACCGCATCGACCGATCCCGGGGCGGTCCCGTCGCCGGGGGTCAGCACCCACACGATGCCGTCGATGACGTGCGCCGAGGCGTGATCGGGCCCCGAGCGCTCGCTCCCCCCCATGGGGTGACCGGGGACGAAGCGCGCGAGCTCGTCGGGCCCGGCGACGGCCTCCACGGCACGAAGGATCGGGGTCTTGATCGAGCCGGCGTCGGTCACGATCACGGAGGGGGAGGCCGCGAGGGCCTCCGCCACGGTGCCGGCAACGGCGCCGATGGGGGTACAGACCACCGCCACCCGTGCGCCGGCGACCGCGTTCCGAAGGTCCTCCGCCGGGCGGAAACCCCCGATCGCCGACGCGCGCGCCAGCGTGCCGGGGTCGCGGTCCCACCCGGTCACCTCGATCCCCGCCCGAGCCGCCGCCATGGCGATGGAGGTGCCGATCAGCCCGGTGCCGAGCACCGCGATGGGTGCGAGGTCAGGCGGTGGCGTCGAGGTCATCGCGCAGGGCCTCCGCGCCGTCGAGGTAAGCGTGGGTCACGTCGGTGAGCCCGAGCTCGGAATGGAAGTGCACGAGGATGCGGACGACCGAGGGCATCGACCCGTCCACGGGGATCTCCCGGGCGCAGAGCAGCGGGACCACCCCCAGTCCCATCCGTCTGGCCGCCTCGGCGGGGAACACCGATCTGATGTCGTCGGTCACGGTGAACAGGATGCTGATCAGGTCGTCGCGCTCGACCCCGTTGCGCTGCAAGACGGCGCTGACCAATCGTTCGGTCGCCTCGAGGACCACATCGGGCTCATCACGCTCCACCGAGATGGCCCCACGAGCCGCTCGTACCCTCATCGTCGCTCCCTGATCATCCGCGCGATGCCCGCGCGGGCCCCGAGGCTACCGCTCGGACGCGACCTTCCGACGGCGCTCGGACTTCGCGGCGGCCTTCGTGAGGGCGACCACCTCGCCGACGGTGAGCTCTCGAACCTCGCCTGCGGGGAGCTGCCCGAGGCCGATCGGGCCGATCCGAGTGCGCACCAGCCTCGTGACGGGCAGGCCGACCTCGGCCAACATCCGGCGCACCTCACGCTTCCGGCCCTCGGTGAGGACGAGGCGGACCTGACCCCGCTCCCCCCTGGCATCGACGACCCGGGCGGAAGCCGCTCTCGCAGGACCGTCCTCAAGCTCGACACCGCGCCGCAGGCGGTTGACCTGGGCGGCGGTCGGGCGGCCGTGGACCTCCGCGAGGTACTCCTTCTCGACGCCGAAGCTCGGATGGGTCAAGCGGTTCGCGAGCTCACCGTCGTTGGTGAGCAGCAGCAGGCCTTCGGTGTCGCGGTCGAGACGGCCGACGGGGAAGGTACGCGGACCCTCCGGGAGGAAGGCCCGGATGTCCCGCCGGCCGCGCTCGTCGCGCATGCTCGTGACCACCCCGGCAGGCTTGTGGAGGACGTAGTACCGAACGTTCGGGTTGAGGTTGAGGGCCACTCCGTCGACTTCGACCCGATCGTGGGCCGTGTCCACCTTGTCGCCGAGGGTCGCGACGACGCCGTTGACCCGCACGCGGCCCGCCTGGATCGACGCTTCGCTCGAGCGTCGCGAGCCATGGCCGGCGCGTGCCAGCGCACGCTGGAGCCGTTCCTCGGCCACCCCTCAGCCCTCGGCGGGATCTTCGATGGGCGCCTCATCGGGTGCATGGGGGTCGCCGTTCGAGAGCACCGGCGGTGGCGCCGACTCGTCCCCCGACGGATCGAGCAACGGCGCGAGCGACGGCAACGAGGCGAGCGATGGGAGGCCGAGACGCTCGAGGAACGCGGACGTGGTGCCGTACAGGAGGGGCCGCCCCGGTCCCTCGTCCCGGCCCGTCTCCTCGATGAGGCCCCGGTCCTGCAGCGCTCGCAGGACCCCGTCGGAGTTCACCCCGCGGATCCCGCTGATCTGCAGCCGGGTGACGGGTTGCTTGTACGCGACGATCCCGAGGGTCTCCAACGCCGCTTTCGTCAGACGCGCCTGTCTCGAGGACAGGACGAACCGTTCCACGGCTGGCTGGGTGTCGGGATGGGTGAACAGTCGCCACCCTCCCGCCACGTTGCGCAAGACGAGTCCCGACCCTCGATCCTCGAGCTCACGCTGCAGGCGGTCGCACAGGCCCTCGACGGTACGCCGTTCCATCTCGAGCGACTGGGCAAGCACGGCAGCGCTCAGCGGCTCGTCGGAGACGAAGAATAGGGCTTCGATCGCGCGTGTGTCGTGTGCCGTCGCTCGCTCGCCCACCGTCTCAGCTCACCCCTTCCACTCGACCTCGATCTCACCGAACGTCTCGGCTTGCTGGATCTCGACCTTGCCTTCACGGTACAGCTCGAGGAGCGCGAGGAACCGAACCACGACGTGGATCCGTTCCTCACAGTCAGCGACCAGGTCACGGAACGACGCCTGTCCCCCGCCGAGCCCTTGGATCCGGTTCTCGACCGCGGTCATCGCCTCGGCGATCGTGAACCGGATCGGGGTCACATGGGACAGGTCGAGCGCGGGCGGCGGACGCAGCATCTGCGCGGCGAGCACCGCGAGCTCGCCCGCGGTCACCTTGACCATCGGGTCCGGGTACAGGTGCGAGAGCTCCGGCCCGGGCCCGATGTCGCGCGTGAAGTAGCCGGCCTCGTCCTCGAGGCGGCGTGCCAGCTCGACGGCGACCTTGCGGAAGGCTCTCAGCTCGAGCGATCGCGCGTACAGCAGGTCGGGCGATCCGCCGACCAGGTCCTCCTCGTCGAGCTCGGTGTGCTTGGGGGTCAGACGAGCCACCTTCAGCTCGAGCAGGACCGCGCAGATCGCCAGGAACCACGTGGCTTCCTCAAGATCCCATCGTTCGGCGTCCTTCGAGTAGACGAGGAACCCATCGGTGATCGTCGCCACCGGCACGTCCACCACGTCGAGCTTCTGCTCGAGGATCAGGTCCGCCAGCAGGCGGAAGGGGCCAGTGAACCCCGGGACCTCGACCGAGAACCCGTCCGGCCGGTTCGACGCGGGACCGCTCATGGCCCGAAGTGCATCGCGTCGCGCACGGCGCGGAGCGTGGCTGCCGCGACGGGGCGCGCCGTCGCGACACCGGCCGCGAGGACCTCGCGAACGAGCCCCGGGCGAGCTTGCAGCTCGGCGCGGCGCTCGCGGAACGACGAGAATCGCTCGACGAGGTTGTCCGCGAGCAGGGTCTTGCAGTCCACGCATCCGAGCTCGCCCGAGCGGCATCTCGTCTCGATGCCTTCGACGTCGCCCGGCGAGAACGTGCGGTGCAACGTGAAGATCGGGCAGATCTCGGGTCGGCCGGGGTCGCCTCGCCTGAGCTTCTGAGGATCGGTCACGAAGGTGCGGACCTTGGCCCGGATCTTCTCCTCGTCGTCACGGACGCCGACGGCGTTGTCGAGTGATTTCGACATCTTGCGGCCGTCCGAGCCCGGGATCGCCGGCGATCCGGACAGCAGCGGCTGCGGTTCGACCAGCACCTCGCCGTAGAGGCGGTTGAAGCGGCGGACGATCTCGCGGCTGAGCTCCAGGTGCGCGACCTGGTCCTCGCCGACGGGAACCAGCTCGCCGCGCACGATCGTGATGTCGACGGTCTGCAGCACCGGGTAGCCGAGCAGCCCCAGGTTCGCGATGTCTCGCTCCGGCATGTCACGGAGCCGCTCCTTGAACGAGGGCACGCGTTCGAGCCAGCCGATGGGAGTCAGCATGCCGAGCAGCAACGCCAGCTCCGCCACCTCGGGCAGATCCGACTGTCGGTAGATCACCGCGCGCTCGGGGTCGAGCCCCGCGGCGAGCCAGTCCAGCACCAGCTCCTCGACGAAGTCCGGCAGCTCGTCGGTACGGTCGTAGTGCGTGGTCAGCATGTGCCAGTCGGCGATGAAGAAGAAGCACTCGTAACCGGGATCGGCCTGGAGGCCGAGCATCGACTCGATGTTGCCGGCCCAATGCCCCAGATGCAGGGGGCCGGTGGGGCGATAGCCGGTCAGCACGCGTCGCGTGGCGGTCGTCGTCGGCGTGCTCACGATGACGGGGATGATAGCGCGGCCCTGCAGCGAGCCTGCTCAGCCGAAGCTCATGACCACGCGGCAGGTCTCCCCGACCGCCGCGTTGCAGATCGCGCCGGCGAGCGCGTCGAGGAACGTGATCGTGAGCCCCCCGAACAGGAAGAGGATCAGCAGGACGAACAGCGGCAGGTACCGATCGGCGTTGCGGTAGGTCTGGCGGATGTTCGCCGGCAGCAGCAGCGCCACCAACCGTCCGCCATCGAGGCCCGGGATGGGGAGCAGGTGGAACACGACGAGCGCAGCGCTCGTGTAGGACAGGACCACGAGCGCCAGATCGCCCTCCGAGCCGGGCGGCATGGCACGCGAGGCGAGGCCCGCGAAGATCGCGAGCACCGCCGTGGACACCGGGCCCGCCAGGGACACCAGGACGACGTCGCGCGGCTGGCGCCGGAGGTTCGAGGGATCGATCGGCGCCGGCTTCGCGTACGCGGCCGGCACCACCAGGATCTGCACCGCCCACAAGATCGCGACCAGGCTGGGCACGAGGCCGCTGCCGAACGGCTCGAACCAGGATCTCGGCCGGAACCCCAGCCGCCCCCACAGGCGTGGGGTCGGATCGCCCAGCCGGGCAGCGGTCGTGGCGAGCGCGTGCTCGCGCAGCGACATCGCGACGAACAGCGACGCGAGCATCTCGATGGCGAGGACGAACCCCCGGCCGGTGAAGTTCCCCACGTGTCGTCTCCTCACTCCGCCCCATCGGGCGTCATCCACTCGAGGACGAGCGGCGGCGCGGCCACCGGTTCGCCCGCGATCTCGCAGGCGGCCGAGACCGCCTGCCGCGCCGCCAGCGCGTCGTCCTGGGTCCGCGCGTGCACGGTCCCGATCGGCCGGTCCTCCTCGAGGAGATCGCCGATCTTCGCCGTGAGCACGATACCGACCGCGGGGTCGATCAGATCGCCCTTGCGCAGCCTGCCCGCGCCGAGCAGGGTGCTCGCGTGCCCCAGGGCCTCGGCGTCGACCGAGGCCAGCCACCCCCGGGCCGGTGGCTCGATCGGCACCTGGACGGGTGCCGTCGGCAGCCGGGAAGGCTCCTCGAGCACGGCGGGGTCGCCGCCCTGGGCGGCGATCATGGCGGCGAACCGCTCGAGCGCGTCGCCGCCGTCCAGGGCGGCGTCGGCCCGCGCGGCGGCGTGGGCGAGATCCTCACCGGTCAGGGCCGCCGCCGCGCGGGCCGCGAAGAACACGGCGAGCTCGCGCAGGCGGCCCCGGTCCTCGCCTCGGAGCACCGCGGCCGCCTCGATGACGTCCAGCGCGTTGCCGATCGCGTCGCCCAGCGGCTGCGACATGTCCGTGACGGCGACCCCGCACGTGCGCTCGGCCCCGCGGGCCAGGGTGAGGCACGCCTGCGCCAGCGCCTGAGCGTCTTCGGCAGTCTTCATGAACGCGCCCGATCCACACTTCACGTCCAACAGGATCAGGTCGGTCTGCACCGCCAGCTTCTTCGCCATCACGCTCGCGGCGATCAACGGGATCGACGGCACCGTCGCGGTCGCGTCACGCAAGGCGTACATCGCGCCATCGGCCGGCACGAGGTTCGGCGACGGGGCGGCCACGGCACAACCCACCTCACCCACCTGACGCGCTATCTCCTCCGGTGTGAGGTCGGTGCGCAGCCCCGGGATCGATTCCAGCTTGTCGAGCGTGCCCCCCGTGTGGCCCAGGCCGCGTCCCGAGAGCTTCGCGACGGCGAGACCCAGCGCGGCAGCCAGGGGTGCGAAGATCAGGGTGACCCCGTCCGCCACGCCGCCCGTCGAGTGTTTGTCGACCGTCGGCGCCTCGATGCCCGGGAACGACACCGTCTCGCCCGATGCGATCATCGCTCGGGTCATCGCGAGGGTCTCCGACGCGTCGAGCCCCCGCAGCAGACACGCCATCAGGAAGGCCGACGCCTGCGCATCCACGACCTCGCCGGTACCGATGGCGGTGACGAAACGCTCCAGCTCATCCGCAGGGATGGCCTCGCCGTCGCGCTTCGCCGCGATGGTCGCCCTCGGGTCCCACGCCGTCACGGCGACGTCTCTCCTCCTCTCGATCGCGAGTGCAGACCGACCTCAGGTGGAAGTCGAGAGATGGGGCTGGCGTCCCGCAGCCTCATCCCGAGTCACCGAAGCCGAGACGCGCCGCGAAGCTGTTGCCGGTGAGGCCCTGCACCCGCACACCAAGCAGCTCGGCCACCGTGTGTCCGAGATCACCGAAGGAGGACCGCGTACCGATCTCGAACGGGCCACCTGGGAGCCCTGCCACGAGCAGGGGCGTCCGTTCACGGGAGTGGTCGGTCGAGGGCGTGGTCGGGTCACAGCCATGGTCCCCCGTCAGGAGCAACACGCCGCCGCCGAGCGCTCCGGCCAGCTCGGGCAACCGCCGGTCGAACACCTCGATCGCCATCGCGTAACCCTTGGGGTCGTTGCGGTGGCCATACTTCGAGTCGAAGTCGACGAGGTTCGTGAACACCAGCCTCGGACCCGGCTCCCCGCCGAGCGCGTCGATCGTCAGGTCGATCCCATGGTCGTTCGAGCTCGAGTAGGACCAGCGTTCGATGCCCTTGCCGTCGAAGATGTCCCGGATCTTCCCGATCCCCGTCACGCCGACCCCGGCAGCGATCAACGCGTCGAGGACCGTCGGACCCGGCGGCGGCAGGCTGTAGTCACGTCGCTCGGGCCGTCGAACGAAGGCCCGGGGGGGTCCGTCGAACGGTCTCGCGATGATCCGGCCGACGGCGTCCTCCCCGACCAGAAGGGATCGTGCGAGCTCGCACCAGGTGTACAGCGTCTCGAGTGGCACGACGTCGACGTGGGTAGCGATCTGGAACACCGAGTCGCCGCTCGTATAGACGATGGGCGCGCCCGTCCGCAGGTGCTCCTCCCCGAGCTCCGCGATGATCTCGGTTCCCGAGGCAGGGACGTTGCCCAGCACCGCGTGTCCAACCCCGGCCTCGAACGGGTCAAGGACCGAACGCGGGAAGCCGTCGGGGTAAAGAGGGAACGCCCGGTCGAGGCTGAGACCCATCATCTCCCAGTGCCCCGTCGTGGTGTCCTTGCCGGCGGAGACCTCGGTGGCCCTGCCCCACGCGGTCCCGGGGGACGCGGCCGGGAGCACGCCTTCGATCGACGTCAGGTTGCCGAGGCCCATCGCCGCGAGGTTCGGCGCTCGCAGCCCGCCCACGGCGCGAGCGGTGTTCGCGAGCGTGTCAGATCCCTCGTCCCCGTAGGAGGCCGCGTCGGGGGCGTCGCCTACCCCCCATGAGTCGCACACGAGCACGCAGACGCGAGGGACGACGGCCTCGGCCATCAACCGACCTTCCGCTTGCATCCGATGCAGAGCATGGCCCACGGGATCGCCTCCAGGCGCGCCGCGCCGATCGGGCCACCGCACCGTTCGCAGGCCCCGTACGTGCCCGCATCGATCTTCGCGAGCGCGCGTTCGACGTCGTGCAGGTTGGAACGGAGGGCGCGCACCACGGCTATCGTGCGCGAGCGCTCCTCGGTGCTGTGCGATCGGTCGGAGAAGCCGGCGTCGGCGTCGAACGAGACCTCGTCCGAGCCGGGGTCGGCGCCCAGCTCCCCTATCTCGCGTTGCAGCTCGTCGCGTTGGTGCGTGAGCGCGGCCCGGATCGATTCGTTCGCGGACACGTTGCCCGTCATCGTTCAGTCCTCCCCTCACGTCGGGCCCTGGGATGTGAGGTCTCGAAGACCTCCCGCAGGTGCGTCGCGGTGACCAACGTGTAGACCTGCGTGGTCGCGACGCTCGCGTGACCCAACAGCTCCTGGACCACGCGGACGTCGGCCCCGCCGTCGAGCAGGTGCGTCGCGAACGAGTGCCGGAGGTCATGCGGCGACACCCGGCGCTCGATCCCCGCGGCTCGAGCGTACCCCGCGACGAGGCGGGCGACGCTCTGGCGCGTCAACCGGCCACCACGGGCGTTCAGGAGGAACGCGCCTCGGGTCCGTGCGGTCGCGAGCGCGGGACGCCCCCGCGTGAGGTACATCGAGGCGGCCTCGCGCGCGTACCGCCCGAGCGGCACCTCTCGTTCCTTCCCGCCTTTGCCGAGGACGCGAACGGCGCCGTCGTCCAGATCGAGGTCGTCGACGTCGAGTCCGGTCATCTCCGAGATCCGCAGGCCGGCGCCGTAGAGCAATTCGAGCGCCGCGCGGTCACGGAGACCGGCCGGGCCCTCGGATGCCGGCGCCTCGAGCAGGGCGCCGACCTCATCACGTGACAACGGGTGAGGCAGGGACTGCGGCACGCGGGGGCGCACGACGCCGGCCGCGGGGTCGCGATCAGCGAGTCCCTCCCGCAACAGGAAGCGATGGAACGACCGCACGCTCGAGAGCGCCCGAGCTACCGACGTCGCCGCGTAGGGCCGTTCGTCGTCGCCGTGCGTCGAAGCGGAGATCGACGCCAGGAACGCGCGGACGTCGGCCTCGTCCGCATCCGCGGCGCTCGGCACCGTGCGCCCGGTCAGGAAGCTCACGTAGCGGCCGAGGTCCCGACGGTACGCCGCGACCGTGTTGGCCGAGAGTCCACGCTCGACCGTGAGATGGTCGAGGAACCGCTCGGTCTCGGCGGCCACGGGTGGGCGGCCGGCCCCGGCGCTCACGGCAGGGCCGGCCGGGCCCCGGCCATGAGCAACGCGAGCGCCGTCTTCGCGTCGCGGACCTTGCCGGAACCCGCCGAGGCCAGCATGTCGCGGAAGGGGAGGAGGACCACGTCGATGCCGTCCTCCGGTTCCTGGTGTGGTTCGTCGGCGGTCCGGGCCACGAACAGGTGGACGTAGTGATCCGTCGAGCCCGGTGAGACGTAGATACCGCCGAGGAACTCGATCGCCCGCGCCTCGTAGCCCGTTTCTTCTCGAAGCTCGCGGACGGCGCACGTCAGGGCGTCCTCACCCTCCACGTCCAGGAGCCCCGCTGGGATCTCGAGCATCACGTCGCGGACCGGCGGCCGGAACTGGCGGACGAGGACAGCGTCGTCGTCGGGCGTGAGTGCGAGGACGGCCGCGGCCCCCATCTGCCGGATCACTTCGTACACGGGCTGGCCCGGCCAACGCTCCTCCACGACGTGGAGGTACCGGCCATCGAAGAGGGCGCGGGAGTCGGTCGGCTCGCGCACGGCCTCAGCCGGCGATGGAGACACCGGTCGATTCCCGGCGGGCCCGCTCGCGGCTCGCCGCTCCCACGAACTCACGGAACAGCGGGTGGGGTCGGGTCGGGCGAGAGCGGAGCTCGGGGTGGAACTGACCGGCCACGAAGAAGGGGTGGTCCGGGAGCTCGATGATCTCGGCGAGCCTCCCCTTCTGCGACGACCCACTGATCACCATGCCCGCGGCCTGCAGTTGGTCGTGGTAGCCAGGATTGACCTCCCAGCGATGCCGGTGCCGCTCCTCGACCACGTCGACGCCGTAGGCATCGGCCGCCCTCGTCCCAGGCTCGAGGTAGCAGGGCTGTGCCCCGAGCCGCATCGACGCGCCGAAGTCGGTGACGTCCTTCTGCTCGGGCAGCAGGTCGATGACCGGATGCGCGCATGCCGGATCGAACTCGCTCGAGTTCGCCCCCTCGAGCCCCAGCACGTTGCGCGCGAACTCGACGACGGCGCACTGCAGACCGAGACAGATGCCCAGGAACGGGATGCCTCTCTCGCGTGCGAAGCGGATGGCGTCGACCTTGCCTTCGACACCTCGGACCCCGAAACCACCCGGGATCAAGATCCCGTCCATCGCCTCGAGGGTCGCCGTCGTCGCTTCACCGCCGAGGTCGTCCGAGGCGATCCAGTGGATCCGGACGTCGCGGCCGTGATGGATGCCCCCGTGGTGCAGCGCCTCCATGACGGACAGATACGCGTCACGCAGGAACACGTACTTCCCCACGACCGCGATATCGACGGGTTCGGTCGCCGCGTGCACGCGATCGACCAGCGCCTCCCACTCCGACAGGTCCGCCTCCGCGTCGATCCGGAGGTGGTCGGCCAGGAGCACGTCCAACCCTTCCTTGTGCAGCACGAGCGGCACCTCGTAGATCGAGGGGGAATCGGGCGCGGTTACCACGCCCGCGATCGGGACGTCGCAGAGGAGCGAGATCTTCTCCTTGAGGTTGCGGCCGACGGGGCGGTCCGAGCGGCACACGATGGCATCGGGCTGCAGACCGAGCGCCCGGAGCTCCTTCACGGAGTGCTGGGTCGGTTTGGTCTTGAGCTCACCCGAGGGGCCGATGAACGGCATCAGCGAGACGTGGACGAACGCGCATCGGTCGCGGCCGACCTCGTTGCGGAGCTGGCGGATGGCCTCGAGGAACGGCAGCGACTCGATGTCCCCCACCGTGCCG
>CAZZND010000012.1:0-10328 GCA_964655465.1 uncultured Actinomycetes bacterium
TTCATCCAGATCGACACCACCAACGTCCTGTTCATCTGCGGTGGCGCCTTCGCGGGGCTCGACACGATCATCGAATCGCGGATCGGCAAGAAGGGCATCGGGTTCGGCGCCGAGATCTTGGCCCGAGAGGAGAAGGACCTGGGCGAGCTGTTCGGCAAGGTCCTGCCCGAGGACCTGCTGAAGTACGGCCTGATCCCCGAGTTCGTGGGGCGCCTCCCGGTGCTCACGCACGTGGACAGCCTCGACGAGTCGGCGCTCGTCGACATCTTGACCAAGCCCAAGAACGCCCTCGTCAAGCAGTACCAGAAGTTCTTCGAGTACGACGGCGTCGAGCTCGAGTTCACCGACGACGCCATGAACGCGATCGCCGAGCAGGCGATCAAGCGGGGGACAGGCGCGCGTGGCCTCCGCGCGATCATGGAAGAGGTCCTGTTGAACGTCATGTACGAGTTGCCTTCGCGCGAGGACGTCTCGCGTTGCCTCGTCGACCGCGACGTGGTCCTGACCGGCGTCAACCCGACCCTCGTGCCGCGTGAGTCCCCGTCGAAGAAGGCTCGCGGTGAGCGGCAGGAGCGCAGCGCCTGAAGGCCTGGCCCGCCCTCGCACTCGCGGTCGTCGCGCTCGTGGCGGTCAACCTCCTGGCTGACGACCCCGACACCCCCGACGACGGCGGTCTGGACGGCGTCACCTGGATCCTCGACGCGCCCTCGCTCGATATCCTCGCCGACGGGCTACCGCCCGGGGCGGCGGTTACGCTCCGGCTCGAAGACGGCACGGTCGGTGGGTCGGCGGGGTGCAACCACTACGGCGGCTCGTACCAGCTCGACGGTGACGCGATCGCCTTCGAGGGGTTCGCGCTGACCCAGATGGCGTGCGACGAGCCCCTGATGGCGCTCGACCAGGCGTACCTCGCGGCGCTCTCCTCGGTCGACGGCTACCAGGTCTCCGGCGACGCGCTGGTCCTCACGGGGGCGAACGTCGCGCTCTCCTACGCCGCGGAAGCGCAGGCGCCGCTCGTCGGTACCGCCTGGATCTTGGACTCGATCGCGAGCGGCGATGCCGTCTCGAGCGTCAGTGTCGCCGCGGACCTGACGTTCGCCGACGACGGCGCGGTGAGCGGCAGCGGCGGCTGCAACCGGTTCAACGGGAGCTACGAGACCGACGGGAGCTCGCTCTCGTTCTCGCCGCTCGCCACGACGAGGATGGCCTGCGAGGACGTCGTCATGGTTGAGGAGCTCGCGGTCCTCGCCGGTCTGGAGGCCACCGCCTCGTACTCGATCGACGGGTCGACCTTGTCGCTGCTGGACGCATCGGGCCAGCTGATCCTGGGCTATCGCGCCTGAGCTGCCCCGGTGCCGCCATTAGACTCGCGCCACCATGCGTCGCCGCGTCGCCGTTGCCCTCGCCGCGCTCGCGCTCCTCGCCTCGGCGTCGTGCTCCGAGGATCCGAGCGCGCTCCTCGGCCGCACGTGGGTCTTGGATCCGTCCGTGGTGGCCACGATGCAGATCGAGGTCCCGGCAGGCACGCGCGTTGATCTCGTCTTCGCGGACGACGGGTCGATACGAGGGATCGCCGCCTGCAACGATTACGGCGCGACCTACGAGGCCGACGGCGCCGACCTGTCGTTCGGGCAGATCAGCGTCACGGCCAAGGCGTGCGAGCCCGACTCGATGATGGAGCTCGAGACCGCCTACCTCGACCTGCTCGCGCAGACCGACAGCTACCAGGTCGCCGGTGACGGCACGTCGCTGATCCTGTCGGGCGGGCCGATCGCCCTCGGGTTCACCGAAGAGGGGTCCGAGCCCTCCCGCGACTGAGGCCCAGCTCGCTCAGTGCATCGGCGGCGGCGTCGGTCGATCCATCTCGTGTGCCGGGCCCGGGAACGCCAGGCCTTCCGCGCCCACGGGTTTGTGCACCGTTAGGCCGTAGAGGATCAGCAGGTCGACGAGGATCACGAGCGTCCCGTCGTGCGGGAAGATCCCGTGCGACATGAACACGACCACGGCGGACAGGGCCGTCACGACGATGCCCAGCGTGCGACCGCCACCGCCAAGCAGCATCCCGGCAGCCACGATCTGCAGGATGCCGAGCGCGAGCCACGCCCACGCCCAGTGCTGCAGCTCCAGGAACGCGGTCGAGCCGGCCGCGAAGTAGTCCTCCTTGAACAGGCCCATGAGCCCCGCGAAGCCGTGGAAGATGCCCGAGATCCCGAGCATCGCCCCTGCCAGGTCGTACCATCCGCTGCCGGTCTTCACCCTGCTCATGTCGCCCTCCCTCTTCTCGCGCGCAGGATACGCCGTCCAAGTGTCGATGGGGCCGCGCCGCGGTGCAACGTCACAGGTTGCCGTCGCGACGGAGCTTGCGCATGGCCGCCACGCCCCACAGGGGAGGCAGGTAGAACGTGATCACCCGGAAGGCCACGGCGGTGGCGAGGGCCGTCGTCTCCGGGATCCCGAGCCCGACGAGGAGCGCCGTGAGCGTGGCCTCGTAGACGCCGATCCCGCCGGGCACGGGCACGATCCCGGCGAACAGGCTGGTCAGCGTGTTGACGAACAACATCTCCGCGAGCGTGCCGGTCTCACCGAACGCACGCAGGCAGAGCCCGAGCAGGCCAGCCTGGATGACCTGCGAGACCAGGTTGCCACCGAACAGCTGGAACACCTTGCCCGGACGGCGGAGCACACGCCCGGCCGCCAGAAGCTCCTTGAGCTTGGGCACCACCAGCTTCCGCAGTCGCGGGACGACGAGGACCAGCACAACGGCGATCGCGAGCACGACCGCGCCGATCAACAGGATCGTCCCGTCCGGCGTGAACGACGTCGAGCCGGCGACCGGCGTTTCGAACGCGATCAGACCGAAGGCTACGATCGCGATGAGCAGGACGATCTGGACGACGAAACCGGCCAGGCTGTCGATCGCCCCCACGGCGAGCGCGGTCGCCGCCGTCAGACCGGAGCGCTGGAAGAAGCGAACGTTCATGGCGATCCGCGCGGCCGAGCTCGGGACCGCGAGCGAGATGAAGCGGATCGCGAACTGGAGCAGCAGGATGGCCCCGAACCGCATGGGCCGAAGCACGGCGCCAAGGGTGGAGATGGCCTCGGCGATCTGGATCGAGGGCGAGAGGGCGAGCGCGATGAGCAGCAGCGTGGTGTCGCCCGAGCGCAGCTCGTCGACGATGCCGCTGATCCCGACGCCCGAGACCGCGCTGATGACGGCCCAGCCCGCCACCAGGAGCAGCACCAACGTCACGATCGAGCCGGTGGTCACACGCCGGAGCGGGACCAGGTCGGGCGCCTCCGCCCCAACCACCTCGGCCGCTCGCGCGCGGAGGGTGTCGAGGTCCGTGTCCGTCGCCTTCAGCTGACGCCGAGTGGCGGCGCTCATGGCGGCGGGCTGGATGTAGGGGAGGGCGTCGGTCAGGCCGTCGTGGCCGAGCGCGGCGACCGCGGTCGCGATCGCCCGCTCGGCCCCGACGGCCAGCGCGGTGGTGACCAGCAGCTGCGCACGGTCGGCGAGCATGTCGAGCTGCGACGAGGCGGCGGTCGCCACCGAGAAGTCGGTGATCCGGATGGTCGCGTCGGGCTCGAGGACCAAACGGTCGGCCTCGAGCGCGCCGTGGGCGATGCCGGTGCCGTGCATCGCCGCGACGCCGAGCCAGAGGTCCTGCAGCGAGCGATCCGAGATCTCGACCGTGTTGTCGGAGAGTGCGAGACCCTCCTGCTGCAGCGCCAGCACCGCGTCCGAGCCGGCCATCCCCGCCGCCACCACCGGCAGGACGGGCGCACCGGCCCGCTCGGCCAGCAGGGTGAGGAACGCCTCGTGCTCGACCAGCTGCAGACGGCTGAGTGACAGCGGCATCCGTTCGTCCCGGTACCACAGATAGGCCCAGGCTCCGGCGAGCAACTGGCCGTCCCAGGCATCGCGGCCGTACACCTTCACGAGGAGGCCCCGTCCGTCCACGGCTCGTCCCTGCATGAGGGCCACGCCGCGGCGGTGCAGCCTCGCCTCCTGCACCGTGTTCGTCGGGACCCCGAGCGCCGCGAGCGCCTCGGCCGTGTCCTCGGGCGTCGGCCGCCCGCCCGGCGAGCCCACGATCAGGTGGATCAACGCGGCCGCCCCCGCGCCGACCGCGAAGCCGGTCATGACCCCCCCGATGCTCGCGATACCGAGGGCGAGCGCGGCGAACGAGGAGATCGTGAGCAGGACGCGCCCCGTCCGGCGCGCGGGCTTGACCAGGTGGGGCGAGGTCGTGACGAGCACCGCGGCCACGAGCGCGAGCAACGCGGCCGGGTACACCGATGGCGGCCCAGCGGTGGTGAGCGCGTCCCCGAGGGCCGTGTCACCCGGGAGGAGGGCCCATGCGCCGGCCGTCGCCACCAACGTCGCCATCGCCTGGTCGCCGAGTAGACGGAACCGGCCGCGCAGGACGGTCGCCAGGACCAGCAGCAGCGCCCACACGGTGACCAGCCTGTAGGCCACCTCCCAGGCCCCGCCGAAGAGCCCGGGCAGCGATCGTACGAACGCCTCGAAGGTGCGCGCGAGCTCGGGGTCGGCGTTGCGGACCAGCTCGCTCACGCCGACCACGAACAGCGAGAACAGCAGCAGGACGGCATCGGTGGGACGTCGTGCACGGGGCGCGTGCTTGGCCGAGGAGAAGAACCGGAGCCTGATAGCGTCGGCCCCAGGGATCCGCGGCAGCCGCGCTCGCGGCCGCCCCTCGCCCTGCGTTGGCGCTTCGGTCGGGATCCCCATCATATCCGTGAGGACTCTACGCCGGGCCCGAGTGGCTTCTCGCGGTTGCATGGGGGAGAATGCGGGCGCGGGCCGGAGCATCCGGCCAAGACTATGGAGGAGAAGACCGATGTCGATGAACGTCGACGAGAAGATGTACGTCCGCGAGGCGGGCCAGTTGTGGTGGGTGGTGCTCCTCGCCGGGATCCTATGGTTGATGCTCTCGGTGGTGATCCTGCGGCTGAACGTGACGTCGATCGAGACGGTCGGCGCATTGATCGGGATCCTCTTCCTGTTCGCCACCGTGAACGAGTTCATGGTGGGGATGAACCTGTCCGGTAGCTGGAAGGCGATCCACTGGATCATGGCGTTCCTGTTCGCCCTCGCTGCGTTGTGGTGTTTCGCTCAGCCGATCAAGACGTTCTTCGCGCTCGCGTCGATCCTCGGCTTCCTCCTGGTGCTGCAAGGGATCTTCGAGATCACGCGCGCCTTCATGACGAAGGATGAGAACGACCTGTGGTGGCTCAGCCTGGTCACCGGCTTCTTCTTCCTGCTGCTCGCCTTCTGGGTCTCGGGCGCCGACCGCCTGTGGGAGATGGGTGAGCGGGCCTACGTCATCCTGTTCTTCGCCGGGTTCATGTGCCTGTTCCGTGGGCTCTCCGAGATCGTCATCGCGTTCGCGCTTCGCAAGGCAGGCAAAGAGGCCGAGGTCGCGTGAGCGATGCCACCTCGGGTGACGGCGACATCGCCGATCAGCTGAAGGCCGGGCCCGTCGTCCACCCACGCCGCCACCGCAGGGCGGCGGCGGTCTTCGTCGTCCTCACGCTCGTCGCGGTGTCGGCCGCTATCCCAGGGGTGTGGGCGCGACGGACCCTCCTCAACACCGACCGCTACGTCGCGACGGTGGACGAGTTGGCCAGCCAGCCGGCGATCCAGGAGGCGATAGCCACCGAGATCACCGTCGCCGTGTTCGATGCCCTCGACGTCCAGCAGCGCCTCGCGACCGTCATCGGGGAGCGTGCGCCGAAGCTCGTGTTCCTCGCCGGCCCCGTCTCCGACGCCGTCGAGGGCTTCGTGCAGGACCAGGTCCTCAAGGTCGTCCAGAGCCAGGCGTTCGCGACCTTCTGGTCCGAAGCCAACCGGTTCGTCCACGAGCAGGCCCTCGCCCTGCTCCGCGGCGACGACCAGGCGGTACAGATCCAGGGCGACCAGGTGGTCCTCTACTACCTGCCGCTGCTCAACCAGGCCCTCGGTGGGCTCTCGGACGTGTTGACGGACCTCCTCGGCAAGCCCATCACCCTGCCGACGATCACGCAGGACACGCTTCCGGCCCAAGCGATCCCTGCCCTCGAGACAGCGCTCGGCATCGACCTGCCGGACACGTTCGGCCAGGTCGTGCTCGTCCAGGGCGATGCCCTGTCATCGGTCCAGCAAGGGTTCCGAGCGGCGAACGCGCTGGCGATCCTGCTCGTGGTCGCGATCCTCGCGTTCGCCACGCTCGCTCTCGTCGTGTCGCCGGCCAAGCGGCGGACGCTGCTGCAGCTCGCCGTCGGCATCTTGGCCGTGACGGTGATCGAGCGGAGGCTCTCGATCATCGGGGTCAACGGCATCGTGGCGGATACCGCAACGCAGTTCCAGGCCGCCGCACGCGAGGTCGCCGACGTCCTGCTCGACAGCCTCCTCAGCTCGACCCTGTGGATCATCATCGCGATGGCGGTCGTCATCGCAGCGGCCGTGCTGTCCGGACCGTACCCCTGGGTCGTCTCCTTCCGGAGCTGGGCCGGCGACGTCGCACAGGGGACCGCGGGAGCGGTGAGGACGGCGGACGCGAGCCCGGCCGCCGCCTGGGTCGGCGCCCATCGAGAGGGCCTGATGATAGGCGTCGCGGTCGTCGCGGCAGCCATCTGGCTCTTCGCCGAGGTCTCGTTCGGAGGCTTCCTGCTGCTCCTGATCGTCGCAGGCGTCGTCGAGCTCGTGATCTCGCGAGCGGGGCCCGCGAGCGGAGACGAGACCTCCTAGGCGGGTCGTGAGCGAACCCCCCTCCTCCGGCCGGGAACGGATCGCCGAGGCCAAGCGCCGCGTCGACGAGCTGAAGGCGACCGCGGAGGCAAGGCTCGAGACCGAACGCGGGCGCCGAAGCTGGGTCCGGCTCGCGGTCCGTGCTTGGGAGCGTGACCGGGCGCGCGCGGGTGGTCTGCTCGCGGGCGGACTGGCCTACCGCGTCTTCCTGTGGCAGGTGCCCGCCGCGTTGCTCATCGTCGCGGTCGCCGGTTCGTTCGCGCAGGTCGCCGAGCTTGACCCCGGCCAGGTCGCTGAGGACGCGGGGCTCACGGCTTCGGTCGCGGTCGCCGTCGGCCAGGCTGCACGAGACGCCGGGACCTCGACGTGGTGGCTGCTGTTCCTCGGGCTCTGGGGCGTCGCGTGGGCGGGCCGTGGTGCCGCCCGGGCGCTGCACGTGGTGTCCGTGATCGCGTACGAGGCGCCGACGAGACCCGTCCCGGCGACGAAGGCTTCCCTCGTGTTCACCGGGCTCATGTTCGGAGCGATGGGCATCCAGCTGGTCTCGGACCATCTGCTGGGCGACAGCGTTTGGGCGAAGCTGTTGCTGGTCGTCCTGTCGGTGATGGCGACGCTCGCGCTGGTCGTGTGGGCGATGACGCTGCTGCCGCGCGGTGGCCGGCGCTGGACGGTCGTGCTGCCCGGCGCGGTCCTGGTTGGCGTGTCCCTGCTGGTGCTTCGGCTCGGGAGCTCCGTGTACTTCTCGGGTCGGATCGACCGGGTGCAGGACGTCTACGGATCCATCGGGATCGCCATCGTGATCCTGCTGGTGTTGTACCTCGCGGCGCGGGTCTTCGTGTGGGGCACATTCCTGAGCGCCACCTTCGCCGGCGTCGACGCGGGAGGGGAGTCCTACGACGTGCTGGACGCGATCGAGTCCTACGCCCGGCCGTCGGACGCTGGGCCTGACGCTGCGGACACCGCGGACGAACCCGCCCAAGGGCGGTACGAAAGCCGGAAACTGTCTGAACCGAGGTGATCCCGAGCGCAGCCTTCCTCGACATCGAGGCCACGATCGTCGCAAGTGGGATACGCTGCCGGCGCGCAGACTGCGGTTCCACGTGCAGCGCCTGCTCGGTTTCGCTACCGTTACGACGACACGAAAGCGAAGGAGGACAGCATGGAAGAGATCGGCCCCGTCGATTACGCGATCATCGCCTTCCCGGGGAACAGGTTCCGGGGCGAGATCGCACCTGCGATCGCCGACCTCGTCGAGGACGGCACGATCCGCGTCATCGACATCGCGTTCGTCGGCAAGGACGCGGACGGCAACGCGGTTGCGA
The DNA here is from genome assembly GCA_964655465.1 of uncultured Actinomycetes bacterium. Classification (GTDB taxonomy): domain Bacteria; phylum Actinomycetota; class UBA4738; order UBA4738; family HRBIN12; genus AC-51. The sequence goes on from CAZZND010000012.1 coordinate 8,074, forward strand.
TGGAGCTGACCGACCTCGACCCGGATGTTCAGGAGGGGCTCGAGAAGGTGGGCGTCGAAGTCGGCGGCTTGTTCAGCGATGACGATCTCATGGGCGCGGCACAAGGGCTCGAGCCGAACTCCTCGGCGGCCCTCCTGATCTGGGAGAACGCGTGGGCGCGCAAGGTCGCCCAGGCGATGCGCGATGCGGGTGGCGTCATGGTCGCGTTCGAGCGGATCCCGCACGACGTCGTCCAGGAAGCGCGCGAGTGGGCGCTCGAACAGACCACGGCCTAGGACAGAGAGGAGAGCTCAGATGAGGCGACGCAGAGGTATGGGAGTGATCGGGACGGCGGTCGTGGTGGGCGGCGCAGCCCACATGGGCGCGAAGAGTGCCCAGAAAGGCCAGGCTGCCGCACAGCAGGAAGCTGCCCAGAATCAGCAGATCGCCGACCTCCAGGCTCAGCAGGCACCGGCCGCCCCGGCCGAGCTCGACGATGCCGCCGAGATCCAGAAGTACGCGGCGCTGATGGGACAGGGCCTGATCACCGAGGAGGAGTTCGAGGCCAAGAAGAGGAAGATACTCGGGATCTGAGCTAGGTCGTGAGAGGGGGCGGTCGTTCCGGCTGCCCCCGGCACGTCGGCCAGTGCAGTTCCCTTTCACTGGTCAGATCGACCGGTCTTCGGCACCTGGTTCCTCGTCAAGGCGCTCAACGGGCTCGGCGTGCTCTAGACCGACCGCGTGGAGTTCCCGGACCACGCGTCGGTGCCATAGGCTGTGCTCAACATGACCCTCGCCGTGGTCTCGCTCGCGATTGTCGCGTACGCGCTCGTGAGCAAGCGCCTCGCCTCGACGCCGGTCACTGGACCCATGATCTTCATGGTCGTGGGGGTTCTGCTCGGCCCTGCCGTGCTCGGTGTCATCGAAGGACCCGAGGATCGTCGTGGCCTCGAGGCGCTGCTCGAGGCGGCGCTCGCGTTGCTCCTGTTCACGGATGCGCTCGAGATCAGCGCGGGTGACTGGCGCGCGAAGAGCCGGCTCCCACTTCGGCTGCTGCTGGTCGGGATGCCGCTCACCATGCTGCTGGGGTGGGTCGGTGCGTGGGCGATGTTCGGAGGCGTGGGCGTTTGGACGGCGGCCTTGATCGCTATCTGTCTCGCGCCGACCGACGCCGCGCTCGGGCAGGCGGTCGTGAGCGACACCCGGGTGCCGTCATCGATCCGGCAGGCCCTCAACATCGAGAGCGGGCTGAACGACGGCCTCGCGTTGCCGTTCTTCCTGCTGGCCCTCGCCGCCGCGGAGGAGTTCGAGACCGGTACGCCTGCCCCGTTCGAGGTGTTCTTCCGCTCGCTCTTCCTGGCCTCCTTGGTCGGCGGTGCCGTCGGCTGGCTCGGAGCCTGGCTCCTGGTTCGATCTCGCGACCGCGGGTGGATCGGACGTGAGTGGAGCCAGATCGCCACGGTCTCGCTCGTGTTGCTCGCCTTCGCTCTGGCCGATCAGGCAGGGGGGAGCGGATTCATCGCGACGTGGGTCGCGGGGGTAGCGTTCGGTCGGACGGTGAAAGGGAGGATGACGGACACCCCGGTGCTCGCCGAGGATCTCGGCGGATGGCTCGCGACGGTGTCGTTCCTGGGGTTCGGGGCGATCTTGCTCGGTCCGATCCTCGGTGACGTGACGTGGCAGATCATGGTGTACGCGCTCATGAGTCTGACGCTGATACGGGTCATCCCTGTCGGGCTCTCCTTCCTCGGGACGGGGCTCTCGGGCGCCACGGTGCTCTTCGTCGGCTGGTTCGGCCCCCGCGGTCTGGCCTCGATCGTGTTCGCACTCCTGGCCGCCGAAGCTGCGCTGCCCGACGGGTCGGCGATCGCCGAGACCGTGTTCGTGACGGTCGGGTTGAGCATCCTGCTGCACGGTGCCACCGCGGTGATCGGCGCCGAGCGGTACGCGGCATGGTATGAAAGGGTCCTGACGAAGCGACCGACCATCCCCGAATCGCTCGATGTCGGCGAACACGAGATCCGGCGGCGACTGCTCGGCTCCGAGATACCGAAAGGACGATCATGACCGCGGAACCGCAACGCACGGTGCTCCCGATCCCCGATCGGCCGTACGACGGTCCGGTCACCTTCGACGCGAAGGATCCGGCCACCTCGTTCCCGCCGATCGAGCCGCTGCGGCCTCCGGCCGGTGCGCCGAACGTCCTCATCGTGCTGTTGGATGACGTCGGCTTCGCCGCATCGAGCGCCTTCGGCGGGCCCTGCAACACCCCCACC
>CAZZND010000012.1:10338-21040 GCA_964655465.1 uncultured Actinomycetes bacterium
ACCTTGCGCGAGACCGCCGAGCGACTCGCCGCGAACGGCCTGAAGTACAACCGCTTCCACACCACTGCTCTGTGTGCCCCCACGCGCGCGGCGCTGCTCAGCGGACGGAACCACCACACGGTGGGGATGGGTGTCATAACCGAGCTCGCGACCTCAGCACCGGGCTACAACTCGCTCCGTCCAAACACTTGTGCACCACTCGCACGGACGTTGCTGCTCAACGGCTACTCGACGGCGCAGTTCGGCAAGTGCCACGAGGTGCCGGTCTGGCAGACCAGCCCCATGGGTCCGTTCGATGCGTGGCCGACCGGTGGCGGAGGCTTCGAATACTTCTACGGCTTCCTCGGCGGCGAGACGAACCAGTACTACCCGGCGATCTACGAGGGGACGACGCCGGTCGAGCCCGAGAAGACGCCCGAGGAGGGTTACCACTTCACCGAGGACATGACCGACAAGGCGATCACGTGGGTGCGCCAGCAGAAGTCGCTCATGCCCGATAAGCCGTTCTTCGTCTACTACGCACCGGGTGCCGCGCATGCGCCTCACCACGTGCCCGTGGAATGGTCCGCTAAGTACAAGGGCCGCTTCGACCAGGGCTGGGATGCGCTGCGCGAGGAGATCCTCGTCCGGCAGAAGGAACTGGGCGTCGTGCCACCCGACACGGAGCTCACCGCGCGACACGAGGAGATCCCCTCCTGGGACGACATGCCCGACGAGATGAAGCCCGTACTGGCCCGGCAGATGGAGGTCTACGCCGGATTCATGGAGCACACCGACCATCACGTCGGCCGGCTCGTCGACGCACTCGAGGACCTCGGTGTCCTGGAGGACACGCTCGTCTACTACATCATCGGCGATAACGGAGCCTCCGCGGAGGGCACCGTCAACGGCACGTTCAACGAGATGTTCATGTTCAACGGCGCGGCCGCCCTCGAGACGGCGGAGTTCGTGTCTGCTCGCATCGACGAGTTCGGAACCCCGACGGCGTACAACCATTACGCGGTCGGATGGGCACATGCGATGGACACGCCGTACCAGTGGACCAAACAGGTGGCCTCGCACTGGGGTGGAACGCGGAACGGGACGATCGTGCACTGGCCCCGCGGCTTCGACGCCCGCGGAGAGGTGCGAGCTCAGTTCCACCATGTGATCGACATCGCCCCGACAGTGCTCGAAGCAGCCGGCCTGCCCCATCCGACGATCGTCAACGGGGTGGAACAGGTCCCCATCGAGGGTGTGAGCATGGCGTACTCGTTCGACGGGGCCGCCGAGGCCGACCGACACCAGACGCAGTACTTCGAGATGTTCTGCAACCGTGGCATCTACCACGAGGGGTGGGCCGCGGTGACGCGCCACTCGACCCCGTGGGTCGTAGAAGCCCTGTCCCCGTTGCAGGACGACGTCTGGGAGCTTTACGACACGACGACGGACTGGAGTCAGGCCAACGACCTGGCCCCTGAGATGCCGGAGAAGCTCGCCGAGTTGCAGCAGCGCTTCCTCGAGGAGGCACGCAAGTACAACGTACTGCCTCTCGATGACCGGCGGATCGAGCGGTTCAACGCCGACCTCGCGGGTCGTCCCCTCCTGACCAAGGGCAACACCCAGTTGCTCTTCGGCGGCATGGGACGACTGACCGAGAACTCGCTTCTCAACATCAAGAACAAGTCACACGCGGTGACGGCCGAGGTTGTCGTTCCCGACGGCGGCGCCGAAGGCGTGATCATCGCCCAGGGCGGCGCGTTCGCCGGTTGGAGCCTGTACGTGCACGAGGGGCGTCCGAGGTATTGCTACAACCTGCTCGGCCTGCAGCGGTTCACGATCGAGGGCGACGCGCCGATCGAGTCGGGGACACACCAGGTTCGGATGGAGTTCGCCTACGACGGCGGCGGTCTCGGCAAGGGAGGGGCGGTAACCCTCTACGTGGACGGCACGCAGGTCGGAGAGGGCCGCGTCGGTGCGAGCATCCCGATGATCTTCTCGGCAGACGAGACGGCCGACGTTGGGCGCGACACGGCATCCCCCGTCAGCGAGGACTACAGCGGTGACGGCAGCATCTTCACGGGCACCGTCAACTGGGTGCAGATCGACCTGGGCGAGGACGCCGAGGACGCCGATCACCTGATCACGCCCGAGGAGCGCCTGCGGGTCGTGATGGCTCGCCAGTAGGACGGTGGGCGACCTCTCCGCCTCCGATAGGGCCGAGCAGCCGCTCCCGGCCGTGCGTTTCTGGTGGATCACCGTCGCGAGGGGCTCGCTCGCCTTCCTCCTTGGCGTGATGGCCCTGTTCACCGGCACCTCCAGCCAGACCCTGGCGAACTTCATCGCGATCTATTGGCTCATCGGGGGTTCCTTGAGCCTTCGGTGGGCGCTCGGCGTCCGCTGGCGGCGCGGGACCCGGCTGGCGCTGGCGGCCGGGGTAAGCGCGATCGCGTTCGCCACGATCGTGTTGTTCCGTGAGCTGCTGGATGACGTGATCGATCCGGAGGCGTTCGTACGGGTCCTCGGTGTCGCGTCGGTGCTGACCGGCGCGCTGCGAGTCGTGGGCGCGTTCGAGGTCGAGAGGCGAACGGGCCGGCGCTGGACCTTGGGCGGCCTCGCCCTCGGGTCGGTGGAGATCCTGCTCGGTCTCGCCCTGCTCTCGCTCGAGGTGTTCGACCCTCGCGAGGTCGCCGTGCTGATCGGGGTCTGGGGGCTGGTGGGGGGCACGCTGCTGCTGATCGACGGCTTCCGGGTTCGACGCCTGTATCGGAGCTGGGAGCATCGGGCCGATCCGGACGTTCCGTAGACTCAGCGCGTGAACGTGCCTGAGAAGCCGTCCCTTGACGGCCTGGAAGCCAAGTGGGGCGAGTGGTGGGAGACCGCCGGCACCTACCGTTTCGACCGGTCCAAGACCCGCGAGCAGATCTTCGCGATCGACACCCCGCCGCCGACGGCCAGCGGCTCGCTGCACGTCGGGCACGTGATGTCCTACACGCACACCGATCTGATGGCCCGGTACCAACGGATGCGGGGCAAGGAGGTCTTCTACCCGATGGGGTGGGACGACAACGGCCTGCCGACCGAACGACGGGTCCAGAACTACTTCGGGGTCAGGTGCGATCCTTCGCTGCCACATGACCCGGCGTTCGACGTTTCGTCGCTCGAGCGGGCTGATGACGCGCAGCCGGTGCCTGTCTCGCGCCTGAACTTCATCGAGCTGTGCGAGCGCTTGACCGTCGAAGACGAGAAGGCGTACGAGACGCTCTTCCGGCTCCTGGGGCTCTCGGTCGACTGGACGCAGACCTACACGACCATCTCGACCGTGTCCCGACGCGCCAGCCAGCGGGCTTTCCTCCGGCTGGCCCGTCGGGGCCTGGCGTACACGGCCGAGGCTCCCACGATGTGGGACGTCGACTTCAAGACGGCTGTCGCTCAGGCCGAGATCGAAGATCGGGAGACCGACGGCATGTACCATCGGGTCGCCTTCGACCTGCAGGACGGGTCGGGCCGGATCGAGATCGAGACCTCGCGTCCCGAGATGATCCCTGCTTGCGTGGCTCTCGTCGTGAACCCATCCGATGAGCGGTACGCCGCGCTCGTCGGGAAGACCGCGTTGACCCCGGTGTTCCGGGCGCCCGTGCCGGTGGTCGCCCACGGGCTGGCCGACCCCGAGAAGGGGACCGGCGCCGCGCAGATCTGCACGTTCGGCGACGTCACCGACGTCGTGTGGTGGCGCGACCTCGGCCTGCCCGCCCGCGTCGTAATCCGTCGAGACGGCACCCTGATCGAGGGTCGGTTCGGCGAGGCGGGGTGGGAGAGCGCCGACCCGGCGGCCGCGAACGCCGCGATGGCCGAACTGACCGGCAAGGCCGCGAAACAAGCCCGCCGACGGATCGTCGAGTTACTGGCCGACGGCGGCTGGCTCGTGGGCGAGCCCAAGCCGGTGCGTCACGTGGTCAAGTTCTACGAGAAGGGTGACCGCCCGCTCGAGGTCATCACGAGCCGGCAGTGGTTCGTGCAGACGCTCCGTTTCCGCGAGGAGCTGCTCGCCCGGGGGCGCAAGATGCATTGGCACCCGGCGTTCATGGGTGCCCGGTACACCTCGTGGGTGGAGGGGCTCAACCAGGATTGGGCGATCAGCCGGCAGCGGTACTACGGGGTCCCGTTCCCGGTCTGGTACCGGCTCGACGATGCCGGCGAGCCGGACCACGACGATCCGATCTTCCCCGAGGAGACCGCGCTCCCGATCGATCCGCAGGACGACGTCCCGTCCGGCTATACGGCCGAGCAGCGAGGGATCCCCGGAGGGTTCGTGGGCGATCCCGATGTGATGGACACGTGGGCGACGTCGTCGCTCTCGCCGCAGATCGCCGCCGGCTGGGAGGAGGACCCCGACCTGTTCGCGCGCCTGTTCCCGATGGACCTGCGACCCCAGGCGCACGAGATCATCCGGACCTGGCTCTTCTACACCGTGCTCAAGGCTCACCTGGAGCACGACTCGTTGCCGTTCACCCACGCCGCGATCAGCGGCTTCGTGCTCGACCCCGACCGCAAGAAGATGTCGAAGTCCAAGGGCAACGTCGTCACGCCGGTCGAGATGTTCGAGCGGCACTCGGCCGACGCGGTCCGGTACTGGGCGGGGAGCGCGCGCCTGGGGGTCGACGCGGCCTTCGACGAGCAGCAGATGAAGGTCGGCCGACGGCTCGCGATCAAGATCTTGAACGCCTCCAGGTTCGTGCTCGGGTTCGACGTTCCGGCGGGGCCGATCACCGAACCGCTCGACCTGTCGATGCTCGCGACGCTCCGCGGCGTGGTGCACGACGCCACGACCGCGTTCGAGGACTACGAGCACGCGAAGGTGCTCGACCTCGTCGAACGCTTCTTCTGGGGGCTCACCGACGACTACCTCGAGATGGTGAAGCAGCGCGCGTACGGCGCGGCGGGTACCGAGGGCGCCGCGAGCGCCGTCGCCGCGCTGCGCCTGGCGCTCGACGTCCTGCTCCGCCTGTTCGCGCCGTTCCTGCCCTACGTGACCGAGGAGGTCTGGTCGTGGTGGCGCGAGGGGTCGATCCACCACGCGTCATGGCCGACCGCTGACGAGCTCGCGGTCGCCGAGGGCGCCGAGCCACTCGTCTACGAGGTCGCGGCCGCCGTGCTCACGGCGGTGCGCAAGGAGAAGGCGCTCGCGAAGGTGTCGCTCAAGGTGCCCGCCGACCGAGTGGTCGTACGCGACACGCCTGAGCGGCTCGCGGCGCTCGGTCCGGCCGTCGCCGACCTCAAGGAGGCAGGTCGCATCGGGTCCCTCGAGACGGCCGAGGCCGACGCCTGGTCGGTCGAGACCGCGCTGGGCGCGCCCGAGCCGGCCTGATGCGCTTCGACGATGCGCTCGCCCGTCTCGAGGCCCGGCAGCCCGAGCACATGCCGGAGCCCTCGCTCGACCGCATCCGCGAGATAGTCAACTACCTTGACCATCCGGAGCTGACCTACCCGACGATCCACGTCACGGGCACGAACGGCAAGTCGACGGCCGCCCGAGCCGCCGCAGCCGTCGCGTGCGCTCACGACCTGACGGCGGGGCTGTACGTCTCGCCGCATCTGGTCCAGGTAACCGAACGCTTCAGCGTGTGCGGGGTCGACATGAAGAAGCGCGAGTTCGCCGAGGAATGGGCCCACCTCGAGCCGTTCCTCGAGGTCGTGGACGGGCTCGGCCACGGCGAGGTCACGTACTTCGAGGCCGCCACGGCGCTCGCGTTCCTGTGGTTCGCCGACCGGCCGGTCGGGCTCGGCGTGTTCGAGGTGGGGATGGGCGGCTCGTGGGATGCCACCAACGTCGTCATCGGCGACGTGGCGGTGATCACGCCGATCGGCATGGATCACGTCGCCGAGCTGGGTCCCACGCTCGCCGACATCGCGACGGAGAAGGCCGGGATCATCAAGGACGCCCGCGTCGCGGTCGTGCGCGCGCAGGACCCCGAGGTGGCCCTGGTGCTCGCCCGGCGCGCGGACGAGGTGGGTGCGCACCTGCTGCACGAGGGTGCCGATTGGGAGGTCGAGGACGCGCTGCTCGCCGTCGGGGGCCAGTCCTTCAGCCTCCGGACGCCGAGGGCGACCTACGAGGACCTCTACCTGCCGGCGTTCGGCGACTACGCGGTCGCCAACGCAGCCGCTGGCGTCGTCGCGTTCGAATCGCTGACCCAGGGGGGGCTGAACGACCAGGCGCTCCGGGAGGGGCTCGCGGCCGCACGGAGCCCGGGTCGTCTCGAGGTCGTCGGCCGCGAGCCCCTGGTGGTGCTGGACGGCGCGCACAACCCCGACGGCGCGCTCGCGATGGCCGGAGCCCTGGCCCGAACCTTCACGTGGGACCGTCTGCACGTGGTCCTCGCGGTGAGCGCGAACAAGGATATCGAGGGCGTGGTGGGACCGATCGCGGTGCTCGCCGACGTCGTGCACGCGACCCGCAACGACAGCGTCCGCAGCGCCGAGCCCGAGGTGGTCGCGGCGGCAGCGCGGGCCGCCGGGGTGCGCGACGTCGAGGTCCACGAGAGCGTCGCGGACGCGGTCGCGGCGGCCCGCGCCGCCGCCGAAGCCGGAGACGCGGTCGTGATCACCGGCTCGCTGTTCACCGTCGGCGACGCGAAGCGCGTGCTGGCCGGCGGCTAGACTGCGCGCACCCGGCGCACCGCACCGACGAGGAAGGACCCCAGAGCATGGCCATCGGATCCACCCTTCTGATCGTGAAGCCCGACGGTGTCCGGCGCGGTCTGGTCGGCGAGATCTTGCGCCGGGTCGAAGCCAAGGGCCTCACGATCGAGGAGATGCGGCTGTTCACCATCGCTCGCGAGACCGCCGAGGAGCACTACGGAGAGCACCGCGAGAAGCCGTTCTTCGGCGAGCTGGTCGAGTTCATCACGAGCGGCCCGGTGGTCGTCGCGAAGGTCACCGGTGAGGACGCGATCGCCTGCTGGCGGACGGTCATGGGGCCGACGGATCCCGTGCAGGCGCCCCCGGGCTCCATCCGCGGAGACTTCGCCACCCTGATCGGCGAGAACATCGTGCACGGCTCGGACTCGGCCGAGTCGGCCGCGCGCGAGCTCGCGCTCTTCTTCGGGTAAGCCTGGTGCCGGGGCTGCAGGAGGCCTTCGACCGGATCGGCGAGGCCGTCGAGCGTCAGTTGCCGCTCACCCACGCGCCGGCGATGGCGCTGGCGGTCACCGACGGCGAGGAGGTGCTCGGCGCGGTCGTCAGGGGCCTCGCGAACGTGGACCGAGGCACCCCGATAGCCCCGCACACGCGGTTCCAGATCGCCTCCATGTCGAAGTCCTTCGCCGGTCTGGTGGTCATGCAGGAGGTCGCCGCCGGTACCTTGGACCTGCACGTGTCTGTCAACGAGATCCTGCCGTGGCTCGAGCTCCCCGAGCCCTTCGGGCCCATCACGTTGCACCATCTGATGACGCATACCTCCGGGCTCGCGAGCGGGAGTGACCGGGCGCCGTGGGGCACCTTCGATGCCGTGGCGCTTCGCGACGAGCCGTCGGTGTGGGCGCCGGGGACGCGCGCGCACTACTCCAACGTCGGGTGGAAGCTCGTCGGGATGGCGCTCGAGCGGGTGACGGGCACGCCGATCGACACGCTGCTCGAGGAGCGCGTCCTCCAGCCGCTCGGCATGCGTGACTCCGAGGGAGGTCTCTACGAACGGCAGCGCGGCCACGCGGCGACCGGTTACATGCCGGTGCTGACCGACCGCCCCATCCACCTGAACCAGCCGCTCGCCCCGGGCTTCTGGCAGACGAGCGTCACGGCCGACGGCTCGATCGTCTCGACATCGGTAGACATGTGCGCCTACCTGCGGATGGTCCTCGCCCAGGGCTCGCCGCTGCTCGACGCCGATGGGTTCGCGGCGTGGGTCGGTCCGCACGAGGATGCCGAGGACGAGGGCGAGCGATACGGCTACGGATGGATGGGCGGGGAGCGCGACGGGCACCCCACCGTCTGGCACACCGGCACCAACATCGGGTTCAACGGGTTGATGGCCGTGCGCCCCGAGCAAGGGCTGGGGGTCGTCGTGCTGCTGAACGGCTGGGGCGAGCGCCGCGCGGTCGCCGCCTACGCGCTCGATTGCGTCGTCGCGGCGCTCGAGGGCGTCCCGCTCCCGGAGGTCCCGGTCATCCCCGCGGCCGACGCGGTCGAGGACGTGGGTACCTACGAGGGGACCTTCGTGGGGGAGGGGCGGACCCTCCGGCTCCGCCCCGACGGCGACGGGGTGTTGTTGCAGGCCGGTCCGGTCGGCGTGCGGCTCGAGCGTCTGGGGGCGGCGCTGATCGCGCCGCACCCGGCACTCGAGCGGTTCCCGCTGGTCATCGAGCGCGACGACGACGGGGCGGTCGTCGCGCTCGGTCACGGCCCTACGCGCTACGTGCGCGAGGGCGTGGACGCGATCGCGTCCGACGCCCTGAACGGGTGGAGCGCTCTCGTGGGCGCGTATCGGGGCGAGAGCCCGTGGATGCCCCTGCTTCGCGTGTACGTCCGAGCGGGCAGTCTGTACCTCCAGGTCCCGGTCGAGGGCGAGACCGAGGTCCAGCTCCATCCGCTCGCCGACGGCATGTTCGCGATACGACTCGCCGACTCGCCCGAGCGCGTGCGGTTCGACCAGATGGTCGAGGACAAGGCACAGCGCCTCACCTGGAGCGGTGCCTCGTGGTACCGCTCGTTCGAGACCTGATCAGCCGCGGTCCGTGGGCGGCAGGACCGCCGAGATCATCATCCCGAGCCCGGCACCACCGACCGTGTCGTGGGGCAGGTGCGCGCCGACGTACATCCGCCCGAACGCCGTGGTTGCGACGACCCCAGCGAGCAGCGGCCGCGTCCACCGCGGCAGGTCGTCGGCGAGGATCAGAGCGAGCGTCGAGGCGACGGCCGTGTGTCCCGAGATCCACCCAAGGTCGCCCTCGATCTCTTCGCGGAGCGTGACGTCATCGAGCACGCCGGCCGGCCGTCCACGACCGCCGAGCGGCTTGATCGCCTTCGCGCCGAACCACGCCAAGGTCCCGCCGACGAGCAGTTTCACGGCGAGCTGCCGGCGACCGGCCAGGAACGAGACCGCGGCGACCGCCGGCGCCGTCGCGAACGTCCCCGCCTGCATCACCGCGCGGACGGGGACGCGGAGCGAGTCGCTCGCGCCGTTCACCGCGCGGAACAGCCGATCCTCGTAGTCGGGGACCGCGCCGCGCCGCGCCTCGACGTAGCTACCGGCGAGCAGCGCCGCGCCCGCGGCGAACCGGAAGGTACGAGCAACGCGACCCGTCATGTGGTCAGTCGCCCGGATCGGGCCTGATCCGGTCGAGCCCTCGCCGTCACGCGACCTTGCGGAACGCCACGCACGCGTTCTGGCCGCCGAAGCCGAACGAGTTCGACAGCGCGAGTGTGACGTCGAGATCGCGGCCCTCGTTCGGCACGATGTCGAGGTCGCAGTCCGGGTCGGGTGTCCGGTAATGGATGGTGGGCGGGACGGCGCCGTTCGCGATGGCGAGCGCACACACCGCGCCTTCGACCGCCCCGGCCGCGCCCAGCATGTGACCGGTCATCGACTTGGTCGAGCTGACGGCGATCGACCGTGCGACCTCCTCGCCGAGCGCCGATTTGATCGCCACGGTCTCGGCCGCGTCGTTCAGCGGGGTCGACGTTCCGTGGGCGTTGATGTAGCTGACGTCCTCGGCGGATGCGTCGGCGTCGCGCAGGGCCCAGCGCATCGCGAGGGCGGCGCCCGATCCCTTGGGATCGGGCGCGGTGATGTGGTGCGCGTCGTCCGAGGCGCCGTACCCTGCGACCTCGGCGTAGATCCGGGCGCCACGCGCGCGCGCGCGATCCTCGGCCTCGAGGATCAACGCACAGCCGCCCTCGGACATCACGAACCCGCTGCGTTCGGCGTCGAATGGGCGCGAGGCCGAGCCTGGATCGGGGTTCTTCGTGAGCGCGGTCATCTGGGAGAAGGCGGCCACGGTCAGCGGGAGGGTGGCGGCTTCGGACCCCCCGACGACCATCAGGTCTGCGTAGCCGTCGCGGATCATCCTCATACCTTCGCCGATGGCGTGGTTCGACGACGCACAGGCCGAGATCGTCGCGTAGTTCGGGCCGGTCAGTCCGTACAGCATGGCGACGTGCCCCGAGGTGGCGTTCGCCATCAGCATCGGCACCAGGAACGGCGAGATGCGGCCGGGGCCCTTCTCCAGCAGGAGGAGATGCTGGCGGAGCAGCGTTTGTATCCCACCGATCCCGGTGGTGTAGATCACGCCACCGCGGTCGGAGGCGACCTCGGGCTCGCCCGCGTCGGCCCACGCGAGCTTGGCCGACGAGATGCCGTACTGCACGAAGGGATCGGTGCGACGGATCTCCTTCGGGTCGAGGAACTCCGACGCATCGAACCCCGGGACCTCGCCTGCGACGCTCACGGGGAGGTCGCTGGCGTCGAAGTTGGAGATCGTGCGGACGCCGTTGCGACCACCGCGCATGCCGGACCAGAACTCGTCGACCCCGATGCCCACCGGGGTGACCGGACCGATGCCGGTGATGACGACGCGACGCCGTTCGCTCATGGGGAAGTGGCCCGCCCCCTCAGCTGACGCCGAGCTTGGTCGCGACCATGTCGATCGCGGCGCCGACGGTCTTCACGGACTCCATCTCCTCTTCCGGGATCTCGATGTCCCATTCCTCTTCGAGGGCCAGGACG
>CAZZND010000012.1:21050-21410 GCA_964655465.1 uncultured Actinomycetes bacterium
GAGCGAGTCCGCGTTCAGGTCCTCCTGGAACCGCGCGTCGGGCACGACCTGGGCCTCGTCGACCGCCAGCTGCTCGGCCAGCACCTTCTTGACGCGGGTCTCGATCTCTGCGCGATCGGTCATGTATCCGTTCCTCCTTCGTCTCCACGTGACCGCCGAAGCGTAGCGGCCGGGTCGCTCTCTCGCCTACGCCGTGAGGCCCCCGTCGACCGGGATCACGGCTCCGTTCACGTAGGACGCGTTCTCGGACATCAGGAACCGGACCACCGCGGCCACCTCGTCGAGCGTGGCCGTGCGGCCGATCGGGGTCTGGTCCACGTAGTAGGCGCGGGCACGGTCGTCGAGGTGCGCGGTCATCTC
>CAZZND010000012.1:21420-31440 GCA_964655465.1 uncultured Actinomycetes bacterium
TCGACCAGGCCGGGGCAGATCGCGTTCACCGTGATGCCCTTGGCGCCGACCTCGCGCGCGAGCGACTTCGTGAGGCCGACCATGGCCGTCTTCGACGCCGCGTAGACCGTCTGGCCGGCGTTCCCGCGGAGCGCGACGGCGCTCGACACGTTCACGATCCGGCCCCACTTCTCGCGGAGCATGCCGCGCATGGCCTCCTTCGCGCACAGGAACGACCCGCGCACGTTGGTGTCCATGACCTTGTCGTAGTTCTCCATCGAGTACTTCAGCAGCAGGCCGTCCCGGCTGAACCCGGCGTTGTTGACCAGCCCGGTGACGTTGCCGGCTTCCTCGGTGATGCGGCGGAACGCGTCCTGCACGCTCGCCTCGTCCGTGGTGTCGAGGTAGATCGCGAGCCCCGGCGTCCCCGCGTTCTCGAGCTCGCCGAGGACCTCCTTCGCGGCGGCCTCGTCGCTCCGGTAGCCGATCGCGACCGTCCAGCCATCGGCTGCGAGCGAGATGCCGCATGCGCGGCCGATCCCGCGGGTGGCGCCGGTGATCACGGCTACCTTCGACGTCACGCGGCCACTCCCGGCATGGTCCAGCGCATCACGGTCGCGCCCCACGTGAGCCCAGCGCCGAACGAGGTGAACAGCACGAGGTCGCCGTCCTTCATCCGCCCCGCGCGGTAGGCGCGATCGAGCGCGATCGGGATCGAGGCGGCGCTCGTGTTGCCGACCTCGGCCACGTCGACGACGGCCCTCTCGAGCGGGATGTGCAGCCGCTCGGCCACGGCCTTCATGATCCGGGCGTTCGCCTGATGGGGGATCAGGAGGTCGACGTCCTCGGGCGTGTGGCCGTTCTTCTCGAGTACCTGCCGGCAGGCCGCCGCCATCTCCGTCACGGCGCGTTTGAACACCTCTCGGCCGTTCGGCATCTGGATGCGGTGGCGTTCGCCGGCCACCGTCTGGGCGGTGGCCGGCTCGCGCGAGCCTCCACCGGGCATGATCAAGATCTCGGCGGCGGTGCCGTCGGCGCCGAGCACGGTGCTCTCGATGCCCGGACGCTCGCTCGCCTGGATGATCGTGGCACCCGCCCCGTCGCCGAACAGCACGCAGGTCTGCCGGTCGGTGAAGTCGAGGATGCGGCTGAAGACCTCGGCGCCGATCAGCAGCACGGTGTCGGCCATGCCCGACTCGACGAACGCCGTCGCGCTCGCGAGCCCGAACGAGAACCCCGCGCAGGCCGCGTTCACGTCGAACGCCGGACAGGTGATGCCGAGCTTCTGCTGGACCCACACCGCGGTGGCAGGGAACGGGGTGTCGCCGGTCACGGTCGCCACGACGATCATGTCGAGCTGCTCGGGCGAGATGCCCGCCCCGGCCATGGCGATCCGCGCCGCATCGACGGCGAGATCCGACGTCTGGACCCCGTCCTCGGCGAAGTGGCGGGCCTCGATCCCGGTGCGTTCACGGATCCACTCGTCGCTGGTCTCGATCTGCGACTCGAACCACGTGTTCGGCACGAGCCGGGGAGGGAGCGACGAGCCGACGCCGGTGATGGTGGCGTGTCTGGTCACGGCCACCGAGGATATCGGACCCGGCGCTCAGGCGCCGGTGACCGACCGCGCGGCCTCGGGAGAGCCGACCGCCACCGCGGTCGCCCCCGGCACGATCCGCTTCATGAGCTTCGTGAGCACCTCGCCCGCGCCCGCCTCGATGAACCTGGTCGCTCCTGCCTCAGCGAGCGTTCGGATGCCGGTCTCCCAGCGCACGGGCGAGACCACCTGCACCCCGACCAGCTCGCGGAGGCGCGCCGGGTCCGTCACGAGCTCGCCGGTGACGTTCTCGGCGATCGGGAACATCGGTGCGCGGACGCCGATGCGATCGAGCACCTCGCGCACGGGCTCGACCGCGGAGCGCATCAGCTCCGAATGGAACGCCCCGGCCACCTGGAGGCGGATGGCCCGGGTCTCGCGCTCCTTCGCGAGCGCCTCGAGCCGTTCGATCGCGGGAACCGAACCGCTGGCGACGACCTGCGCCGGGGAGTTCTCGTTCGCGACGACGAGGACGTCGTCGTCTCGAACGGCGTCGATCAAGGCCTGGGCGCCGGCTGCGCCGACGCCCAGCAGCGCGGTCATCGTGCCCGGACGCTCCTCGGCGGCGCGCTGCATCGCTTCGCCGCGGACCACCACGAGCTCGAGCGCGTCCGGCAGGGTGACCGCGCCGGCGGCCGCGAGCGCGGCGAGCTCGCCGAGCGAGTGGCCGGCAACGCCGACCACATCGCGGAGCCCTTCGGCCTGCAGGACCCGGAAGGCGGCCACCCCGCAAGCCAGCAGGGCCGGTTGCACGAAGGCGGTGGTCGCGAGCGCCCGGGCGTCGTGGCACCCCCTCACGACGTCGCGCCCCAGGGCCTCGGATGCCTCCGCGAGCACCGCCGCGCCCGCCGGATGGTCCACCCATGGATCGGCCATCCCCTCGAGCTGAGACCCCTGTCCCGGGAACAGCACCGCGTCACGCATCGGCGCAGCCTACCTGTAGCGGACCTGTGGTTTCCCTTCGCACGGGTTGCCAGCTCGCGGGCAGAACCTGTTCAATGGCTGGCAGATCCCATGGCCGAGCGGATCAACCGACCTTCTTCCCCCACGTCCCGTCCACAAGGCGGTACGGAGGGGGTGCTCGGGTTCCTGGGTCGCGACATGGCCGTCGACCTCGGGACCGCGAACACACTCGTCTACGTGCGGGGACGCGGCGTAGTGTTGAATGAGCCGTCCGTGGTCGCGATCAACACGCTCTCGGGCGCGATCCTCGCGGTCGGCGCCGAGGCCAAGCGCATGATCGGCCGGACCCCCAGCCACATCCAGGCGATCCGTCCCCTGAAGGACGGCGTCATCGCCGACTTCGACGTCACCGAGAAGATGCTCCGCTACTTCATCCAGAGGGTGCACAAGCGGCGCCTCCTGGCCAAGCCGCGCGTGGTCATCTGCGTCCCGTCGGGCATCACCGGCGTGGAGCAGCGCGCGGTCGAGGAGGCGACGGTCGCGGCAGGCAGTCGTCGCGCGTACATCATCGAGGAGCCCATGGCGGCGGCGATCGGCGCCGGGCTCCCGATCCACGAGCCCACCGGCAACATGATCGTCGACATCGGCGGCGGCACGACGGAGGTCGCCGTGATCTCGCTCGGTGGCATCGTCACCTCGACGTCGATCCGGATCGGCGGCGACGAGCTCGACGAGGCGATCATCCAGCACGTGAAGAAGGAGTACTCGCTGCTGCTGGGCGAGCGTACGGCCGAGGCGATCAAGCTCGCGATCGCGAGCGTGTTCCCGATGCCCGAGGAGCTCGTGGCCGAGATCAAGGGCCGCGATCTGATAAGCGGTCTGCCGAAGATCATCACGATCAGCGCCGAAGAGATCCGCCGCGCTGTCGAAGAACCGGTGAACGCGATCATCGACGCGATCAAGACCACGCTCGACCGGACCCCCCCGGAGCTCTCCGCGGACATCATGGACCGCGGCATCGTGCTCACCGGCGGCGGCGCGCTGCTCCGAGGCCTGGACAAGCGTCTGCGCCACGAGACCGGGATGCCCGTACGCATCTCCGACAAGCCGCTGCAGGCGGTCGTCCTAGGCTCCGGCAAGTGCCTCGAGGAGTTCGAGGTGCTGCAACGGGTCCTGGTCAGCCCGAGCAGCCGGCGGTAGGCGTGGCGGTTCCCCGAGGACGTCTCCGCAGCACGCGGCTCCTGGTGGTCGGGCTGGTGTCGGTCTGCCTGCTGGTGATCACCGTCGACTTCCGCCAGGGCGCGGAGGGGCCGCTCGCCCAGGCCGGCTCGGCGTTCCGCACGGCGCTCGCGCCCTTGCAGGAAGGCGTGACCGGCGTGGTGCGCCCGGTCGGGAACTTCTTCAGCGGCCTGGCGAACCTGCCCTCGCTCGCCGAGGAGAACCAGCGCCTGAAGGACGAGCTCGTGGGTCTGCAGACCCAGGTCTTAAGCGTCGAGGTGCTGCGCGCACAGCTCGAGGAGCTCTACGGGCTGCTCGGTCTACGGCGCACCCTGGATCCCGAAGGCGTCGCCGCGGTCGTCATCGCGAACGGGGTCTCGAACTTCGAGTGGACGGTCACGATCGACGCCGGCGAGTCCGACGGCATCGCGGTCGGGATGCCGGTCGTCACCGGTGGCGCGGAGGCCGCTCGGCTCGTCGGCCAGGTCGCCTCGGTAACGGGTGACTCCGCCGTCGTGCAGCTGATCATCGACCCCGACCACGCCGTTGCCGGCGCGATCGAGGGACGCAACGATGGCATGATCGTCGGCCAGGGAGACCAGGATCTGCGGATGGACTATGCGTCCGGCGAGGTCGACCTGAGCGACGCGGCGCCGGTGTACACGCTGAGTTACGCCGTGGGGGAGCTGGGGGGCCGCTACCCGCCGGACCTGCTGATCGGGACCGTCGCGAGCGCGTACGTGGGCAACAACCAAGGCGGCCAGACCGCCGTGTCGGTCCGGCCCGCCGTCGACTTCTCGTCGCTGCAGTTCGTGTTCGTCCTGCGCACGCCGGCGACCGGGGAGCCCGGGGCATGACGAGGCGTGTCCTCGCCCTGGGCGTCGTGATCGTCACGGCGCTCGTGTTGCAGTCGACGGTGTTCGCCGAGCTCCGCCTGTTCGGGGTCCGCCCCGAGCTGCTGTTCCTCGTGACGATCGTCGTCGCGTTTATGGGCGGCCCGAACGAGGGCGCGGTCGTCGGGTTCGCGAGCGGCATGGCCCAGGACTTCATGCTCAACCAGCCCAAAGGCATCACCGCGCTCACCCTGACCCTGGTGGGCTACGCCGTGGGCATGACCCGGCAGTACATCGTGTCGCAGTCGCCGCTCGTCCCGACCGCGATGGTGTTCGTCGGGACGGCTGTGGGGATGATCTTCTACGAGGTCGTCAGCTACCTGCTCGGCGCCTTCGACGCCACGACGACGTTCGGGCTCCGTGTCGCGCTGCTCACCGCGGTTTACAACGCGGTGCTGACCCCGATCGCGTACCCGATCCTCCGCCGCGTGACCGAGGGGTCGCGTCCGCGCAAGGTGGTGCGGCTCTAGATGGAACGCTCCTCGAGCCGCCTGCGCCTGCTCGCGATCTTGGTCGTCCTGATGTTCGCAGGACTGACGACACGGCTGTGGTTCCTGCAGGTGCTGGCGGGGAAGCGGTTCGCGGGCGAGGCCGTCGAGAACAGCGTGCGCTTCGAGTACACCGAGCCGCTTCGGGGGCTCATGTACGACCGCGACGGCAAGGAGTTCGTCACCAACCAACAGAGCCTCGAGATCCGGATCACCCGCGACGAGCTCGGGGACGAGGGCGAGGCCGTCGTCGCTCGCCTCGCAGAGCTGCTCGAGGTCCGTCCGCGCGAGCTCTCGCTCGAGATCAACACGAACCGGTACTACACGTTCCAGGCCGTGCCGGTGGCGGAGTTCGTCCCCGAGGAGGTCGCCTACTACATCCGCGAGAACCCGGAGCGGTTCCCGGGCGTGGACGTGAAGGTCGCGAGCGTCCGACGCTACCCGTACGGGCGGATGGGGGCGCACCTGGTCGGTTACATGGGGCTGATCACCGAAGAGGCCCTGGCGCAGGTCAACGAGAAGGCCTACGGCCCCAACGATTCCATCGGGATCGCCGGCCTCGAGCTCGTGTACGAGCGGTTCCTGCGGGGCGAGCGCGGGATCCAGAAGTTCATCGTGAACGCCGACGGTGAGACGATCCGCGCGCTCGACGCGGTGCCGCCGACGGCGGGCAACGACCTGCACCTCACGCTCGACGCGCGCTGGCAGGAGATCGCGGAGGAGCGGCTGGCGGGCGGGATCGCGTACGCGCGGACCCTGGAGGACTCGAGCAGCGTTCCGCTCCGGGCGACCGGGGGGTCCGTCGTGGTGCTGGACGCCGACACGGGCGAGATCCGCGCGATGGCGTCGCTCCCGGACTACGACCCGCGGTGGTACGTGCGGGGGCTCACCTCGCGCGAGTCCGCCTACCTGAAGAACGACGATCTCGCGCCCGCGCTCAACCGCGCGACGTTCCCGTACACGCCGGGCTCGACGTTCAAGTCGATCACGTCCCTGATCACGACCGAGCAGGGCTTCGCCTCTCTTCACGGCGCCTACCCGTGTCCGTCGAGCTACGTCCACGGCGAGGACGAGGCGAACCCGTTCCCGAACTGGCAGCCGACATCGGGCGACTACATCAACTTCGCCGAGGCGCTTCGCCAATCCTGCGACACGTTCTTCTACCAGTTCGGCTCGAAGTACTTCCAGTACTACCTCGACCACCAGCTGGTCTCGAACGCCCAGCCGCTCCAGAAGGGGATCCGCGAGTGGGGGTTCGGGGCGCCGACCGGCGTCGACCTGCCGCTGGAGAGCCCGGGGCTGATCCCGGACGCCCAGTTCGCGTCGGAGCACCCCGAGCTCTTCGAGGATGGGACCTGGCAGCCGTTCGGCGACATCCTGACGATGACCGGCGCCGGGAACATCACCGTGACGCCGCTCCAGCTCGCCACGGCCTACGCGGCGATCGCGAACGGGGGGCACTTGTGCCGTCCGCACCTGGTCGGGAGTATCGAGGACGCCGATGGCAAGGTCGTGAAGGAGCCGGGCGGCGGGTGCGACCGGACCCTGCCGTACTCGCAAGCCGACCTGTCCTACATCCGGAGCGCGCTGGCGAACGTGGTGACGTCGGGCACGGCGAGCTGTGCGTTCGGCGGGTTCCCGCTCTCGCAGGTCCCGGTCGCGGGCAAGACGGGCACGGCCGAGCGCGGCACGCCGACCTACCAGGACACCTCGTGGTTCGCCGCCATGGTGGGGCCGATCCAGGACCCGGAGTACGTGGTGGTCACGATGGTCGAGCAGGGCGGCTTCGGCGCCCAGGTCGCGGCGCCGATCACGCGGGGCGTGATCGAAGGGATCGAGGGGCTGGGGGACACCCCGCACTACGGATGCGTCTCGCCGGACACGGAGGACGAGTGATGGATCTGGTCGCCGGCCGGTCCATCGCGCACGAGCGCCGCCCCACGCGCCACGTCGACTGGGTGCTGCTTGCCGTGGTCGTGGTGCTCGTGGTCGTCGGGATGTTCCTGCTCTACTCGGCCACGAACCAGACGCTCCGCCAGGACGGTCTCGACCCGTTCGAGCGCGTGAAGCGGCAGGCGTTCGTCGTGATCGTGGGACTGGTGCTCACCGTCGCCGTCGCCGCGATCGATCACCGGTTCTTCAAGGTCTACGCGGGCTTCTTCTACGCAGGCGGCCTGGTGCTCGTGGCCCTGCTGCTGGTGCCCGGCGTGGCCTCTGAAACGGGTGCGTTCATCGACCTCCCGGGCGCACGGCTCCTGCAGCTCTCGCCGGCTGAGTTCGTGAAGCTCTCGGTCGCCATCATGGGCGCCGCGATCTTGTCCGAGGTCCGGTCTGGCGTGCCCGAGCTCCACGACGTCCTGCGGGTCGTCGGGGTGGGCGCGCTCGCGCTCGTCCTGCTGCTCGCGAACGTCGAGATCGGCAGCGCGATCGTCGTGATGGCGATCACGGTCGGCATGCTCGTCGTGGCGGGCGCGCACATGAAGCACCTGGTCGCGCTCGCGGTCGGCGCCATCCTGCTGATCGGGCTGGCGTTCCAGGCCGATGTGATCCGTGAGTACCAGCTGGACCGGATCCGCGCGTTCCTCGACCGTGAGAACGTCGCCGAGGATGTCCGATACAACCTCGACCAGTCGCTCATCGCGGTGGGATCCGGCGGGGTGCTCGGCAAGGGATACCTGTCGGGCACGCAGACGAACCTTGACTACGTGCCCGAGCAGCACACCGACTTCATCTTCACCGTCGTGGGCGAGGAGTTCGGGTTCACGGGCGCGGTCGCGGTGCTCGCGCTGTTCGCCCTGCTGCTGTACCGGGCGATCCGCATCGCATACCTCGCGAAGGACCCGTTCGGCACCTATCTGGCCGCCGCGATCGCGTCGATGTTCGCGATCCAGATGTTCGTGAACGTCGGGATGGTGATCGGGATCATGCCCATCACCGGGATCCCGTTGCCGTTCCTCAGCTACGGAGGGTCGGCGATGCTGACGAACTTCGCCGCGATCGGGATGCTCGAGAGCATCCATATGCGCCGGTTCATCTGACCGGACGGCCACCCGAGTTGTCGGCGATCATCCACAGGAACGTGGCGCCGGCCGGACCGCCGTCTTCGAGGACGACGTCGCCGTCCATCGCGCGTGCCGACAAACGAGCGAGGCTGAGCCCGAGCCCCACGCCCTGGTGGGTCCGCGTGTAGAGATCCTCGGCCTGCTCGAGCGGCTCGAAGATGCGGCCTACGGCCTCAGGGTCCACCCCCGGCCCGTGGTCGATCACGCGGACCTCGATCCGGCCGTCGGTCTGGCCGACGCGGACGATCACGTCGGCATCGGCGGGGGAGAAGGCGAGCGCGTTCTCGACCAGCTCGCTCAAGATCCGCAAGCCCGCCGTGCGGTTGAGCGTGGCCATGACCGGGTGGCCGTCGCCGTCGACGCGGATCCGCGGGTCGGTCTGGGCGATCTCGTGGGCGAGCTCGCTGACGTCGGCCCATTCGGTCAGACCCGCCTCCAGGGCGGCCTCGAACCGTTGGACCAAACGGGCCAGCCCGCGCGCGCGGGTCTCGAGCGTGGCGAGCGACGAGGCGAGCTCGTCGGGGGGGAGCGGCGTACGGAGCAGAGACTGGGTGATCCCCAGGATGACCGTGACGGGGGTGCGGAGCTCGTGGCCCACGCGCCCGATGAGCTGCTGGCGGCGTGCGGCGCGCTCGAGGAGGGCCTCCTGGGCGACCTCGAGCTGGCGGGTCCTCAGGCGTTCGCGCTCGAGCGACTCCGTGAGCTCGTCGATGACGCTCGGCGTCACCGCGGCGGAGAGCACGGCACCGCCTTCGGCCGCGCGACGGATCGCGTGGACGATCTCGTCGCCGTCGGCGTCCTTCAGCACATAGCCCGTGGCACCGGCGACGAGCATGTCGCGCACGGCGCGCTGCTCGTCGAGACCGGTGAGGGCGACGATCCCGATCGACGGACGCGAAGCCTTGAGTCGCCGGGTGGCCTCGATCCCGTCCATCTCGGGCATCCGGACGTCCATCAAGACGACGTCGGGTGCCAGGCGCCGGACCATCTCGAGAGCCTCGAGCCCGGTGGTGGCCTGCCCGACGACCTCTGTGTCACCGCCGTCGAGCAGGGACGCCAGCGACTCGCGGAAGCCGTCGTTGTCGTCGACGACGAGCACCCTCACATGACCGTCGACCGCGGTGAGCGCGGCGCTCTTGATCGCGTGCATGGTAGCGAGGATGGCCCAGGGGCGAGACGGGCACCATCGGACGCCCAGCCGTTTCTCCCAGGGGACAACGATGCGGGGTCGTGACCCCGGATGACTAGTCATCGCAGGTCAGAGCGAGTCCGCGGGGGGCTAGGCCATCGGTCGGTGAGGCGGCTGCGGTTGTCGGGCACGACCTGCTGCTATCCTCGCAGGCAGATGTGCTCGTCCCCGACGCGCGTGTGACGCGGGGGGCGAGGTCAGGGAACGAGCGAGGAGGCGCGCGACCGCCGAACCGGGCCCCATGGGCCCGACGGGCGGGACGCGAGCGCCGGACGAAGGAAACGGACCGGGTGCGCGATCACGCACGAGGCCCGGCGCGCGGATCCGTCCGCAGCGTGGGCACACCCTCATCCCGCCGCCATGCGCGGCGCCGCTCTTCCGTCTCGATGCTCGACGTGTGCTCTCCGCAACCGCGGAAGGAGTGAGCAACATGGACGACGCCACGGAGGCCACGACGGCCTCACGTCCGCTCGTCGAGCGCGACAACGGCGCGACCACCGGCGGGGGTGACGACCCCGGCAACGGTGCCGGCAGCGCCGGAGGCGAAGGGACCGCTGGAGGTACCCCCACCACGGGGGCGCCGCGCCGCCGGAGGCGGCGCGGCGGCAGAGGCCGGGGGAGCGGTGGATCGGGCGGCGCGAACCGGCCGGCCACCGGCTCCGGCCAGGCCGGCGCCGAGCAGGCCGGCGCC
>CAZZND010000013.1:0-21733 GCA_964655465.1 uncultured Actinomycetes bacterium
GTGTCGATCGGCGCGCGCGTGATGGCGCACGCCGGCCCGTCCGAGGTTCTGGTCTCGCAGACCGTCAAGGACCTCACCGCCGGGAGCGGCCTCACCTTCGAAGATGCCGGGGAACATGAGCTGAAGGGCGTCCCGAACCGGTGGCGCTTGTACCGGGTGGTGACGTGAACAGGTGCGCGCTGTGAGACACAGGGGGGACTCGAACCCCCACGACCTTTCGGCCGCCGGATCCTATCCGGCGTCGCACCACCGTGTCCCTCCAAAGGGCGGGGACGCCGCGGCGCTCCGGAGGACCCTGTAGCCCTTCGCCTCCGCGGACCAGATCGTTTCCCGCCAGAGCGTCGTCTTGCCGATACCCGCCTTGCCCGCGACGAGCATCGCAGCCGGCCCAGCTGGTACCTCGCCCAGGAACGCCTCGATCGTTGCGAGCTCGTCGGCGCGACCGAAGACCCGATCCTGGATCTGTGTGGTCTCTCTGTTCTCGCGCACCCCAACCGCATCGTAGCCACCCCTGCCGCAGGAAGTGTTGGCCCTAACAGGAAGAGAACCCGAGGTCGCCAGTCACGTAGGCTCGCACCTGAAGTCATGCGCACGGCGCGGGACTGGGGGAGTGCGTGATCCTCGGGCGGGACTTTGAGCTCGGCAGGGTGGGGCGTTTCCTCGAGTCGATCCCGACGGGCCCCTCTGCCCTGGTCCTCGAAGGCGCTGCGGGGATCGGCAAGACCACACTGTGGCTCGAGGGCGTAGCCGCCGCACGGCAGAAGGACTACCGAGTGCTCATCGCCCGGGCGGCGGAGTCCGAGGCCAAGCTCTCCTACTCCGCGCTCGGGGACCTGTTCGCCGAGGTCGTGGACGAGGCGCTTCCCAGTCTTCCGACACCGCAGCGCCACGCGCTGGACATGGCGCTCCTTCGGGCCGAGGCGTACGGAGCTCCACCTGACCAGCGGGCGGTATCGCTCGCCTCGGTCGGTGTCGTGCGAACCCTGGCCGCCGCAGGACCGCTGGTGGTCGCCATCGACGACGTCCAGTGGCTCGACGCGTCGTCGGCTCGGGTGCTTTCCTTCGTCCTGCGCCGCCTTTCCGATGAACGGGTCGGCGTGCTCGTGTCGCTGCGTCTCGGGTCGGGCTCGAAGGGTGATCCGCTCGGTATCGACCGGGCGCTGGCGCACGTCGCGAAGCTCCCGGTGGGTCCGATGCCCGAGGACCCCCTCGGTCGGCTCCTACGAGAACGGACCGGTGCTGATCTTCCTCGTCCCGTTCTCGTGCGGCTCCATCGCGCCTCGAACGGGAATCCGCTCTTCGCCCTGGAGATCGCCCGGGCGGTGGTTCAGCAAGGGGTTCGTTCGGAGCCGGGGGAGCCTCTGCCCGTCCCGGAGGACCTGCAGCAGCTCCTCTCGGCGCGTCTGGCGGCCCTCCCAACGTCGTCGCGGATGCCGCTCTTGGCGATCGCGGCCACGTCACAACCGACCGTAGATCTCGTCCTCTCCGCAGCCGGGGCGGATGAGGGCTCGCGGAGCGGCCTCGCGAGGGCCGAGGCGGCCGGCGTCGTTGAGCGAGCCGACGGCCGCGTGCGCTTCTCGCACCCGCTGCTCGGATCGACCATCTACGTGAACGCGTCGCCCCGCGAGCGACGCGACCTGCACCTTCGCCTGGCCGAGCTGATCGGCGATCCGGAGGAGCGCGCACGTCACCTCGCACTCTGTTCGGACGGGCCCGACGCGGACGTCGCGCGAGCCCTCGACGAGGCGGCTCGCCATTCGCGTGCACGAGGGGCACCCGACGCCGCCGCTGACCTCACCGAGCTCGCGAGGCAGCTCACGCCACCCGATGACCTGGACGCGCTCCGGAGGCGAAGCCTGAAAGCTGCTGAGTACCACTTCGACGCGGGCGATGCTGCGCGAGCTTTGGCCGTGCTGCAGGACTCCATCGCGTCCTCGCCGCCCGGCCCGGATCGAGCCGAGATGCTCTACCGCGTCTCGTCGATGAGCTGGATGAACCTGGTTCGAGGGGTTCGAGAACCGGCGCAGCGGGCTTTGGAGGAAGTGGGTGAGGACCGCGAGCTCCGGAGCGGGATCCATTCGGTCCTCGCATGGGTCGCTTTCTACCTCGGCGATCTCGGCGAAGCGTGGGGCCACGCGCAGAGGTCGGTGGAGTGCGTGACGCACGTGACCGACCCCGCGTCTCGCGCGGAGGCACTCTCCACGCTCAGTTTCGTCGAGTTCGTACGAGGGCGACCGGCCGAGCCGTTCATGTCCGAGGCCCTCGAGTTGCAGGACCTCATGATGCGCCAGGGGTCCTGGACCGAGGCCGCCGTCTACACGACCCCACGATCGATCCTGGGACTCCAGCTGATGTGGTCGGGCCGGCTCGACGAGGCGAGGGCGGTCTTCGAGCACGAGCTGGCCGAGTACGAGAAGCACGCGATGTACACGGTCCGCCAGGAGGTTCTGTGCTATCTGGCGGAGCTTGAGTGTCGCGCGGGGCGGTGGAGCCTCGCGACCGATCACGCGGCAGAGGCCATGGAGACCGTGATCGAGTCGGGCCAGACGGCCACGCAGAGCCACGTCGCGCTCTTCAATCAGGCGCTCGAGGCGGCCCACCTCGGACACGTCGACGATGCTCGCGGGCTGGCGACCGACGGCGTCCGGTTGGCCCTGTCGAACGACGACCTGTTCAACGCCAACTGGAACAGGGCCGTGCTCGGCTTCCTCGAGCTCTCGCTTCTGAACTTCGAGCAGGCACACGCCTACCTCGAACCGGTCGTGCGGTACCTGGCTCGGATGGGCTCTGCCGAGCCTGGGATCATCCCGTGCGTCCCCGACGAGGTCGAGGCTCTCGTGGCGCTCGGGCGTGTCGACGAGGCCGCGCCGCTCGTCGGATGGCTCGAGGAGCAGGCGACGGCTCTCGACAGGCCGTGGGCCCTGGCGACGGCGGCGAGGTGTCGTGGCCTGCTCGCCGCGGCTCATGGCGACCTGGAGGGCGCGCATCAGGCGCTCGAGCACGCCCTCCATCACCACGAACGCGCTCAACAGCCGTTCGAGCTCGCCCGTTCGTTGCTCGTTCTCGGCCAGATCCACCGGCGGGCGAAGAAGAAGCGTCTCGCTCGCGAGGCCCTCGAGCGTGCCCGAGAGATCTTCGTCGAGCTCGGGGCGGCGCTGTGGATGGACCGGGCGGAGGGGGAGCTGGCCCGGATCGGCGGGCGCCCCTCTTCCCCTCTCGAGCTGACCGCGACCGAGCTCGATGTCGCGGGTCTGGTCGCCGAGGGACGCACGAATCGCGAGGTAGCGGACGCGCTCTTCATGAGTCCCGGCACCGTCCAGGCGAATCTCAAGCGCATCTTCCGCAAGCTCGGGGTGCGCTCCAGGACCGAGCTCGCAGCCCGGCTCGATCGGAAGCCGACGTCGCGCTGAACGCGCTCGGATCAAACGTACCCGGATAGGAGATTCCTCCGGCAGCCCCCTTTCGTACCGTCCACCTCGGAGCAAGCAGACGACAAGCAGACGGAAAGGAGGCTCCAGATGAAGAAGGTTGCGATCTCGTTGGTCGTCGGCGCGGCGCTGTTGGCGTCGGCGCCCACGGCTTTGGCTTCGACACCGCGCGCCGACACCTATTACCAGGTGTGGTGCAACCCTCCGGGGGGAGTTCTGACCCAGTTCGAGAGCGTGGACGCTCACGCGATCGAGACCGGTAGGAAGGACAACGCTGTCGTTCTGTTCGTTCAGAACCATCCGGGCTGGTATTGCGAGCTGCATGGGCCGTTCACGCCGTAACCGGTCGACGTTCGGGCGGGTCCGCCGTCTGCTGCGGATCCGCCCGAACGTCCTCGACAGGTCGGTTCGACCGAGCGCCAGGCCTCGCTCGGCGACCGCGGTCGCCTGCCTGAGGTCGTTCGACGACCCAGCTATCTCGAGGCGAGCTCCTGCAGCATCGATGCTGCCCGATCCTCGTCCGGCGTCGCACCGAGACGCCGGAACACCGAGAGCGCCGTCTCCAGCTCCAGCGTAGCGGATCCGGTGTCGCCGATCGCTGCGAACGCCTCGGCAAGGCGTACCCGCGTCCGTGCCGTCTCGTACGGCGCGCCGGCTTCCTGCCACCGGCGCGAGCCGCCCCGGAGATCCCGGATCGCCGCGCCGGTGTCGCCGTCGGCGAGATGGACGAGGCCTCGCGCCCCATCGGCGGAGGCGCGGAGGGCGTCGCTCCCGAACCGCTCGGCGATGCCGTCGAGCTCGACCGCGGCCAGGCGTGCCGCGTCGAGGTCGCCACCGGCGATCGCGATCTCGACCTGCGCGGGCAACAGGCGCGCTCGGTCCAGCCGGTCCTGGCGACCGGCGAGCGCGCCTGCGATCGCCGCAGCTGCGCCCTCGGTGTCGCCCTCCGCGAGCTGAAGGAGGGCGAGGCCCGGATGGGGAACCCCGCCCAGCTCGTGAGATCGCCGGAACGCTTCGGCGGCGCCGGCGAAGTTCCCCGTGAGGAGCTTGATCTCGCCGAGCTCGTACTGGGCGATCGCCGTATGGTTCAGGTCCCACGCCGTGCTCTGCGCGCACGCACGCTCGGCTTCGCGCTCCCCCTCGGCCCACTCGCCCCGGAAGATCTTTACGGCGACCCGGTGGGTCGGGCAGTCCCCAGCCACGCCGACGGGCCCGGTAACGTCGGTGATGCCCTGAACGAGGTCCGTCCATTCGGTCGCGCGTCGGAAGTCGAACAGGTCGAGACAGGTGCAGATCGTCCGGCAGTACACCAATGCGGTCGCGAGGGGGCCGAGCTCTCCGGCCACCGCGCCGGCCATCGCCTCATCCAGAAGTGGCGCGCTGTCGTCGAGCCGGCCCAGACGCGCGAGGGCATACCCCTGGAAGACGAGACCGAGCGCGACGAGGTCGCGATCGCCGAACCTCTCGCCGAGTCGATGCGCGGCGACGGCGCTCTTCAGCCCCGGCTCGATGTCGCCGTTGGCGAGTTGGATCAGGGCGGTCATCGCGGCGAGCTCGCCGTGGGTCACCGACTCGGGTTCCTCGGCCAGCAGCCGCTTGGCCTTGTTGAACCAACCGCCCGCAGCGGACAGGTTCAAGCGCGCGATGTGGTTGGGCACGAGCGCGATCGCTACCCGAGCGGCGGCGAGCGTGTCGTCCTGGGCCAGGTACGCCACGTGAGCGCGCTGACGTGCGTCGATCGACTCCTCGTGGTGGTCGCTCCAGACCGCGGCCTCGCCGAGCGCCTCGAGGTCGGCGGGGTCGAGGGTGCCTGCGGCATCCGCGGCCGCCAGCGCCTCGTACGCCTCGTCCCACGCACGCTGCACGAGCGCTTCGCGGCCTCGCTCGATCAGTCGGGACGCTTCGACGACCGGGCCCCGGGAGTCGGATCCTTCCGTGGGATCCAGTCCGAGTCGCAGGGCCTCGTTCGCCAGCCGGATCCGCCGCCGGGGCTCGCCGCTGTAGATCTCGAACTTGTCGTAGAGCCGGAGCAGGTGCTGTTTCACGGCAGCATCGCTCACGAACAGGGCGGCGGCGATCTCGCGGATCGACGCCGGCTCGGTGTAGGCCGCCCCCGACCCGACGGGGCGACACAGCGCCGCGAGCACGTCGCGCTCGCGGCGCGTGAGCTTGGGTACCTGGTCCAAGGCCATCGCTCGTTCCGGTTCCGGCGGAGCCTGCGACCGACCTTACCGGAAGGGAAGGTCGGGCTCGCAGGAAATGTCACCCTCGGGGGGATACCGAGCGATCTCGCTCGCCCGTAGCGTTCGTCGCGTCGCGGTCATGCGGACCGCACGGCGGAAGGAGATAGGAGATGCAGGAGATCCGAGTGGCGACGTATCGCCTCAAGTCGGGCACCACGTTCGAGGAGGTCGCCGACGCCGCGAAGGGCGGGATGCTCGATTCCTTCCGACTCGAGCCGGGGTTCCGCCGGTACGAGGTCGCTGACCTCGGCGACGGGGAGCTCATCTCGGTCAGCTTGTGGGAGTCGCGCGGGGCCGCCGAACACGGCGTGGCTCTCGCTCGTGCGTGGGTGGCCGAGAACCTCGCCGAACGGATCGAGCTGGTGTCGAACCGGATCGGTGACGTGGCGTTCACGGCCGACTGAGCCACCCCCTCGCAGCTCACCGAAGGGCGCTCGCGACTGCGGGCGCCCTTCGGCTGTCGAGCCGGGAGCCTCACCCTTCAGAAGCCGTGCGAGAGGGGAGACTCGAACTCCCACGCCCTTTCGGGCACCGGATACTAAGGTTGCTCGCGCTTCGCACGGAGTCGGGTTCCACGTGTCGTCCTGTGTCATCTGAGTGTCATCCTGTGCCCGCGTGTGTCGTCCTGTCGTGAGCAGATCGTGAGCGAGAGGCTGCTGAGCGCGTCCCAGCCCGTGAGAGCCGCCGGCACCGGCAGAGCTGATGAGGCCCGCTCGCGGCTCGTGCGATGATCGCCATCTCACGGCGAGAGGCTTCTTCGGTGTCATTCGCGACGAACGCTCGGGACGCGGGTCGCGTGTACTTCGAGGACGATGGTGGCGAAGGCACGCCGGTCGCGATCCTCGGCGGATTCCTCGATCCGGTCGAGCTGGTGCGAGGCGCGCCGATCGCCCGAGCGCTCCAGGAGCTCCCCGAGGAGTTCCGGCTCATCTACGTCGATCACCGGGGTCACGGACGGAGCGACAAGCCGCACGACGCGAAGGCATACGCGATGCCGCTGCGCGTCGCGGACGTCGTGGCGGTCCTCGACGAGCTCGGGATCGAGCGTGCGCACTTCCTCGGCATCTCCTGGGGCGGAAGGCTCTGTTTCGGGCTCGGTCAGCATGCGCCTGAGCGCGTTCGTTCACTCGTGATCGTCGGCCAGCAGCCCTATGCGATCGATCCGGACGGCCCGCTCACGCGCGTGGTGGGGGAGGCTTTGGCCGCGTCGAGTGAGCGGGGGATCGAAGCTCTCGTCGAGGCCTTCGAGGCGATCGTGGGGCGATACCCGGATGACATACGGTCGGCCTACCTGGCCTGCGACGCGGCAGCGATGCGCGCTGCGTGGAGCGCCGTGATGGCCGAAGGAGGGGTGAGCGAGGATCTCGCGTCGTGGAACGTCCGATGCCTCCTCTGCGTGGCGGAGGGTGACGCGGACTTCCTCGCCCAGGCCAAGCGCGCGGCGAACGAGATCCCGAACGCGGAGTTCGTCTGTATAGAAGGAACGGACCACCTCGGCGTGGACACCGCCCGGGTGGATCCTGTCCTTCCAGGCGTGTTGCGAACCTTCCGGGAAACGAGTTGAGGCTGCGCGAGCATGTACGCATCCTTGATGAGTCGGCCACCACACGTGGGCCGAACGAGATGGGCTCGGCGTCGAGGTGAGTACGTACGTCTTCGGCGTGGTCGACGAGGTCAGCGGTGAGCGACGTGAGGAGCATGGCAAGTACATCGGGGTCTACCGACGCCAGCCCGACGGCTCAGTGATGTGCGTCGCGGAGTGCCTCAACGACGACGGACCCATGTGAGCCGTGATCCCGTCGGGGCATGTCATGACCTCGGGGCGCTACGCCGTGGATGTCACCCGGTAGAGCCGCCAGCTTTCGGGGATGCCTTTCAGCTTGTGCTCGCCGGCATCAACGAAGGTGAGACCGGACCCGGCGACCAGGTCCCTGACGGTGGATGACACGAGAACCTCGTTCGCATCTGCGGCCGCCGTGATGCGTGATCCGATGTGAACAGCGATCCCTTGGACATCGTCGCCCACGAGCTCCACCTCGCCGGTGTGGGCGCCGGCTCGGAGCACGATACTGAGATCGCGGACCGTGGTCATGATCGCCTGCGCGCATCGAACTGCTCTGGCCGGTCCGTCGAAGGTCGCGAGCAGCCCGTCTCCGGTCGTGTGGACGTAGCGGCCGAGGTACTGCTCGATCGCGGCCTTCGCTCGCTCGTCGTGGTTCGCCAAGAGTTCCCTCCACGCGCCGTCACCCAGCCGGGCCGCCAACTCGGTCGATCCGACGATGTCGGTGAACAAGACGGTCGCCAGAACCCGATGTGACTGGATGGTTGGGCGGACACCGGTCGTGAACTCCTGGATCGCGTCGACGATCGAGTCGGTGTCTCCGGCGAACCACAGGTCGTCCTCGCCCGGTAGCTCGAGCAGTCGCGCCCCTGGGATCACCTTCGCGAGATGTCGGGAGGTAGCGGTCGGCTCGAGCCGGTCGCCCCGTCGGCAGAGGAGCAGCGTCGGGACACGGATCGACGGGAGGATCGGTTGAACATCGGTTTCCACGTAGATGCGCGAGAGGGCAGTGGCAGCGCCGGGGTCGGAGGCGAGCTGCAGCGAGGCCACGTACCAGTCGAGGGTCTTGGGATCGTCTGCGACGGAAGGAGCGATCACGTTGAGACCCCATGCGGGGTCCCGCTGAGCGAACGAGCGAGTCCCCCATCCCTCGGCCACTCGCTCGAGGTATCCCTCCGGATCCCACTCCGATTCCCATTGCTGATCCCCGCCGGGGTTCATCGCGTAGAGGATCAGGCGATCGACACGTTCGGGCCGTGTCGCCGCGAAGATCGAGCACGCCATCCCGCCGGACCACACGCCGAGAAGTGAGGCCCGCTCGGAACCGGCCGCATCGAGTACCACGCCGAAGTCGTCGGCCAGGATCTCCAGCGGAGGCAGGTCGTGCGGTGAGAGCCGATCGGAGAGCCCTGAACCTCGACGATCGACGATGATGAGTCGGCAGAACGAGCTCAGCCTTCGAAAGAAGAGCGCGTAGGCGGGAAGCTGCCAGTTCCACGTGAGGTTCGACCAGAACCCCGGGACGAACAGGAGGTCGATGGGCCCTTCGCCGACGATCTGATAGGCGATGTGAACGCCGTCCGCGGTCGTCGCGTAGTTGACCTCCGGGATCTCCACGGTGTCATCCTACGTATCAATGGAGGAGGGCTCGATGCCAGCCGGGATGACACGGATCGATGCGAACCCGCCCGAGGGATCCTTCGTCTACGAAGACGACATCGACACGGAACTCTTGATCTCGGGCACGCCGAACCATCACGGCTTGACGATGATGCAGAGCGATGACGGTCGCGCCGCTTGTGGCGTCTGGGGATGTGGTGTCTACAAGGAACGGATCCCTTCGTTCCCCCACGACGAGTTGTTCGTCGTCCTCGAGGGAAGGTTGGTGGTGACGGTCGACGGGTGCGAGGCCGAGACGTTCTCGGCGGGAGACGCGTTCGCGATCCGAGCGGGGACCCCGTGCGTGTTCGACTTCCAGGCGCCATTCAAGAAGTTCTGGATGACCTACGATCCGGCATCGCCCTGAGCACGTTGGGGGCACGACTGTCCAGGGTCAGCGCGAGTCACGGAACCGCTGGCGGTGTCCAGATGAACGGGGTCGTCGTGGTGACGGCGATGAAGCCCAGTCGGTGGAGGATCGGATGACTCTCCGACGACGCGTCCACCTGCAGGGAGCGGAACCCGCGCTCCGCGGCGAGGTTGGCACGGTGGGTGACGAGCGCGCGGTAGATGCCGCGGCGGCGCCAACCCGGGAGCGTGCCTCCGCCCCAGAGCGTCGCGAAGTCCGTTCCCGATACGAAGCGGATCCATCCTGCGCCGACGAGCTCGCCGGCCGACTCGGCGGCGACGATCGTGATCGCGTGAGGGTCGGCGACCCTTTCTGCCTCGAGGCTTTCGGCGAGCCAGCCGGTCCGACCGTCGTGCCAGATCGCGTCCTCCATGGCTCCGATCGCATCCAGATCGACCCGCTCGCTCACCTCGCGCAACGAGATGCCGTCGGGCAGGATCACATCGCCCGCGACGCCGGCCACCGGTGCGATCACGACCGTCTCGATGTCCTCGGGAACGAAGCCGTGCGCCAGCAACCGCTCGCTCAAGTCGGCTGGTCGATCGTGGCCGTGCAGCTTCCACTCGAACGCCTCGCCGCGGTCGGCGAACACGCGCACCTGGCGCGCGATCAACTCGTCGAGGTCGGTGCCCTCGATACCACCCAGGTCGCGATACTCGATGCCCCCGCCGCGCCCGTAGCCCGTGAAGCGGAACAAAGGCCCGTCGCGTTCAACGGTGAGGCCCCCAGGCAGTGGGTCCGGGACCGCGGCGCGCAGCTGCGCATCGTAGCGAGCGAGCAGGTCGGCTGGATCGAGGTCGCTCACGCGTGCGAGACTCTACGGCCCGATCTCGGTTGGTCGGAAGAGAGCAAGGGGCACGGATGAAAGAGCCCGACGAGGCATACGTCCTTGGTCCCGGCGAAGGCCGCGCCATCGGCCTCGGCTCGTTCGAGATGGTGGTGAAGGCCAGCGCCGAGCAGACGAGCGCCGCGTTCTCGCTCCTCGAAGCGGTTGAGCCTCCGGGCTTCGGCCCTCCGACGCACATCCACCGCGACGCTGCCGAGGCGTTCTACGTGCTCGAGGGCGAGTATGCGATCTTCCTCGGAGAGGAGGAGAAGCGGTGTCCCGCCGGCTCGTTCGTCTACATCCCGGCCGGGGTCCTGCATGGGTTTCGGGTCGGGGACCGACCGAGCCGCAAGCTCAACATCTACAGCCCGGCAGCCATGGTCGGCTACTTCGATGAGCTGAGCGCGGCGATCGGTGCCGCCCACGTCGACGATGAGGCCCTCTCCGACATCGCGGCGAGGTACGGGATGGAGGTCAGAGGACCCGTGCCAGAGGGCTACGCCTAGAGCAGGTCGCGGTGGAGGCCGTGTGCGTGAGGTGAGCATGCACATCAGCTCTTGACTTTCGGCAGATATCTTCCTATTCTTTCGCCATGAGGCGACGCGAAGGTGTGCTGATCCCTTTGGAGGTCGCGATCCTCGGCGCCGGGCTCGCCATGCGGGGTGAGGGAAAGCCCGAGTTCCACGGGTTCCTACTTGCGAAGGAGCTGCGCGACCGGGACGGGGCGCGCGGTCTGACCGCCCACGGCACGCTGTACAAGGCCCTCGATCGGATGGAGCACGCCGGGCTGCTCCAGAGCCGGTGGGAGGACCCCGACGTCGCGGCGGAGCAGGGGCGCCCTCGCCGCCGCCTCTACCGGGTCACAGCTCACGGGCAGCGGGCATCCGAGGACGCCCAGATCGCGGAAGCCGGGGCCTTTCTCCTGCGGGAAGGAACAGCGTGAGGTCGCCCGACGTGCTCGCCGCGAGCGTCGTCCGGGGGTGGACGCGCCTGTACACGGCCGGGCTCGAGCCGCTCCTGCGGAACTCGCGTCGCGGGGAGATCGACTCCGACCTGTGGGAACACGCGCATGCAGGACGCGGCGCAGCACATGCGGGAACGGTGGCGGGTCAGATCCTCGCTCGATGCCTCCTCGGCGTCGGAGCCGACCTGTCCTGGCGAGCGGAGATGGCGCTTCGAAGGAAGCATGAGAAGGAGGTCGCACCGATGATGGAACGCATCAGGCAAGACCGGTGGTTGCTGGCCCCTCTGGCGATCGTCGCCTTCGGCGTGGTCGCGGTCGCAGCCCATATCACCGCCGGAGGGTTCGAGTCGTGGTGGTCGACCACCGATCCCGGCTGGCACCCGTCGCCGCTGGCGCGTGCGGGGTCCGTCCTCCTCGTTGGCACCTTGTTCGTAGGGATGCCCATCGTGGCGATGACCCTGCGGCGATCGCATCCCGGGTGGACCCTCGCGTTGCTGCTGCCATCCATCCTGTTCTGCCTCCTCCCTGTCGTCTGGGCAGAGGCCAGTTGGTGGCTGCTCTTGTCGCTCGTCGGCATCGCTGCCCTCATCGGAGCCGTCGCGAATCTCGCGGAACACTCGGTGCGCCAGGACCTGGAGACGGGAACCGCTCCAGGGGGGTGACGCGACAAGGGGTTGAGCGGGCCTGAGCCGGCGCGCCACCGTGCTCGACCTCCCGCCGGCGATCGAGCAAGCCGCTCCGCTGCTGAAGGCTGAGGAGATGGGGGATCGGGTCGTCATGCAGGCCGGCGATGCGCTGA
The DNA here is from genome assembly GCA_964655465.1 of uncultured Actinomycetes bacterium. Taxonomy (GTDB): domain Bacteria; phylum Actinomycetota; class UBA4738; order UBA4738; family HRBIN12; genus AC-51. Next base: position 11,890 of record CAZZND010000013.1, read on the forward strand.
CCGACGATCTCGGCGAAAGCGTCTACGACCTGATCCTGATGTGCAACGTGGTCCACCACTTCGATGACGCCGAGAATCGGATCGTGACCGAGAAGGCGGCTCGGGCGCTGCGGCCAGGGGGAGTACTCGTCATCGCCGAGCTCTTCCGGAAGGAAAGGGGAAGGGTCGATCAGTGGGCAGCCTTCTTCGACCTGTATTTCGCGCTCAGCGATCAGGTCGGGACGTGGACGCTCGGCGAGGTCTTGCTCGCGGGTTCGGGCTCCAGGTCGCGGACAAACCCACGTAGCTCGTGTCGTCTGCTGTCGTCGAGTGTCCGCGTGTGTCGTCCTGTCGTGAGCAAGATGTGAGCAAGGACGTGGCCCTGCAGTGGGCTCGCAGTTCCTCTATCCGGACCGGCCACCTACTATTGAGGACCGCCGGAACCCTCCGATGAAGAAGGTCTCCAGCCGTGGCCCCAGACGCGATCTTCGGGCGGGACGAGGAGCTCGCCGCCATCACCCGCTTCTTCGACGATGAGCGATCTGCGTCACGCGCGCTGTTGCTGGAGGGGGACGCCGGGATCGGCAAGACCACGCTGTGGAGCGAAGCCGTCCGGCTCGCCGAAAGCAGAGGTCTGGTGCTGTCGTCGCGGGCATCCCAGGCCGAAACGAGGCTGTCGTTCACCGTGCTCGGCGATGTGCTGGTTCCTGCTCTGGACGGAGCGGTGGAGGAGCTGTCCGTCAGTCAACGGAACGCGCTCGAGGCAGCCCTGCTCTTGGGAAGGCCGTCCCGTTCCCGTCCCGATGCCCGAGCGGTCTCCCTCGCGGTCCTCGGGGTGCTCCGCGCGCTCGCATCCGTCACCCCGCTCACCATCGCCATCGACGATCTGCAGTGGGTCGACGGCCCGTCGGCCCGGGCGCTCGCGTTCGCGTTGCGGCGCTTCGTGGACGAGCCCGTCACGGTCGTCGCGGCGAGGCGGATGGCGTCCGGCGTGCCCGATCCGCTGGACCTGGTCGGGTCGCTCCCCGACGGCGTCGATCGGCTCACCATCGGTCCGATCGCCCCGGTTCCGCTCGGACGATTGCTCCGTCGGCGGCTGGACCGCGACTTCGCTCCCCCCCTCGTGCGACGGATCCATGAGGCGTCGGGTGGCAACCCGTTCTTCGGGCTCGAGATCGGACGTGCGTTACCGGACGGAGACGCGCTCCTGAACCCGGGCGAGCCACTACCGGTGCCGGCGGACCTCCGCGAGCTCCTGCGCCGCAGGCTGACGGCGCTTCCTCGTTCCGCGCGCGACGCGTTGCTCCTCGCGGCCTCTGCAGCTCAGCCAACGGCCTCGCTCATCGAGCCTGTTGAGGGAGGTTCCGCGGGGCTGTCCGAGGCGGAGAGCGCGGGGATCGTCGAGGTGCACGGCTCCGCGATCGAGTTCACGCACCCCCTCCTCGCGTCCACCGTCTACGAGACAGCGTCAGCGCGTGACCGACGCGCCGCGCACGCTGCACTCGCACAGGTGGTGAAGGACCCCGAGGAACGAGCGCGGCACCTCGCGCTCTGCGTCACCGGACCGAGCGAGGAGGTCGCCGTTGCCCTCGAGGAGGCCGCCCTCCACGCTCAGGCCAGAGGCGCACCGCTCTCCGCCGCCGAGCTCTCCCAGCTCGCAGCCGCGATCACCCCTCCCGAGGAGACCGAGCGATCCCACCATCGACGTCGAGCGTCGGCGGGCAACCTCTTCGCCGCCGGGGATGCGCGTGGCGCACGCGAGCTCAACGAGCGGATGGTCGCCGAGCTCGGGCCAGGTGCTGCCCGAGCGCGCTCCCTGTATGCGATCTCGTTCATGAGTTGGAACGATGTGCGGCGGGTGAAGGGGCTGCTCGAGCAGGCTCTCGAGGAGGTCGGCGAGGACCGCTACTTCCGAGCGCTGATCCTTGCGGACATGGCGTGGGTCGAGTTCGAAGCGTGCGACCCCCGGTCGGCCATCCCGTGGGCGGACGCCGCCGTCGAGCTGGCGGACGAGGCGAACGAGCCCTTCGCCCTCCGTCATGCCCTTTCGGTTCGGGCGACGGCCGGCGCCGTCCTTGGTGACGACACGGCCCACCTCCTCGAGCGAGGCATCTCGGAAGAGGGGGCACTCGCCTATGGCGAGGTGACGACTCCCAGGACCTGCCTCGGACGGCTCCGGCTGTGGGAAGGCGCGCTCGACGCGGCCCGGGACACGCTTCAGGTGGAGCTCGACAGATACCTCGATCAGGGTCACGAGGCGGCGACGTGGGGGGTCCGGGCGGACCTCGCGGAAGTCGAGTACCGAGCCGGACGTTGGCAGCGTGCTGCCGGATACGCCCTCGAGGCACATGAGATCGTGGTCGAGTGCGGCTGGACCGATGTGCTGAGCGAGGTCGCACCCGTGAAGGCGGCGATCGAGGCCGCGACCGGCAAGATCCGGGAAGCCCGCGCCGATGGCGTCGAGGCCCTCTCCGTCTGCGAGCGAACGGGCGACCGGTGGAACGAGATCAGAGCGCGCGCAGCCTTGGGCTTCCTCGAGCTGTCGCTCGGGGACGCTGCCGCGGCCCACCGCTGGCTGGCCCCGGCAACCGAGATCACGGAGCGCATGGACCTCCGGGAGCCGGGAGCGATCCCATTCGTGCCCGACGAGGTCGAAGCTCTCATCGGGCTCGGTGACGTGGAGTCCGCTGAGCGACTCACGGAGCGGTTGGACGAGTGCGGGAGATCGCTGGGTCGCTCGTTGGCGCTCGCCACGGCCGCTCGGTGCCGCGGCCTGGTCGCCGCGGCGCGCGGCGATCTCGAGGGGGCCGAGGAGCATCTGCAGCGGTCCCTCGATGAACACGCTCGTACGCAGCAACCGTTCGAGCTCGGGCGGACGCTGCTGGTGGCGGGCGCGGTACGCCGACGGATGCGGCAGAAGAAGGGTGCACGCGACCTCCTGCAACGGGCGCTCACGACGTTCGATGATCTCGGTGCGCCGCTATGGACCGATCGCGCCCGACGCGAGCTCGCGAGGATCGGCGGCCGGCCGCCGACCTCGACCGGACTCACCCCGACCGAGGCGCAGATCGCGCACCTCGTCGCCGAGGGGCGGACGAACCGCGAGGTCGCGGAGGCGCTCTTCGTGAGCGTCCACACCGTCGAGGCGAACCTGAAGCGCGTCTACCGCAAGCTCGGCGTGCGCTCCCGAACCGAGCTGGCTCGGAGGCTCTGAAACGTAGGGGAACCAGGGATTCCTCTCCTAGGCACGCTCCCTAGTGTCGGGTCGTCGGCCCCAGACGAAGGGAGAAAGCCATGCGGAAGGTGCTCGTGGCATGGGCGGTGCTCGCGGTCGCGCTCGCGGCGAGCCCACCCGTCGGAGCGGTGAACGGCGACCTGGACGGCAACGCGCATCCGAACGTTGGTGTGATGGTCGTCTCGGACGCGAACGGCGACTGGTTCGAGTTCTGCGGCGGCGTGTTGATCTCGCCCACCGTGTTCCTGACCAACTACAACTGCCCCGGCGCCGTGGCCTTCGCACAGTCGATCGGCGGCCGCGCGGAGATCACGTTCGACCCGGTCGCCTGGCCGCCCGAGGAGGCGAGGTGGCGGACCGTCAAGGCAGGGTACATCCACCCGGACGCGAACCCCGCCAACGGCTCCAACCTGTACGGGATCGCCGTGCTCGCCAGGCCCGTCCGGGGGATCACGCCGGCCAAGCTCCCCACGTTCCAGCAGCTCGCGTCGATCGACAAGACCCAGCCGCTGACCGTCGTCGGCTACGGCTCGGACCCCGCCGTCCGGCGGTCCGCGACGGTGGCGATCTCGGCGATCTTCCCCGGCACGATCCAGCTGTTGAACAACACGAACGCGACCGGGCAAGGCGGCGTGTGCGGAGACGGGGGCTCGCCGTATTTCCTCGGGGACTCCAACGTCGCGGTCGCCGTGGCCGACGGCGAGACCGGTCAGTGCAACGCGATCTCGTGGGCGTTCAGGAACGACACGGAGACGGCGCGGTCGTTCATCGACGACTTCGTCACCCTTCCATAGCCATCGGCGTGGCGTGGGTCGGGCGGAAGCGCGGGGCCGCTGGGGCGACCCCACGCTTCCGCTCCGAGTCGATCGGGTCACCGAAGGCCTCCGCGTACGACGGTCCCCTGGTCGTGTGCGAGAGGGGAGACTCGAGCTCCCACGCCCGTTCGGGCAACGGATCCTAAGGTTGCTCGCGCTACGCACGAGATCCTGCTTCACGTGTCGTTCCGTGTCGTCTGGTGCCGTCTTGTGCCCGCGGGTGTCGCCCTGTCGTGAGCAGAGTGTGGGCAGGCGGAGCCTGACGATGCCCGGGCTCGAGGTGATCGCGGTTGTTCATCGCCCTCTGCATCTGAGCTGCTATCTGAGGCCCATCCAGCCGAGGACCGTTGCCGGGACGATCAGGATGCCAGGCACCTTGATGAAAGGCGGTGCATCGCGGAACGTCATCGGGACGCCGGCTCGGAAGTAAGGAAGCAGAGCCCAGCCCCACCAGGCGACGGCGAGTGCTCCGCCGGCAGCGAGCGCGACCAGCGCCCATGTCTCGCGTGCCCGCAGGCCGAACCAGGCGACGAGGATGAACATGATCCCCGCGAGGAGCAGACAGCCGGAGATGACCGTCAGCATCATGGTCCGGAACTTCGCGAGGGCGGGATCGGAGGTCAGCAGCTCGGTGGGACGGCGGCCGAAGAACGCCGCATCGACCCGTTCCGTGATGAAGATCGCCGGGCTCCCGATGTTCCGGTCGTGGAGGGGGACGGTCAGGGCTCCGACGAAGATCCAGAGCGCGCCGATCAGGATGAACATCGCGACGCTGGCGCCGAGCGCACTCGGCCACCTGAAGGACCCTTCCAGGTCGGCACCTCCTGGCGGCCTGTCTACCCGGCAAGGAGAGCCGAGTCAACCTGTGGGCGGGCCAGTGCACGAGAGCAGCGGGTGCGAGAGGGGAGACTCGAACTCCCACGGCCTCTCGGCCACCGGATCCTAAGGTTGCTCGCTCCACGCAGGGATCCGCGTCCTACGTGTCGTCTGGTGCCCTCTGGTATTGCCTCGTGCCCAGGGGTGTCGACCTGTCGTGAGCAGAGTGTGGGCAGACAGTCTTGGATGGGCTACGCGCCCACGTACTTCTCCAGCGCCGCCCGTGCAACGTCGCTGACGGTGCGGCCCTCGGCCTTCGCCTTCGCCTTCGCCTTCCGGTACAGGGTGTCGCCCACGCGGTAGCTGATCTTGGGGGAGACGCCCTTCTCCAGCGGGGGGCGCCCACTCTTGGCGGGTTCGCGGGTTGCCTTCTTCAGGTCGTACCCGCGCTCCGCCTCCCTCGCGAGCTTGTCGATCCGTTCGCGTGAGAGCGTGGTCCCGCCCTTGGTCTTCACTCTGGCCATCGCTGCGCCTCCTCATACCGCGCTCGGTACTTTCGCCTCATCGGCATCGCGTGGATCACGAACAGATCACCCGACTCGAGTTCCACGGCCATCACCTCGAGCGCGACACCATCCTCGTCATCTCCCAGGTACACCAAGCGGTCGTCCATGCCCTCCGGGTCGGGAACGCGGAAACGGACGCGAGCATGCTCGACCACGTATCGGCTCCGCTTCCTGCCGACCCGGTGCTTGGTGGCTGACCTCGCCCATCGTAACTTCACCGAGACGTACCGTATCATGTTCTGTCCGACAAAACCGATCCGTTCGAGCGTTCTTGGGGACGCGCGCACCTGCCACTGATGCGAGTGCGCGCACTGCGCGCGCGGATGCGATCGCGGCGCCCATCGCGGGCACCTTGGATCATCGTCCGATGCCCACGTTCGAGCGGTCAGATGCCTGCAGCCGGAGTCGACGTCCGGCGCCAGTTCTGGCGTGAGCGATCCGTGAGCAAGAAGACGTGGGTCGCCAGCGAACCGTCGGACCCTGATCGCATCTCCACTGGTCAGAACGGGTGCGAGAGGGGAGACTCGAACTCCCACGGCCTCTCGGCCACCGGATCCTAAGTCCGGCGCGTCTGCCAGTTCCGCCACTCTCGCGCGGAACCCATGGTAGACGCGTCGTCTGCCTGACGAGTCGTCGTCCAGCAAGCACCCTACGCGTCGTCCAGTACCAAAGTGGTGTCGTCGCGGTTGGCCCACTCCGCCATCGCGGCGTCGTATGCCCGGACGCGGTCCCAGCCGAGCAGGGTGAGCACGAAGAAACCGAGGGTCGTCCGGATGCCCCCCTGGCAGTGAACGATGGTCTCGCGGTCTTTGGACAGGCCGGCCTTCTCGAGGATGGCCTCAAGCTCCCACTCCGGCCTGAAGACCCCGCGGTCATCGTCGGTGAGGAACTCCTCGATGGGAATGTTCGCCGACCCAGGGATGTGGCCCACGCGCTTGTTCTCGAACGGGTTGACCTCACCCCTGAACCACTCCGCCGGAAGGACGTTCAGGACCTGGACGTCGGAGTGGTCGAAGCGCCGCTTCAGGTAGTCGAGGCGGCACATCACGACCTCGTTCGCCGACGCCGTGAACCGGCCAGGCTGAGGGGTTGTCTCGTGGAAGGTGATGGGTCGGCCCTCGGCGAGCCAGCGGTGCCAACCGCCGTTCAGGACCTTCGCGTCGGTGTGGCCGTAGTAGTTGAGGACCCACCACATCCTGGTGGCGGATGTCGTGTTGAAGTCGTCATAGGAGACGACCGTCGTATCCTTCGAGACCCCGAGGTTCGTCATGAGCTCGCCGAAGGAGTCCGGCCCCATCACGTGAACGCCATGCTCCGGCTCCTTCAGCCAGCCGTCGACGGGGAGCGCCACTGCTCCAGGGATGTGAGCTCGCTCGTAGGCATCGGAGCTTGCGCAGTCGATGAGGCGGACGTTCGGGGCTTCCCGCTGTTCCCATAACCAGTCAGGCTCGGCAAGCAGCTCGGGCCTCGCGTAGCTCTCCTTCAGGCTCATCGTTGCTCCTCCTAGCGCGGGCACCGGGGAAGGCTCTACGGTTGATGCTGGTGTTCCGGAGTCGCCGGGTCAAGAGGGTGTCTCCGTGCTTTGGTAAGGCCCAGTAGACAGCCCTTCGACTCCGAGGCACACGCCCCTCGCACGTCGCCTTCGTCCCTCAACTCAGCGCCGCCAACTCAGCGCCGCGGGCCCGTGGACTTGCTCCTAAGTCCGGCGCGTCTGCCAGGTTCCGCCACTCTCGCGCGCGGCAAGCCTACCCCCGTGACGTCACACGCCCGATCGGGGCAGGATGGAGCGGTGCGCCGGCCCCCGCTCCTCGCGCTCCTGCTCTTCACGCTCGTGTTCGGCGCATGCACGACGCCGCCGCCTCCGGCACCACTCGCGATCTCTTCGCCCCAGCCGGAGGCGACCTTCGTCGTCGAGGCGCGGACCGCGGCGGCGGAAGTCCGGTCCGAAGGCGATCCCATCGTCGCGGCTGTAGGCCGTCGCTTCCGCATCTTCGACGAGCCCGGCGACCGCGAGCCGAGGCTCTATACGTCACTGAACGACTTCGGTCAGGATCTGTGGCTGCCGGTCGTCGGTCGCCTGACCGACGACGGCGGTCGCACGTGGCTCCGCGTGCTCGTGCCTGAGCGGCCGAACGGCACCGACGGGTGGGTCCGCAAGCGTGACGTCGAGGCCGGCCGGGTCAGGGACCACATCGTCGTGCGCCTCCGACGACACTCCCTGATCCACTACCGGGGCGATCGCGTGATCCGGCGCTACACGGTCGCGATCGGCGCGCCGGGCACCCCGACCGCGCCCGGCCGCTTCTTCGTCTGGGCCCGTGTCGGCTACGAGGACGCGACCGGCCCCTACGGCAACTACGCGCTCGGCCTCTCTGGGTTCTCTAAGGTCTTGACCGAGTGGCCCGGCGGCGGACGGATGGCGATCCATGGGACGGCGGACCCCGGCGACGCGGGCTTCGACGTCTCGTACGGCTGCGTCCGCGTGTACAACCCGCAGATGGCTCGCCTGATCGAGGTCCCCATGGGCGCCACGGTCGTGATCCGTCCCTAGCCCCTAGCATGGGCCGCCGAGAGAGGGGGGACCGACCGCATGACCACGGAGCAGACCGCGGGCGCGAGCAGCGACGAGCTGCTCGCGCTCGTCGATCGCCACGCCGCGCACAACTACCACCCGCTCCCCGTCGTGATCGCCGAGGCCGACGGCGCCTGGGTGACCGATGTCGAGGGCAACCGCTACCTCGACATGCTGTCCGCGTACTCGGCGCTCAACTTCGGCCACCGCAACCCACGGCTGATCGACGCGGCGAAGCGGCAGCTCGACCGCGTGACGCTCACCTCACGGGCGTTCCACAACGACCTGTTCGGTCCGTTCTGCGAGGGCCTCGCCGCGCTCTGCGGCAAGGACATGGTCCTGGCGATGAACACCGGTGCCGAGGCGGTCGAGACCGCGATCAAGACCGCGCGGCGATGGGGGTACGACGTGAAGGGCGTGGCGCCCAACCGCGCGAAGATCATCGTCGCGGGCGGCAACTTCCACGGGCGCACCGTGACCATCGTGTCGTTCTCGGACGACCCGTCCGCGCAGAAGGGGTTCGGCCCCTTCACCCCGGGGTTCGAGATCGTCCCGTTCGGCGACATCGACGCGCTCCGCGCCACCATCGATGACGACACCGTCGCGTTCCTGGTCGAGCCCATCCAGGGCGAGGCGGGGATCATCGTGCCACCGGACGGCTATCTCCACGAGGCCCGTGAGCTCTGCAGCGAGCGGAACGTGCTGCTGCTGGCCGACGAGATCCAGTCGGGTCTCGGCCGCACGGGCACGACCTTCGCGGTCGAGCACGAGGGCGTCGTGCCCGACATCTACATCCTCGGGAAGGCGCTCGGCGGTGGGATCGTGCCGCTGTCGGCGATCGTGGCGAACGCCGACGTCCTCGGCGTGATCCGTCCCGGCGAGCACGGTTCCACGTTCGGCGGGAACCCGCTCGCGTGTGCGATCGGGCTCGAGGTTCTCGACATCCTCCGCAGCGGCGAGTACCAGGCGCGCTCGGCCGAGCTCGGATCGTGGCTGCTCGACGCGCTCCGCGACGCCGGGCTTCCGCAGGTCGCCGAGGTGCGCGGCCGAGGCCTGTGGGTCGGGGTCGACCTGCACCCCGAGGCGGGGTCGGCCCGCTCGGCGTGCGAGCGGCTGATGGCGCAGGGTGTCCTCGCGAAGGACACGCACGGGTCGACGATCCGGTTGGCGCCTCCGCTGATGATCGAACGCGATGACCTGGAGTGGGCCCTCGAGCGGATCGAAGGCGTGCTCGCCGGCTGACGGGGGAGATGCGCCCACGCATTGACACATGCGGCTGCGCATGTCAACATGCGCACATGCCGAAGACCATCCAGATCCGGGATCTCGACGACGACGTGTACGCCGCACTCAGCCGCCGCGCTGCTGTGGCCGGCATCTCGGTGCCCGATCTGCTCCGGCGTGAGGCCACTCGCCTCGCGGCCCGGCCGACGGTCGATGAGTGGCTCGAGCGGACACGCCGCCGTCCCTCGCAGATCTCCCGAGCGCAGATCGTCGAGGCGATGGACGAGCTTCGAGGTCCGTGGCCCGATGCTGGTCGTTGACGCCTCATGTCTTTACGAGGTGGTCGCGGACGCGGCCCGCGCCGAGCACGTCCGCGACCGACTCGCGACCGACCCCGACCACGCCGCGCCGTGCGTGATCGACGCCGAGGTGCTCGGCATCGTGCGCCGCGACCACATGCTCGGCCGGCTCGACCCGACGGCCGCGCACCAGGCGGTGGAGGACCTGCGGGAGTGGCCCGGTGAGCGCTTCAGCCACCGGCCCCTGCTTGAGCGTGCGTGGGAGCTCCGCGACAACGTCAGGACCTGGGACGCGCTCTACGTCGCGCTCGCCGAAGCGCTCGACGCGCCGCTCCTGA
>CAZZND010000013.1:21743-30758 GCA_964655465.1 uncultured Actinomycetes bacterium
CGACGCTCGACTCGCCCGTGTCGTCGGTCTGGGCTGTCCCATCGAAGTGCCCGGGTCCTGACCTCATCGGGGGTAGCCTTCGGCCACGCACGAGGAGGGGAGCATGGGCGGGCGTCGGATCGTGATCGTCGGGACCGGCGTTGTCGGAGCCGCGCTCGCCGACGAGCTGGCGATGCGCGGCGAGCGCGACGTCACCGTGGTGGACAAGGGCCCGTTGTTCCTCACGGGCGGGTCGTCCTCGCACGCCCCGGGTCTGATCAGCCGCACGAGCACCTCGAAGCTCATCCAGGAGACCGGCGACTACACGATCGAGAAGTACGCGAGCCTCGCGACCGATGAAGGCCCTGCGCTCATCCCCGTCGGCACCCTCGAGGTCGCCTACAACGAGGACCGCCTTCGCGAGCTGTGGCGCCGGCACAACGCCGCGCGCTCGTGGGGCTGGCGCGGCCGCATGCTCGACCCGGACGAGGCGCTGACGCGCTGGCCGATCCTGCGCCGCGACGGTCTGCTCGGCGCGTACGCGACCGACGGGGAAGGTCTCGCGGCGTCCCGGCGTGCGGTCGAGGCCCAGGCCCGGCGTGCGGAGGCGACCGGCGTCACCTTCCGTGGCGAGACCGAGGTGACCGGATTCGAGACGGCCGGCGGGAGGGTCACCGGCGTCGTGACGACCGCGGGCACCCTCCCCGCCGACGTCGTCGTGGTCTGTGCGGGGGTGTGGGGCCCGCGGCTCGCCCGCATGGTCGGTCTCACGCTCCCGATGCTCGCGATGGAGCACCAGTACGCCATCACCACGCCGATCGCCGAGCTCGCGGCCAACGCCGACGCGTGGGCGACGATGCCGATCCTCAGGCACCACGACGGGGGCATCTACTACCGCGACCACGGGGATCGGGTCGGGATCGGGTCGTTCCACCACAAGGGCCTCCCCGTTGGACCCGACGACATCGACAGCCACCCCCGCAACGCGAGGGGACTGGACTTCGCGTTCACCGAGGAGGACTGGCCCGAGGCGTGGAAGGTCTCCGTGGACCTGCTGCCCGCCCTCGAGGGCGCCGGGCTCACCGAGCGGTTCAACGGCGTGTTCGGGTTCACCCCCGACGGCTATCCGCTGGTGGGGGAGCACCCCGCGCTCACCGGCTTCTGGGTCGCGGAGTCGGTGTGGGTGACCCACTCCGCGGGGGTGGCGCGCGTCGTCGCCGAGCGTCTGGTCGATGGCGGCGCCTGGATCGACGACTCGCCGGCTGACCTGTCGCGCTTCGACGATCGCGAGCTCGACCCCGCGGTGTTCGAGGCGCGCTGCGACGACCAGTACCGCGACGTGTACGTCGCGCACCACCCTGTCGAGCCGCATGCGTCGGCGCGCGGCCTGCGGTGGTCACCCTTCGCCGAACGGCAGCGCGCGCTCGGCGCGGTCTTCTTCGACGTCGCCACGTGGGAGCGCCCGCAGTGGTTCGAAGCCAACGCCGGTCTGCTCGAGGGCGTGAGGGTTCCTGAGCGCGACGCGTGGTCCTCCGCGCACTGGTCTCCGATCGCGATCGCCGAGCATCTCGCGGTGCGCGAGCGGGCGGGGCTGTTCGACATGACGCCGCTCACCCGGATCGAGGTGACCGGTTCCGGTGGCGAGTCGTTCCTGCTCCGGATGGTCGCGGCACGCTGCGACGGGCCGGTCGGCTCGGTCCGGTATTCGGTGCTGCTCGACGAGCGAGGGGGCATCCGCTCCGACGTGACGGTGGCGAGGATGGCCGAGGACCGGTACGTGATCGGGGCGAACGGCCCTCGCGACCTCGCATGGCTGCGCGCGCACGCGCCCGCGGACGGGTCGGTCGCGATCGAGCTCGTGACGGACCGCCGGGCTTGCGTCGGTCTGTGGGGGCCGGTCGCCCGCGACATCCTCCAGCCGATCGTGGACGCCGACCTGTCGAGCGAGGCGTTCCCCTACCTCACGGCGCAGCGGCTTCGTGTCGGCGGTGTGGAGGTCGAGGCCGTTCGGATCTCCTACGCCGGCGAGCTCGGGTGGGAGCTGACCTCGAGCGCCCAGGACGGCGAGGCGCTGTGGGACGCGGTCTGGGAAGCGGGGGAGCCGCACGGCGCCATCGCCGCCGGCCGCGCCGCGCTCGGATCGCTCCGCATCGAGAAGGGCTACCGGGCGTGGGGCACGGACATGACCCCCGAGCACGCGCCGGCAGACGCCGGCCTCGCGTTCACGGTGCGGACCGACGAGAGCGACTTCCTCGACCGCGACGGTCTGCAATCGCGCGCGCCGTCGAACCGTCGGCTGCGATGCCTGGTGCTCGACGGCGAGCAGGTCGCGATGGGCGGCGAGCCCGTGCTCGTCGACGACGAGGTCGTGGGCTACGTGACCTCGGCCGCGTGGGGACCGAGCGTGGAAGGGTCGATCGCGTACGCGTGGCTCGATGCAGGGCTCGAGATCGGTGCCCGGGTCGAGGTCGCGTACTTCGAGCGGACGCTGCTGGCGCGGATCGAGACCGAGCCGCGGTTCGACCCGCTCGGCGAACGCCTCCGCGGGTGAGGCACGCCGGATCAGATCGGCATGTGCGCTCGGCGAGCCCGGATCTCCTCCAGGCGCGGGAACCGGTCCACGACGGGCGCGAGCTCGCGGTTCGATCCGTAGACCAGCAGGACCAGCATCGCCCCGTAGACCGGCAGGTGCCCGATCAGCTCCTCCGAGCCGAGGAAGAACAGCGTGGCGTTGAACGGGATCCCGGCGGCGATCACGACGAGCTGCGGCGCGGTCCCCGAGATGATCAGGAGGCCGAGCAGCAGCTCGATCGCACCGGCGACGCGGATGAAGGCGAGATCGCTGACGTCGAGGCCGAGCGTCTGGAGCAGGTTGAACGCGGGGAACCGGTCGAGGAACGCGACCGCGAGATCTGGGCGTGCGAGCTTCTCCGTGAACGCGAGCACGACGAGCGCGCCGCCCACGAGGACCCGGAGCGAGGCGGTCGCCTTCGCCACGGTCCCGGGCTCGACGCCGGCCGCGCCCCAGCGGTCGGGTCCGGGGGCGAGCTGCGCGAGGAACAGGGCGATGCCCAGAAGGTCCATCCGTTCCAAGATCGGGATCACCCCGTAGAACGGCATCCCCAGGGGGCCGGCCACGACGACCGCGATCGCGGCCGCGCGCACCCGGTACCCGCTGATCAACCACACCCCGAGCACCCCCTCAGCGATGGCGAGCGCCGCGCCGAACGGGGTCGCCGGCAGCTCGAGCGAGGGGGCGAGGTAGGTCCGGTTCGCGGCCTGGGCGAGGAGCGAGACGCCGACGTGGATCGCGAGCAGCCGCGGGATCCACGGCGCCAGCCCTCCGAGGGGTTCGAGGAACCCGAGCTCTGGCCGGGGGAGGCGCCGCCCGATCAGGCGCCACGCGACCGCAACCGCGACGGCGCCCGCGAGCAGGAGCAGCGTCGCCGTGCCGAACGCGAACGCCCAGTCGTACGGAGGCTTCGCGTCGGTGAACCACGCCTCGTGAGCGACGATCGATCCCATGGTGACCCGGTTCGATCCTATCGGCGGCATCGCCCAGCGACCGGAAGGGGAATTGTGGGCCCCCGGGGACTTGAACCCCGAACCTGCGGATTAAGAGTCCGTTGCTCTGCCGAATTGAGCTAGAGGCCCACCGCAGGATAGCAAGCGTCTGCGGCGGGCCTCCAAGAGCTCGCGATGGTGGGGCGACCGACGGGACTCGAACCCGCGACCCCCAGGACCACAACCTGGTGCTCTAACCACCTGAGCTACGGCCGCCACGCGCGTCTTCGATGACGCGGTCCCACGATACCAACGGGCGTAGATCACCCGCGCAAGGGGCGTGCGATCCCGTAGCAGGCTTGCCGTGGCCCGCGGCCCTGTGGCACCATCACGCCATCGCTTGAACGGCCGTTCAATCCTCGGACCTCCCGGTCCGAGCCGGTCGCTCGCGAGGAGGCGAGTCCCCGCTATGGCACCGCAGGACCCGATCGAGTTCGACTTCGAGAGGATCGATCAGCTGATCGCCGCCGAGGAGGCGGCGCTCGAGCCCAAGCACCGGGCGTCCATCGAGTACCGCAAGGTGGCCGAGCGCAGCACCGCCGCCGGCGTCGGCTCCTCGTGGCAGGACTCGCCCCCGCACGCCATCTACGTCGACCACGGCAAGGGCAACCGCCTTTGGGACATCGACGGCAACGAGTACGTCGACTTCCACCTGGGCTACGGCGCCATGGTGATCGGCCACGCGCACCCCAAGGTGGTCGAGGCGATCCAGAAGCAAGCACCCCTCGGAACCCACTTCGCCCAGCCGACGAAGCACCTGCATGAGGTCGGCGAGAACCTCGCCGAGCGGTTCAAGCTGTCGCTGTGGCGCTTCGCCAACTCCGGCACCGAGACCACGCTCGAGGCCATCCGCCTGATGCGGGCGAACACCGGCCGCGACATGATCGTGAAGATCGAGGGGACCTACCACGGCCACCACGACTCGATCATGTTCAGCGTGGGCCCCGACCGCTCCGAGATCGGGCCACGCGAACACCCCGTCACCGTGCACCAGGCGATGGGGATCCCCCAGGCGTTCGCGGATCTGGTCCGGGTGATCCCCTACAACGACCTGACCGAAGCCAAGCGCGCGTTCGACGAGAACCCGGGCAAGATCGCCGGGCTGATCATCGAGCCCGCGATGATGAACTGCGGCGTCATCCTGCCCGAGCCCGGGTACCTGCAAGGGCTCAAGGACCTGTGCCACGCCAACGGCGCGTACCTCGCGTTCGACGAGGTGAAGACCGGCGCGACGCTCGCGTACGGCGGCGCGGTCGAGGCGTTCGGCGTGACGCCCGACGTGATCTGTCTCGCCAAGGCGATCGGCGGCGGGCTGCCGTGCGGCGCGATCGGCGCGACCGAGGAGCTCTACGGCCCGGTGATCCGCGGCGAGTACGACATGGCGGGGACTTTCAACGCGAACCCGCTGACCATGGCGGCGTCGCGCGCGACGCTGCTCGAGGTGCTCACCCCCGACGCCTACGAGCAGTTCGATCGGATCGACAAGTTCATGAACGACGGGCTCACCTCGGTCGTCGAGAAGTACCGCCTCCCCTGCTACGTGACCGGCGTCGGCGCCAAGGGCTCGGTCATCTATTCGAAGCAGCCCGTGCGTGAGTACCGCGACGCGGTCGGCATCGACGAGCGCCTCTCGTACCTCGCCTGGCTCTGCCAGCAGAACCGCGGTGTGTTCAAGTCCCCGTGGAGCAAGCACGAGACATGGACCTTGTCGGTGTGGCATACCGAAGACGATGCGAAGCGCTACATCGACAACTTCGAGGAGTTCGCCTCCGCGGTCGCGGGGTAGGATCGCGGCCATGAGCGACACCGACGCCATCCAGATCGATCTCGACCGGGTCGAGGAGCTGACGAGGTCCGAGACCGCGGCCCTCGATGCCAAGCACGCGCGGTCGCTCAGCTACCGCGAAGAGGCCAAGGCGCACCTGCCCGGCGGGGTGTCCAGCAGCTGGCAGTCGTGGCCGCCGCACCCGATCTACATCGATCGCGGGCTCGGCTCGAAGGTCTGGGACATCGACGGCAACGAGTACGTCGACTACCACAACGGCTACGGCGTCATGGTGATGGGCCACGCGCACCCGAGGATCGTCGAGGCGATGCAGAAGCGGGCGGCGCTCGGGACGCACTTCGCGCAGCCGACCGAAGACGCGCTGCCGGTCGCCGAGCAGCTCGCGCTCCGCACGGGGCTGCCGTACTGGCGGTTCGGCAACTCGGGCACGGAAGCCACGCTCGACCTCGTGCGGATCATGCGCGCGACCACCGGCCGCGACGTGATCGTGAAGATCGAAGGGACATACCACGGCCACCACGACGCGCTGATGGTGTCGGTGTTCCCGCCCGAGGACAAGGCGGGGCCCCGCGATCACCCGAACTCGGTGCCGCAGACCGACGGCATGATCCCCGGGACGACGGACTGGACGGTCAACGTGCCGTTCAACGACCTCGAGGCCGCGCAGAAGCTCTTCGCCGAGCGCGGCGACGAGATCGCCGGCATGATCATCGAGCCGATCATGACCAACTGCGGCGTCGTCCTGCCCGACGAGGGCTACCTCGACGGCCTCAAGGAGACGTGCCACACCCACGGCGTGATGTTCGCCTACGACGAGGTGAAGACCGGGTTCTCGGTCGCATGGGGCGGCGCGATCGAGGCGTTCGGCGTGACGCCGGACCTGGTCGCGTTCGCGAAGGCGTTGGGCGCGGGCCTGCCCTGCGGTGCGGTTGGCGGGACCGAGGAGGCGATGCACCGCGTGATCGAGGGCTCGCTCGATCAGGTCGGCACGTTCAACGGCAACCCGCTGACGATGGCCGTGGCCCGGGTGAACCTGGAGGAGGTCCTGACCAAGGACGCCTACGCGCGCCTGGACGAGATCAACCGGATCCTGCTGCGCTGCGAGGACGTGATCGACCGTTACCACTTGCCGGCCTCGATGAAGACGATCGGCGCCAAGGGCTCGATCGAGTGGAGCGAGACCCCGATCCACGAATACCGCGACCTGTGGACGATCGACGACCGGGTCCCGCAGCTGGCCTGGCTCTGGCAGCTCAACCGCGGCGTGTTCAAGAGCCCGGGCTCCAAGTGGGAGTCCTGGACCACCTCGATCGTGATGAGCGACGAGGACGCCCAGCGCTACGTGGACAGCTTCGAGGAGATGGCGGCGGCGATCAGCCGCTGATGGCCGGGAGCGGTCGGGCGGGGTAGCCTCCGCCCGATGAGCGATCAGGCCGAACCCAAGCGCGACGACGCGCCTGCGTGGGTGCCGGGTGCCTTGCGCCGCTGGGCGGGTTGGTCGGTGCTCGCCATCGTCGCCGGCGGGGTCGTGCTGCTCGGGATCCTCGAGGTCCTCGACCGGCTGAGCGACTTCATCACCATCCTGCTCACGGCGTTGTTCCTGTCGTTCGCGCTCGAGCCCGCCGTCACCTACCTCGCCGAACGCGGGTACAAGCGGAGCCGCGCCACGGGGCTGATCTTCCTGGTCGGGTTCTTATCGATCATCCTGATCGTCGCCCTGCTGATCCCCGCGATCGTGAGCGGGGTGACCCAGCTGGTCGACAACGCGGATGCGCTGGTCGACCGTCTGGCCGGGTGGCTGAAGCCGCTCAGGATCGAGCTGTCGGTCGACGAGATCACCGCGCGGATCGAGGAGTTCGGCGCGAGCCTGCAGGACAACCTGGCCGAGGTGGCCGGCGGCGTGCTGAGCGTCACCGCCACCATCTTCGGCCAGCTCTTCCGCTGGGCGACGATCGGCGTCTTCACCTTCTATATGGTCGCGGAAGGGCCGAAGCTTCGCCGCGCGATCTGCGGGCTGCTGCGGCCTGAGAGCCAGAAGCAGGTCCTGTTCGTGTGGGACAAGGCGATCGAGCAGACGGGCGGCTACTTCTATTCGCGCCTGCTGCTCGCCGTGATCAACGGCGCCGGGATGTTGATCGTCCTCATGCTGTTCGACGTGCCGTTCGCGGTGCCGCTCGCGATCTTCGAGGGCGTGGTCGCGGCGTTCATCCCGATCGTGGGGACCTACATCGGCGGGCTGTTCCCCGTGCTCGTCGCGTTCCTGACCTCGACCCCCGCGGGGATCGCCGCGCTCGGCTACATCCTGATCTACCAGCAGTTCGAGAACTTCTACCTGAGCCCGCGGATCACGGCGAAGACGATGTCGCTGCACCCGGCGGTCGCGTTCGGATCGGCGCTGATCGGTGGCGCGCTCGGGGGTCTGCTGTTCGCGTTCCTCGCGCTGCCCGCGGCCGGGGTGATCCAAGCGTCGGTCAAGCTCTGGGGCAAGCGCTACGACGTGGTCGACGACAGCCTGACCGCGCACCATGAGCCGCCCGAGCCTCTTGCCCGCGACCGGCGCGGTCTGCCATGGCGTCGCGCCGACGCCGACGCCGGCGCCGGCGACGACGGCCCGTGACGCGGGTCCTCTCACGCACCGAGGCGCGCCGCGCGGCGATCGTCGCTCAGCAGCTGTCTTCGCCTCGTCCCGCTGGTCTGGTCGAGACTGTCGAGCGTCTGTGGATGCTGCAGATGGATCCGACGAACGCCGTCGCGAGGACCGAGCACCTCGTGCTGTTCTCCCGGCTCGGTCCGACCTACCGACCCGCGGCGTTGGAGCGGGCGCTCTGGGAGGATCAGACGCTGTTCGAGTATCGGGCGTTCATCCTGCCGGTCGACGATCTGTCGATCCACCGCGCGACGATGCGTTCGTACCCGCCGCGCTCGGTCTACGCACGCCATGAGTGGATCCGTCGGTTCCTGAGGGAGAACTCATCGTTCCGCCGGTACATCCTGTCGCGCCTGCGGGACGAGGGGCCGCTGCGGGGCCGGGACTTCGAGAACCGGATCAAGCTCGGATGGCGGACCGGGGGCTGGAACGACGCCGACGGCAGTGTCTCGATGATGCTCGAGATGCTCTGGGCCCGCGGCGAGATCATGATCGTCGGCCGCAACGGCGGGGACCGTGTCTGGGACCTGGCCGAGCGACGCCTCCCCGTTGCCCGGTCGATGCCGACGCGGGCACGCGCCCACGAGGTCGTGGTCCGTCAGCTCTCAGCGTGGGGTGTGGTTAAGCCCGGGTCACTCGGGTGGTTGTTCGACGGGCTCAAGGTCGCCGGGTGGGATCGCGCGATCGCCCGGTTGATCCGCGAGGGGGTCGCCGTGCCGGTCTCGATCGAGGGCGTGAAGGGACAGTGGATCGCCGACGCGGCCGCGCTCGAAGCGCCGTTCCGTGGGCGCACCGTGGCGCTGTCGCCTTTCGACCGCTTGATCCACGATCGGGTGCGGACCGAGGCCCTGTGGAACTTCTTCTACCGGCTCGAGATCTACGTCCCGAAGGCGAAGCGCCGGTGGGGATACTTCGTGCTGCCGGTGCTGCGCGGCGACCGGCTGGTCGGCCGGTTCGACCCGAAGTTCGACCGCGAGACCCGGGTGCTGGCGATCAACGCCGTGCACGCGGAGGAGGGCTCGCGCGACGGCGATGCCGA
>CAZZND010000014.1:0-6984 GCA_964655465.1 uncultured Actinomycetes bacterium
CGAGCATGATGCCCCAGAAGCGGAACCCCGATACCGCCGAGCTGGCGCGGGGCAAGGCGGCCCGGGTCGTGGGTGACCTGGTCACCCTGACCGCGCTCCTGCAGGGGTTGCCGCTCGGGTACCACCGTGACCTCCAGGAGGACAAGGAACCGGTGTTCGACGCTGTCGACACGTTGGCGTTGGTGCTGCCCGCGCTCACGGGGGCGGTGGCGACCATCCGGTTCGACGCCGCCGCGATGCGGAAGGCGTGTGACGACGAGGGTCTGTACGCGACCGATCTGGCCGAGGCGCTCGTGCGGACCGGCGTGCCGTTCCGCGAGGCCCACCGACGGACGGGCGAGTTGCTGCGCGACACTGCCGAGGGAGGCCGCGCCCTGCGCGACCTGTCGCCCGAAGAGTGGGAGCGCTTCGGCGTCCCCGACGGCGTGGCGCTGTTCGATCCCGACCGCTCGGTCGCGGCTCGTTCGGGCGCCGGCGGTCCGTCGCCTGCGAGCGTCCGCTCGCAGGCGGACGCGCTCGGATCCATCTTGGCGTGACGAGGGGCGGCGCCGAAGGCGCCGCCCCCTCCGTCACGCGTTCGCGATCAGCCGACCAGGCGGACGTTCGCGGCCTGCGGCCCCTTCGGGCCATCGGTCACGTCGAACTCCACGGCCTGCCCCTCGTCGAGGTTGCGGTAACCCTCGCCCTCGATCGCGGAGAAGTGCACGAACACGTCGGGCCCACCATCCTGCAGGATGAACCCGAAGCCCTTCTCGGAGCTGAACCACTTCACGGTCCCGGTCGCCATACGGCGTTCCCCCCTTTCCCTCCGTGAGGGAACTGCTCGACACGTGGTGCTGCGACGCTGAACCCTCGGTCGCAACGATAGTCCACGGTGCCGACGCGGTGTCAGCAGGTCTACGCTGCCATCGATGCGGTGGGTGTTCCGCTCCTTCGCGCGCCCGGATGCCGACGCCGTCCTCACGTGGCGGTACGAGCCGCCCTACGACGAGTACGACCCCGCCCATGACCCGCGCGACGTCGAGGAGACGCTCGCCGCCGTCGGGTCGGCGACGTGGTTCGCCGTCGACGACACCGAGGACGGGTCGCTCGCCGGGTTCCTGGACTGCCGGATCGGAGAGCGCGAGATCGAGGTGGGGCTCGGCCTCCGCCCCGACCTCACCGGCCACGGTCTCGGCCCGTCGTTCGTCGAGGCGATCGTCGAGCTGGTCCGTGCACGCTGGGGTCCGGCGCTGATCGCCGTCGACGTCCTGCCCTGGAACGAGCGTGCCATCCGCGCCTACGAGAGGGCCGGGTTCGCCCGGGGCGAGATCCACGAGCGCACGTTCGAGGACGGGAACGTCCGCACGTTCCTGCGCATGGCTCGCCCGCTCTAGAGCGGGCTCGCGCGAAGGGCGAGGTACTCGGCGCGGACCGCGAACGTCGCGCGCATCTCCTTCGTGAGCGCGTCGACCAGCTCGTCGCGGTAGGCGGGGTCGACCACGAGCGCCACCGCGTAATACAGACCTGAGATCGCGGCCATCCCGAGCGACACGCGCACGAGCTCGAGAGTGAGGTGGAGGTCGACGCCCGCGATCTCGACCGGCGTGACGGGATGCCCGACCCACGTCGACTGGACCGACACGTCGACGAGCACGGTCCCGAGCGCGACGAACGCGACGAACACGGCGAGCGAGACGAACAGCACCAAGAACACGATGAGACCGACGTTCCACCGCTGGCGCCGGGTCAGCGGGGCGTCGGGGAGCCCGGCCTCGGCGTCCAGCTCCGACACCATCGCGGGCACCCGGGCACCAAGGAACAAGGTCCCGATCGCGACGAACATCCCGAGCCCGAGCCCCAGGCGCCATCCCGAGATCGACGTGAAGACCTGCCAGACCTCCGACGCGAAGAACACGATCAGCGCGAAGAAGATCAAGATCGGCACGGCGCGGACCAACAGCTGGACGGATGTGCGGAGCTGCCCAAGAGACCGCGCGCCCACCCAGCCGACGATCGGGAACACGCCGTAGCCGACGACGATCCAGACCGCCCCGACCAGCACCAGGTTGACCGCGACCGTCACCACCGCGCTCCGCCACTGGAACCCGAAGACCAGCGGCAGCAGCCCGGGGAGCAGCACGAAGGCCGCGAGCTCAGGCGTACCGACGCGCGAGGGCACCGCGAGGAAACGCCGGCCGCGCGCCCGGTTCACGAGACCGAACGACACGAGCGCGAGCGCCACCCCGCCCACGAACGCCGCGATGTTCCACCACCCGTAGTCGGCCTTCAGCGCGTTCAGAACCTCGAGCAGGTAGACCGCGGCGAAGAACCCGACCGCCCGGTTGAAGACGTCCTCCGATGCGGAGTAGTCCTCGATCAGGGTCGGCAGCCCCGCCCGCCGCAAGGCGACCTCGTAGGCGTGGAGCCGTTCGGGGACCTCATCCGTCACGGGGGTATCGAACCACGCCGGGGGCTGTGCGCATCCGAGGGCTGCCGTTAGGCTCGGATGCCATGGAGAGGTTCTTCGCGAGCGCGATGCTGTTGTTCGCCCACCCCGACGACGCCGAGTACGGCTGCGGTGGAACCGTCGCGAAGTGGGCCGCGCACGGGTGCGAGGTCCACTACGTCGTGCTGACCGACGGGTCCGCCGGGAACAACGAACCGGGAGCCGTCCGCGCCGACGTGGCGAAGGTCCGTGAGGCCGAACAACGGGCGGCGGCCGCGGTCCTCGGCGTCGCGAGCGTCACGTTCCTGGGTGAGACCGACGGCCACCTCGAGGTCACGGCCCACACGCGACGCAAGGTCTGCCGTGAGGTCCGGCGGCTGCGCCCCGAGGTGCTCGTCGCCCCCGACCCCTCGCGCCTGTGGTCGGGCGAGGGCTACGTCAACCATCGGGACCACAGGCAGGCCGGGCTGCTCGGTCTCACCGCGGTCATGCCCGACGCGCCGAGCCGCCCGATGTTCCCCGAGCTGCTGGGCGAGGGCCTCGAGCCCTATGAGGTGCCGCACCTCTACCTCAGCGGTCCCGAGGAGCCCGACGCCTTCGTCGACATCTCCGACACCTTCGAGACGAAGCTCGAAGCCCTCGCGGCCCACGCCTCCCAGGGCACGGAGACCTCGATCGCATGGGTGCGGGAACGGGCCGAAACACTTGCGGCGCAGTCCGGCACGGGGGCCCGGTACGCAGAGGCGTTCAAGGCCTTCCGGTTCGTGGACGACGAAGAGGGGGCGAACCCCGATGGATGATGACGACGCCCCGATGGAAGAGCCGATGGATGAGCCCTACGACCTGACCGCGGCCGAACGCGAGGACATCGCCGCGGACCTCGAAGACCTCGAGGCCATGCGCGTCGTGTTCCAGACCCAGGGGGCGAAGGGGGTCGTCATCGCCTGCCAGGACTGCGGGCAGAACCACTTCTACGAGTGGGAGCTGCTCCGCGAGAACCTCGACCACATGCTCACGGTTGGCGAGCCTCGGATGCACGAGCCCGCCTGGGGGATCGTCGAGGACGAGTACATCCAGTGGGACTACGGCAAGGGCTACGTCGATGCCCTGAACGAGGCAGGGCTGCAACCCAGCCGCCTGATCGAGCTCACGACCTGCCCCTGGTGCGAGACGCCGTTCGACAACGCGGCGTTGTTCTGCCACCGGTGCGGGCGCCAGCTCGGCGCGATCCGTCTCTACGCGGACCTGCTCGCGCGCGGGTTCGAGGAGAGGGATGCCCGCGCCATGCTGGTCCGCGCCGGCTACGAGCCCTTCTGACCGGCCCCGACCCCGGTATCCTTCGCCGCGATGGCGTACCGCTGGCTCTTGTTCGGGCACATCCTCGCGGTCCTTGGCCTGGTCGGGAGCCACGGGGTCTCGATGTTCGTGCTCTACGCCATCCGCAGCGAGCGCGACCGGAAGAAGATCCTCGACCTGATCACGCTCTCGGGCCGAACGATCTTGCCGATGTACGTCTCGATCGGGCTGATCGTCGTGTTCGGGATCCTGCTCGCGATCGACCAGGACGTGCTCGGACGGGGATGGCTTTGGCTGTCGGTGATCTTGCTCCTCGCCATGGTCGGGTTGATGAGCGCGACGGCGAAGCCGTACTTCGCGCGGGTGAAGCTGGCTTGCGAGCTTAGGCCCTCCGGGGTTCCCCGGGTCTCCGACGAAGAGCTGGGGCAGATCCTCGGGTCGAGCACCGCGCACGTCATCACCGCCATCGGCGCCGTCGGGCTCGTCGCGATCGTCTACCTGATGATCTTCAAGCCCAGCTTCTGAGCGAGCTACGCGGGAGGCAGGGGCCGTTTCGCGGGCGCGTTGACCACCTGGCCGAGCGCCGAGAAGCGGGATCCGTGGCATGGGCAGTCGAACGTCTCCTCGGCTGGGTTCCACGCGACCGTGCAGCCCATGTGGGTGCACCGCGCCGAGAACAGGTGCTGCTCGCCCGCGGCGTCGACGTAGACGGCGAACTCCTCGCCCGATCGCTCGATGATGCCGCCCTCGCCGGGCGCGAGCTCGGATGCGATCTGTCGGACCGTGCTGCAGAGCAGCACGTCGCGGTCGGCACCCTTGAGCACGGCGCCGGGCGGCGAGGTGAGCA
Source organism: uncultured Actinomycetes bacterium (assembly GCA_964655465.1). Classification (GTDB taxonomy): domain Bacteria; phylum Actinomycetota; class UBA4738; order UBA4738; family HRBIN12; genus AC-51. The sequence continues at coordinate 4,572 of CAZZND010000014.1, forward strand.
TCCGTCCGGTCAGCCCCTGCATGCCCTGGTTGCCGACGACGACGAGGTCGGCGCCGGTCTCGTCCGCGACCTCGAGGATCGTGTCCCCGATCTCGCCCTGCTCGATCCGGACGTCCGTTTCGACGCCGCGTCCGTAGGTCTCGATCGTGTCGGCCATCGCGAGCTCACCGGTCGCAGGGTGCCCGACGAACAGCAGGGTCACCGGCGCGTAGAGCTCACGTGCGAGGTCGAACCCCTTACGGGCGGCCCGGTCCGACGTCGCCGTGCCCGCGCTCGCGATCAGGATGCGCCCGTACGGAGCGTGCGGGTCACGGTCGCCCTCCGCGACGAGCAGCAGATCACAAGGCGCGCTCCGGGCGAGCCACCGGGCCAGGCCGGACAGCGGTCCCTCGGCGCTCCGCGCGATCGCGATCAGGCCGGCTTCGTGTGAGGTCGCCGCCTGCACGAGCGCGTAGCCCGCGCGGTCGACGATCACCTCGGTGGTGACGTCCTCCTCGGGGAGACCGGCCGCCTGGACGGCGCTCAGCGCGTGCTCCAGCACGTCGCCGACCCCGAGCGGCCGGCGTGAGCCGGTGATGATGATCAGCTCCGACGAGGTGGCTCGGGCGATCGTCGCAGTGACCTCGCCGGCGCGATCGGCCGCGGGTGTGCCGTCGGTCCCGAAGACGATCTTGCCCCACATGCCCCGGATCCTACCCGGGCGCGCGGGCAGGCCGCTCGAGCACGCAGTCCTCGGGCGGCTTGTCGTCGCGCAACCGTTTGAACGAGGGTGCGCGCATCTTGCCGGTGCCCTTCGTCAGCTCGAGGTACTCGACCTCGCAGACCAGCCTGGGCTCGACGAACACGGCGCCCTTGACCTCGCGGAGCTCCTCGACCGCCGGCTCGGCACGGACGAGGCCCTGGAGCTGTTCCAGGAGCCGTGCCAGCAGCGCGTCGGTGAACCCCGAGCCCACCTGTCCGATCCACCGCAGCTCCTCCTCGTCGTAGGCCCCGACGAGCAGCGCCCCGAAGGTCGCGCCACGCCCGCCCTGTCCCGGCGTGAAGCCCAAGATCACGCAGTCCTGCGTCGTGCGGAGCTTGATCTTCCGCCAGGCGTCGGTTCGGCGCCCCGGCACGTAGGGCGATCCGAGCCGCTTCGCGACCACCCCTTCGAGCTGCTGCGCCTTGGCCGCCTTCACGAGCGCCGTGCCCTCGCCCTGCACGTGCGCGGTGAGGTGCAGCCGCTCGTCCTCCTCGACGATCAGCCGGAGGAGCTCTCGCCGCTGCTCCAAGGCAAGCCCTGTGGTGTCGTGGCCGTCGAGCCACAGGAGGTCGAAGGCGACCAGCGCGACCGGCACGCGCTTGCGCGCGCGCTCGATCTCGCGCGGGTTCGCCAGGTTCATCCGCTGCTGCAGCGTCTCGAATGAGTTCTTCCCGTCGGCGTCGAACGCGACGATCTCGCCGTCGATCATGGCGTTCACCTGATCGATCAGCTCGTGGATCATGTGCAGCTCGGGGTACTGGGCCGTCACGTCGCGCCCGGTCCGCGTACGGAGCACCGTCTCCCCGGTCCAGAGCTCCGCGAGGCATCGGATGCCGTCGAGCTTGGGCTCGAACCACCACCCGTCGCCGTCGAAGGCCTTCCACCCACCCTCGGCGAGCATCGGCGTGAACCGCGGCGGCGGCGCGATCAACGGTGCGGTCTGCGCGCTCGCGAGGAAGGCGAGCCAGTCGGTCCTGGTTCTTACGAAGTGGAACTCGAGACCCGTGTAGCGACGGCCGTGCAGACGGAACGAGACCTTCGTGTCGGTCCACTCGATCGGCTCGTACCACCCGTCGTCGAAGATCCGGACCTCGCCCGCGCCGTAGTGGCCCTCGGGGATGGTGCCCTCGAACTTCCCGTACTCCAGAGGGTGGTCCTCGGTGCGCACGGCCATCCGTTTGTCGCCCTTGTTCGTGGGGAGCCCCTTCGGGACCGCCCACGACGGCAACGCGCCCTCGTGTTCCAGGCGGACGTCGTAGTGCAGCCGGGTCGCGCGGTGCTTGTGGATGACGAACGAGTTGCCCCCGCCCGGCGCGTCACCCGGTGCCGGCTCGGTGGTCCCCTCGGGGCCGAACTCGCGGCGGCGGACGTACTCGAACAGTCCGGGGTCCTTCGACGCCAGCGCGATCTCGTCGCTCGTCTTCGCCGTGACGGTCTTCGCGGCCGTGCGCGGCAGCGGCCCGCTCGGATCCTCCTCGGGCTCGACGCCCATCGCCTCCATCGCGTTCGTGAGGTCCATGAAAGGGCCCTCGCGCACACCCGCCCACAGGTCGCCGACCCGCTCGAACCGTTCCCACACGTTGTCGATCCGGAAGTCCTGCGGCTCGAAGCCGCCGTCGCGGACCTCGTCCCAGGTGAGGGGGGTCGACACCGGCGCGCGGAGCTCCGGGC
>CAZZND010000014.1:6994-30365 GCA_964655465.1 uncultured Actinomycetes bacterium
TTCATGTTGTGGTCGATGAAGATCTTGCCGGTGCGGTCCGCCACGCGCCACGCCATCGTCACGCGGTCGGGGTCGGCCTTCCCGATCAGCCGGCCGCACGCCCCGACGAACCCCCGGACCTCGCCGTAGGTCCACCGCCCCGGATCGAGCGGCACGAAGATCTGCAGACCCGTCGCGCCGCTCGTCTTCGGGTAGCCCGTCAAGCCCAGCTGCTCGAGCAGCACCTCGATGTGCCGCGCGACCGCGAGGACGTCGTCGTAGGTGTAGGGCGGGAACGGGTCGAGATCGAAGAACAGGTAGTCGGGGTGCATGGTGTCGGCGCAGCGCGAGTGCAGGGGGTGCATCTCGATCGCACCGAGGTTCGCGACGAAGAGCAACGTCGAGAGATCGTCCACCGTGAGGTAGTCGATGCGCCCGGCCTTCGCGTCCTCGGACAGGACCGTGCAACGGTGGACCCACTCCGGCGTGTGCGAGGGGGCGGTCTTCTCGTAGAAGTCGGGGCCATCGATGCCGTCGGGCATCCGCTTCATCGTGAGCGGACGGCGTTCCAGGTGGGGGAGGAGCAGCGGCGCGACGTTGAAGTAGTAGGCGAGCAGGTCGCCCTTCGTGATGCCTTCGGCGGGCCAGAACACCTTGTCGAGGTTCGACAGCCGGAGCTCGCGGTCCTCGAGGTCGAGCCACCAGACCTCGCCGGCGCCGCGACGCACGGACAGCCCCCGGGGCATCGCCACGGTGAACGCGGGTCCCCCGGCGCCGCGCTTCCTCGTGGGCATGGGCGCGATGGTAGAGACTGCGACCACGACGCGGCTAGGGACACGGAAGGAGACGAGACGATGGAGTGGCTCGACGAGCTCGCGACGACCCTGGGGGTGCCGCCGCTGACCGACGCGCAGGCGGAGGCCTTGTTGGCCGTCTCACGGGAGGTCGCGCAAGGGGTGGAGCGTAAGGCGACCCCGCTCGCGGCGTTCCTCGCGGGCCGGGCGGTGGAGCGCGGGGCGCGGATCCCCGACACCATGGCGACGTTGCGAGCCGCGATCCCCTAAGCAATGCTGTATACTGCGCTGTATATGTCGTCAACCCGAACACAGATCTACCTGACGTCGGATCAGCGAGAGCGGCTGGATGCCATCGCGGCTCGGAGCGGCCGGACGCTGGCCGATCTGATCCGCGAGGCGGTCGACGGCTACCTCGCTGCGGGACCCTCGGACCCCGCTGAGTCTCTGGCAGCAACGTTCGGATCCCTTCCTGCGATCGCGATCCCGTCACGCGATGAGTGGAACCGTGGTTAACCTTCTCGTCGACACCGATGTGTTCGTCGACCACCTGCGGGGGGCCCGCCGACTCCGGCCCGGACGGCGGGCGATGTCGTACTCCGTGGTCACCCGTGCCGAACTGTTCGCCGGGCGTTCCACCGACGAGGATATCGTTCGCCTCCTGCTCGATCCTTTCTCCGAGCTGCCCGTCGAGCGCAGGATCGCTGAACGAGGGGGACGGCTCCGTCGCGATCTCGGACTGCGGACACCCGATGCGCTGATCGCGGCGACCGCGCTCGAACACGGCCTGTCGATCCTCACGCGCAACGTCCGCGACTTCGAACCGGTGCCGGGTCTGAAGGTCGTCACGCCGGGCTGAGGCACCACCTGCGATCTGACCCGGGAGCCCTGTCGGCGGCTCGGGGTAGGATTGGCGTTCTTGCAGGCAGAGGGCCTGCGAACCGGGGGTGACACGCCATGCCCAGAGCCATGTGGAAAGGGGCCATCTCCTTCGGCCTCGTGACCATCCCGGTCGCCGTGTACCCGGCGACCGAAGAGAAGACGCTGCGCTTCAACCAACTGCACGACGAAGACGGCGGCCGCATCCGCTACAAGCGGGTGTGCGAGAAGGACGGCGAAGAGGTCTCCTTCGAGCACATCGTGAAGGGCTACGAGGTCGAGAAGGATCGGTACGTCGTCCTCACCGATGACGACTTCGACGCGGTGCCGGTGCAGTCCTCGCGCGCGATCGACATCGTCCAGTTCGTCGAGCTCGATCAGATCGACCCGGTCTTGTTCAAGAAGAGCTACTACCTGGTCCCCGACGAGACCGGCGCGAAGGCCTATTCGCTGCTGCGTGAGGCCATGAAGCGGGACGACCGCGTCGGCATCGCGAAGGTCAGCTTCCGCGACAAGGAGCACATCGCGGCGCTCCGATTCAAGGACGACGCGTTCGTCCTCGAGACCATGTTCTGGCCCGACGAGGTCCGCGAGGCCGACTTCGGTGGCGTCGACGTCAGCGTCGAGGTTCGCGACCAGGAACTGCAGATGGCGCGGCAGCTCATCGACTCGCTCACCGGCGAGTGGGCGCCCGAGGAGTTCTCCGACGCGTACCGCGAGGCGCTCGTTCAGATCGTCGAGGCCAAGCTCAACGGACAAGAGATCGAGGTCATCGAGCCCGAGCCGACCGCGAAGGTCGTCGACCTGATGGAGGCCCTGAAGGCGAGCGTTGCGGCAGCCAAGAAGGACGACGCGGCCGGGAAACCGGCGAAGAAGTTGGCCACGAGGAAGCCCGCCGCCAAGAAACCAGCCGCGCGCAAGAAGGCCGTTGGCGAGTAGCGAGCCGCAGCTGCCGGCTGGCTACGACGTCAGGCCGGCGACCTTCCGCGATCTCGCCGGGATCGACGCGCTCTACCTCGCCTCGGAACGTTCGTTCGGCGTGCATCCCGAGCCCCGATCAGGCTACCTCCGCTGGCGCTGGGCCCAGCCCTACCTCGACCTCGATCGCGACACCCGCGTGCTCGTCGCGGATGACCGGATCTCCACGTTCGCGATGAGCTTCGTCGAGGAGGCCGCCCCATCCCTCTCCTCGTGCATGGGGCGGGTTCATCCCGCCGACGCCGGTCGGGGGCTGGGGGCATGGGCCCTCGGGTTCTTCGATCAGCGTGCCCGTGCGGGAGACGGCGTGCGCACCAGCCGCCTCGGGATCTGCGAGGAAGATGCGGTGGGCCACGCCTTGGTCGCGGCGGGCGGGTTCCTCCGGGTTCGGACCTCGTTCGACATGGGGGTCGCCCTCACGGGCGCTGAGACGCCGGGCTCCTTGCCGGAAGGGGTCACCATCCGCCCCTTCGTCCCAGGCGAGGAACGTACGGTCTGGCGGATCGAGGTCGATGCGTTCCGCGATCACTGGGACCATCAGGAGGATCAGTCGTTCGCATCTTTCATGCGTGACTGGTTCCAAGATCAGGCGCACCCGCCGTCCGTCCTGCTCGCCGATGTAGACGGTACGCCGGCTGGTCTGATCGCATGGTTCGTCGATCACGATGTGCCCTACATCTTCTCCGTCGCCGTCCTTCGCGAGGTGCGGGGCCGTGGCGTCGCCTCGAGCCTGCTCCGCCACGCGATCGCCACGGTCGCGGGCGACGGGTACGGCGAGATGACGCTCTCGGTCGATGCGACCAACCCGACCGGCGCGGTGCGCGTGTACGAGAAGGTCGGGATGACGGTGCGGCGCACCCTCGCCGTGTACGACCGGGACCTCGCGTGAACCTGCCCGACGGCTATCGCGCACGGCCGTCCTGCGCCGCGGACATCGACGGCGTCCTGGCGGTCCTCCACGCGCGCGATCTGCTCGAGGTCGGGCATCCCGACTCGACGCCGGCCTTCGTCGAGGATGCGTGGCGGAATCCCCGGTTCGACGTCGAGACCGACACGCTCGTCGTGGAAGCGCCGGACGGGACGCTCGCCGCCTACGCCGATGTCACGCACCTCGACGACCCCGCGTACGTGACCGCCTGGGCCCCCATCCACCCCGCGCACCGAGCGCGAGGGATCGGCACCGCCGTGCTCGGGTGGGTGGAGACCAGGGCGGCACGCGCGCCGGCGCACGCGTTGCACCAGTACGCCGACGGTGGCGACGAGGCGGGTCACACGCTCCTCGCGCGTGCCGGGTACCGGCAGGTGCGCACGCATCTGCACATGATCCGCGAGCTCGACGGTCCGGTCACCGCGCCGCCGCCCGAGGGCATCGCCATCCGGCCGATGCGCGAGGGAGATGAACGCGCGATCCACGACGTCGTGCGCGAGTCGTTCGCCGAGCACTTCGCGCTCACCGTCGAGCCATCCGACATCTGGTGGGGCGAGTGGCGCGACGACCCCCTGTTCGACCCGGCCCTGTTCCTGCTCGCGGAGCACGCCGATGCGGGCGCCGTCGGGGTCGCCTGCGACTTCGAGGACCACGGCATCGGGTGGGTCGGGGATCTCGGGGTCCTTCGCGCGTGGCGCGGGAAGGGGATCGCGAAGGCGCTCCTGGCGTCGTCGTTCGAGGTGTTCGCGGCGCGAGGGCTGGCTACCGCCCGGCTGAACGTCGACGCCGAGAACGAGACCGGCGCGGCCGACCTGTACCGGGCGATGGGGATGCGCGAGCATCGCCGGTACCTCGTGTTCGAGAAGGCGCTCCGCGCCGAGGGGTAAGCTCGCCCCCCATGAAGCTCGTCACCGCGATCGTGAAGCCCCACCGGATCGAAGAGGTCAAAGAAGCCCTTCGCGAGGTCGGTGTGAACGGGCTGACGACCACCGACGTGGAGGGCTTCGGCCGCCAGCGCGGCCACACCGAGGTCTACCGCGGTGCCGAGTACCAGGTCGACTTCGTTCCGAAGGTCAAGGTCGAGGTCGTCGTCGGCGACGGTGACGTCGACGACGTGGTCGACGCGATCGTGAAGGCCGCGCGGACCGGCAAGATCGGCGACGGCAAGCTCTGGGTCAGTGAGGTCGACCGGGTCGTTCGCATCCGGACCGGCGAGATGGGCCCCGACGCCGTATCCGGATGACCACGGACCCGGTCGCGCGCCTGCGGGCGGATCTCGACGCGCTCGACCGCGCCTACACGCTCGGGCACCACGGCAGGTGGGCGGCGGGGCGGCGGGCGGATCTGGTCGACGCGGCCCTCGCCGAGCTGTGGTCGCGCGCCGCCCCGCCCCCGGCCATGGCGCTCGCCGCCCTCGGGGGCTATGGACGCCGGCTGCAGCTCCCGCGTTCCGACATCGACCTGCTGCTGCTCCACGACGACGCGCCCGAGGACGAGGTCCGGCGCATCGCCGATGCGTTGCTGTACCCGCTATGGGACGCCGGCTTCACGGTCGGACACGCGGTGCGCACCCCGGCGGAGTGCCTCGCCGCGGCCGAGGAGCGGTTCGACGCCTGGACGGCGATGCTCGACGGCCGCCACGTGGCCGGTGCCCCGGCGCTCGTCGAGACCGCGCTCGGACCGGTGCGCGCGCTCGCGGCGCGCGACCCGTCGGGGTTCGCGGTGCGGATCGACCAGGCACGGGTCGCGCGCCGCGAGCGCTACGGCTCGTGCGCGCACCTGCTGGAGCCGGAGCTGAAGGAGGGCACCGGTGGCACGCGCGACGTCGCGTCGCTCGGGTGGCTCGCCGCCGCGATCGGCGCACCGCTCGTGGACGCGGGGCTGTTGTCGGCGCGCGAGACCGAGGCGGTCGATGCCGCCGAGGAGTTCCTGGTGAGGGCGCGAAGCGCCGTCCACCTGGCCACCGGTAAGCGGTCCGACCGCCTGGTGGTCGATCTGCAGCCCGAGGTGGCCCAGGGTTTCGGCTTCACCGACCACCCCGGGCTCGTCGCCACGGACGGTCTGATGCGGGCGCTCTTCGAGCACGCCCGGTCGGTCGAGGCGGCGGTCGGCGCCGCGCTCGAGCGACGGGGGGCCGGCGATGGCCCGTCACCGGAGACCCCCGCCGGTCCCACCGAGGTGCTCGAGGTGCTCGCGCGCGCGGCCGAGGAGGGAGCCACTCCGTCCCCGGCGCTGCTCGACGCCATCGCGGCGGCCCCCGTGCCCGGCCTCGTCGCTTGGGACGACAGCGCGCGCGCCGCGTTCCTCCGGCTCCTGCGGTTCGGCGGGGCGGGCGTCGAGATGTTCGGTGTCCTCGATCGGCTCGACCTGCTCCATCGCTACCTGCCGGTCTGGGCCAACGTGCGGTGCCGTCCCCAGCGCGACCCCTACCACCGGTTCACCGTCGACGCGCACCTGACGGCGACGCTCGCGCGCATGGCGACGCTCCTGCGGGGCGGGGACGAGGACGACCCGATCCACGGCGAGATAGTCGATCTCGTTGACCATCCGGACGCCGCGCTGCTCGGTGCCTTGCTTCACGACATCGGCAAGGTCGGGCTCGGCGAGCACGTGCCCATCGGGGCGCGCCTGGCGGCCGAGCAGTTGGGCGCGATGGGGTTCGATCCCGAGACCCGCGAGCTTGCCGTGTTCGTCGTGGCCGAGCACCTGCTCCTGCCCGACACGGCGACGCGACGCGACCTCACCGACGAGAACCTCATCCTCGACGTCGCAGCCAAGGTCGCGACGCCCGAACGACTCGCCGCGCTCTACCTGCTCGCGAAGGCCGACGCATGGGCCACGGGCCCAGCCGCGTGGACGCCGTGGCGCCGGACGCTCGTACGTGAGCTCGTCGCGAAGGTGCAGCACGTGCTGGAGCGCGGCGAGATGGGGACCGAGCTCGCGGCGACGCTCGCCGACCGCGTCGGCCGCGTTCGCGACCTGCTGGCCGACGTCCCCGAGGCCGAGGTCGACCGCTTCGTGCTCCGGATGCCGCGTGGGTACTTCCTCTCGGTTGAGCCCGAGCGCGCTGCCCGCCACCAGCGCACCGTCGCGTCACCGCTCAGCTCGACCGAGGTCCGCACGGCCACGGCCGACGGTGCCGGTCCGAACACGAATGAGCTTCTCGTCGTCGCGGCCGACCGGCCGGGGTTGCTGTCGTGGATCGCGGGGTCGCTCGCGGTCGGGGGGATCTCGATCCTGTCGGCGCAGGTCTTCACGACCGATGACGGCGTCGCGGTAGACCTGTTCGAGGTCGAGGGCGCCTTCGAACCCGTGATCAGCGAGGCCAGGTGGCGCGCGTTCCGTACCACCTTGCGCCGCACGATCGAGGGGGCGATCTCGCTCGAGAGGCGGGTCGAGGACGTCCGGCGGCACTACCCGGCGCCGCGGGTCCACACGCCGGTGACGGTGCGTCCCGACGACGCGGCGTCGGACTTCTCGACCGTGATCGAGGTCGGCGCACCCGACCGGATCGGCCTCCTGTACGACATCACGCGGACGTTCGCGGATCTCCGGCTCGACGTGCACCTCGCGAAGGTGGCGACGTTCGACGGACGGGTCGTCGACGCGTTCTACGTCCGTGATCCGGTGGGGCGGAAGATCACCGATCCGGAGCAGCTCGGCGAGATCGAACGGGCGCTTCGCGATCGGCTGGCCGCAGGGGTGTAGGCGAAGCGTCCCCGTTCGTAGGGCTCCGTGGACACGGCATCTGGGGGCCGGATGGCACGCGTGAACGTGGCCCGCGGGTCCTAGGGTGGGGTGAGAGGGGCCAGCCTTGGCTCGACCCACAGCCTGAGGAAAGGAGCCGAGAGATGAAGCCGAGGACGTCGTTCGTCCGATGGTTCGGGCGTCGGCTCCGGCCGGCTCACCGCTGGGGTGACTTGCCCAACCGGGTCCACCTGCGGCGGGGAGTGCGCCGAGGCGGGCACCTGCCCAACGTGGTGCACCGATCCCACCGGCGGTGAGCCGGCGCTGGCCGAGGCGCCGGTGGCGCAGGTCTCTGTGCGCGGGCATGGGCCCATCGGCCCCCCGCCATCCGGGCGAAGTCCTCCGAGAGTGGGCCCGAACGGCCACTCCAGGGACCCTCCGAGGCGAGAAGCTGCGGTTATGGATGCACGCACCGAACGAAGGGGGTACGTCATGGAAAGGAAAGCGTGGGATCGGCTGGTCAGCACGGCAGCCCTGGTGATCGCGATCGTCCTGTTGCTCGTCGGGTCCGCCGCGATCTACGGCGGCAACTTCGGCCGGGAGAACGTCACCGACCGCCTCGCCCCGGAGAAGGTCCAGTTCCCGCCCTCCGATGTGATGACGCCGGAGGAGCAGGCGGAGGTCGGTGACTTCGCCGGCCAGCAGGTCGTGAACGGTGAGCAGGCCGAGGCGTATGCCCGCTACATCCAGGGGCACCTCGTCTTCATCAACGAGGGGATGACCTACTCGGAGACGAGCGCCGCCGCCCGTGAGGAAGGGCTCGACCCCGATGTCGCCGCGGAGCTGCAGGGCAAGGCGGACACCCTGTTCAAGGGTGAGACGCTCCGCGCGATCCTCCTGAACGCCTACGGATGGTGGACGGTCGCGACGATCGCGCTGTTCGCCGGGTGGGTGATGCTCGCAGCGGGCATCGTGCTCCTGATCCTCGCGATCATGGGGTTCCGTCACGCGAAGCGGTGGGAGCGGGTGACCGTGCCGGAAGCGAACAGGGCAACGGATCACGCGCCCGCGAGCGCCTGACCACCAGCTCTCTGCCCGTCCGAACGGCCGCCCCCCCGGGGCGGCCGTTCCTCATGTTGTTCCCTGGTGCCGGAGCCCGGTGGAGGCGCTCGGGGCGCTTCAGGGCGAGGCCTGGATCGTCGGGCCGCTCAGGCCCGCAGCCATGACGTGGGTACGCGCCCGATCACCGTTGTGCCACTCCCCGGAGCGGAGCGGATCTCGAGCGAGCCACCGACGGCTCGGATCCGCTCGTGCATGCTGGTGGTCCCGATCCCACGCTTCGCTGCTGCCGTGTCGAAGCCGCAACCGTCGTCGGTGACGGTGAATCCGAGCTCTGCGCCGACATGGCGAAGCGCCACGGCGACCCGAGACGCACGCGCGTACTTGACCGTGTTCTGCAGCGCCTCCGAACAGCAGTAGTACACGGCGGCCTCGAGGTCCTTGCCGAAGCGTCCGATCGCGTCCCCGGAGACCTGCACCGGGATGGGCGCCTTCCGCGCCTGGAGCTCCAGGGCGGGCACCAGGCCTTCGTCGGCCAAGACCGGGGGATAGGTGCCGCGCGTCATGTCGCGCAACCCTTCCACCGCCTCGCGCGCTTCCGCCTGCAGCATGTCGAGGAGCTCGATCGCCTTGGCCGGATCGCGCTCGACCAACGCCTTGGCGACGCCGATCTTCACGCCGATCGACACGATCTGCTGTTGGGCGCCGTCGTGGATGTTGCGCTCGATCCGCCGGCGCTCGGTCTCGGCGGCATCGATCAGGCGGCGACGCTGTGCGCGCCCCTCGACCTCAAGGCGCTCGCGGCGCCAGGCCAGCACGCCAGAGGACGCAACCACCACGAGGAAGAACACGACCTGGCCCGCCGTGCGGAATGCGCCCAGCTGATCTCCGGAGCGGACCGCTACGGCGATCACCGCGCCGATCCACAGCGTCGTCACGACGACGGCTGCGAGCGTGGGCGCAACGAAGGTCGACAGGGCGAGGCAGGCGAGGGTCAGCGCCAGCGACGGCAGGAGCCACGAGGCCGCAGCCCGATCGGCATCGGGGAACAGCAGCGACGCGACGCCGACGATGAGGACGGTGCTGACCAGGACCACCGAGGCACGCAGCAGGAGGGTCCGGATGCCCGACACCGGCGCCGCTCGCGTGAGCTCGTACATCGGATCCGCCCACGAACCGTAGGCCGCGGCCACACCGGCCACCGGGAGGAGCGGTGCCACGATCAGGAACGCCAGGGTCGCCCTGGGGCCGCCGCCTGCGGCGCCGAAAGAGAACAGCACCGCGAACGCGACGGCTGCCAGCCAGCTGAGCCGAAGCGACGGCGTGGCGGCGAGCTGCCGGGCGACGTGTTCGCGGATGCCGACTCGCGCCAATAGGGTAGCAACGCGCCCGGTCGGGAGTGCAAGGTCGGTGGCCTCGCTCACGACACCGCCCGGCTTGCGGCCGGGAGTAGGGAGGTGCCCGACGTCCCACGGAACCGTCGCGCCGGATCCAGGCTGGCCACGAGGAACGCCAGGAGTCCCAAGGCCGCGATCCAGAGCCACCTGCCGTAGAGGTGATGCCACGAGTCGAGGGTTGGCTCAAGTGACCACGAGACCTTGAACGTTGCGGGCAGGACAGCGAACACGAGGAACAGGCCGGCGATCGCCAGGGGTCCGCCCCTCCCGGGCCCGAGCAAGCGCTCGCCCGCCGCCGCGAGCCCGAACGCGATGCACACGCACGCGAAGAACAGGGCGCTCAGCGTGGCGGTCTTCGCCCCCGTATCCGCCTGCACACACAGCAGTGCCCACACCACGACGACGGGAGGTACGACGACGACCAGGCGCAGGGCGCCGCGACGGAGCAACGTCATCGGCGACGAGGCCACCGTGATCGCGGCGCTGTCCGCGAGCTGGAACCCCAGCCATACCGCGAGGAGCAAGCCGGCGGCGGGCAGGTGGAAGGCGAGCGGATCGCCGCCCTTGCGGGCGCCACTCCACACCATCAGGGATCCCATCGCGGCGGTCAACGCCAGGAGCGCCCATCGGATGGTCCGCGCGGTGGGTCGCACGGCCAGCGAGGCTTGCGCGATCCCGCCTCGCCTCACGCGAGGCCTCCCTCCGGGATCTGCTGGGCGGCGCAGACCACGACGAGCACCAAGGCGAACGCCGGGACGATCAGCGCACGGGCCCGGCGCCGGTCCCCGGCGAAGGCGATGAAGACCCACAACGCGATCTGGGCCGCGAGGTACCCGTAGTGCCATCCCATCTGGAAGTCGTCCGGCGCGATCCACGGCAACCCCCAGATGAGCGGCGTGAAGACGTGCGCGACGATGATGAGCGGTCCGCCGATGGGGTGACGCAGCCAGCGTGCGACTCCTACGCCCATCGCGCCGAGGGCGAGCGTCGTGAGCGGCGCTTGCGCCAGCAGCGCCAGGTCGACGTTCTCCTTCATGTCGGGGACCGCCCGAAGGACCGGGTACGCGACGGCCGCGACCGCCACCGTCAACAGCACCGGTCCGCGCACGATGCCCAGCAGCAGCGCTGCGGTTCGGGTCTCCGGGACCGAAGGGAGCGAGCCGTAGAGCTCCCTGAGCCCGGAGCGATCCGTCCGCAGCGCGCAGGCGTTCGTCCCCAGGGGGGTCGCCATGAAGAGACCGATCCCGATGCTGATCACGGCCACGGCGCCGAGATAGGTCGGGTCGCCGCCGTCTTCGGAGGCCATGAACCCGCCGCCCGTGGACACCAGGACGAGGAACCCCGCCAGGCCCAGGCCGGCGAGGAACGCGGGATGCAGAAGCAGCTTCCTGGTCTCGACGCTCCCCAGCGCGCGAACGACGTCGAAGCGTGGACGAGCCAGGACGGGAGGGATCGCGACGGCCCTCGCCTCGCGTGCGGCGGTCCGGGCGCCGGCCAGCATCACGCGGCCTCCTCGTCCAACGCGCCCTGCCCGACCAGCAGTAGATAGCCGTCCTCCACCGTGGGTTCCACCAGGTCGGCGCCTGCAGGTGCGTCGCCGATGTTGCGGTGGGCGCCGTCGCCCGTTCGCCACGACAGCCGTGCCCCAGGGGCCCGCTCGCCGGCCAGCCAGACCCGGTTCTCAGCGACCGCGGCGAGCTCCTGCGGCGTGCCGTCGAACAGGGCGCGACCCTCGTTCATCACGACCACGCGGGGGCAGAGCGCCGCCACGTCCTCGGTCTGGTGCGTCGACAAGATGACCGTGCGGTCCTCCGAACGCTCGGACACGATCTCGCGGAAGCGAAGGCGCTGCTCGGGGTCCAGGCCCGCGGTCGGCTCGTCCAGGATCAGCAGATCGGGATCGCCGAGGAACGCCTGCGCGATGGCGAGGCGCCGGCGCATCCCGCCCGAGAGGGCCTTGATCTTCCGGCCCATCACCCCTTCGAGCCCAGCCAGCGTCAGGACGCGACGCACCTCGTCGTGGCGAGCCTTCGTGTCGACCATCTCCTTGAGGATCGCGACGTAGTCCACGAACTCGAACGCGGTGAAGCTCTTGTGGAACCCGGGCTCCTGCGGCATGTACCCGAGCCGGCGGCGGATCGCGAGCCGCTCGTCGGGCTTGCGTGGATCCCATCCGAGCAGCCGGAGGTCGCCCGCATCGGGCGCCAGCACCGTGGCCATCATGCGCAGCAAGGTGGTCTTGCCCGCGCCGTTCGGGCCGAGCAACCCGGTGATGCCTGCACCGGTGTCGAAGGAGATGCCGGACAGAGCGCGCGTGCGCAGGTACGACTTCTCGATGCCGACGACCTCAACCGTGGGAACACTCACGTTCCAGCCTCCTGCTCGAATGCGCTTCGGCGGGCTGCGAGCAGCGCTACCGAGAGCGCGATGATGAACACGAACCACACCTGCCCGGCCCCGCGGAACACCGCGAACCCGTCGTGCACGCGGTACGCCGCCGAGGTCACGATCAGCGACCACGTCCCCGCGACGGCGATGGCTGCCGTGACCGGCCGGACGTAGGTGGACAGCGCCAGCGTCGCGAGCGTGAGCCCGAGCGATGGCAGGAGCCACGCGGCCGAGATCCACGGGAGCCCGGGGATCGCGACCGCCGCAGCCGTCGCCAGGGCGATCGATGTCCCGAGCACGGCGACCGATCGGATGAGCAGCAGGCGGAAGCTCCGCATCGGCGACGCGAGTCCCACCTCGTAGGTCGGGTCGACGCCCGGACCGTAGGCGATCGCGACGCCTGCGACCGGCAACAGGGCCGCGAGGGTCAGGAACGCGATGAGGGCGGCGCTCTCCCGTGGCGTGCCATCGGACGCCCTCACCGCGAGCGCCGCGAGGCCCAGGACGAACGCCTCGGCACCCAGCCATGAGCCTCGGAGCGAAGGCGTTGCCGCGAGGAGCCGAGCGATGTGCTGGCGCACGCCGAGCACCAGAAGCCCGCGTTCGACCGGACCGGGTGCCGGGGCATCGACCGCCGCCGCGATGCCGTCCCACATGTCATCGAGCCGCTCTCGGTCGGCGATCGCGATGCCGGCGCGGCAGCGTCCGCACGTCAGCAGATGCGCTTCCAGCGAGTACGCGTGGGCGTCGTCCAGCGTGTCCGCGGCGTAGCGCTGCAGCATCTGCGTGTCCGCGTGCCAGGTCATGCCAGCGCCTCCCGAAGCTCTCGTTTCGCGCGCATCATCCGTGTCTTCACCGTGCCCTGAGGGATCCCCAAGAGGTGCGACGCCTCCCGTGTCGTGAGTCCGTCAAGGACCGTCGCCTGGACGACCGCGCGAAGCTCGGGGGACAGGCGGTTGAGCGCCGTGCCGAGGTCCCCGTGCTCCACGCCGAGCAGCACCTCTTCCTCAGCAGAGACGAGCACCGCGTCCCCTTCGACCGCCAGTGGGATCGGCGCGGGGTGGCGTCGCAGACGGTCGATGAGCCGCCTGATCCCGATGCCCCAGATCCAGGCGGCAACGTCGCCTTCGCCGCGGAAACGCCGCGCGCCCTTCCACACCGCCACGAACGTGTCCTGCACGACTTCCTCCACGATCTGGGGGTCGGCGCACCGTCGCGTCAGGCGCAGCACGAGCCACGTCGCGTGGCGGTCGTACAGCAGCCGCAGTGCCTCACGGTCCTTGTCCGCGACCGCGGCAAGGAGCTCGGTGTCGTCGATGTCCGGCGGTATCCCCACACTGCCCCTCTGTCGCGGGAACCGTCACGATCGGTTCACGCGCCCATCCGACCTCCTGGAAGCGTGGGCCGTCAAGGAGCGTCCCCGGAGGGGTCATGGATCAGCTGGGCCCAGCGCTTCCGACGCGCCAACCCCTCGAGGCGCTTCTGCCAGAAGTCCGGCGCCACCGTCATGAGTCGGCCGGCCCGGGGGATGAACACGCGACGTGAGCGACGCTCGATCGCTCGCACCAGATCCGATGCGGTGGCCGCCACCGGTCGAGGCTTCATCGGGCGGAATCCGGGTAGGGAACGCGCGCAGTGGTCGACGGCGATCCGCGCGACCTCGGTGTCCGTGTACATCAGGAGCGCGACGCCGATGTCCACGCCGAGACCTTGCAGCTCGAGCCGAAGCGTGTTCGCCAACGCCCGCGTGGCGGCCTTGCTCGCGTTGTACGAGGCGTACAGGGGTCCTTGCACCTCGCCGGCGAGCGACGACACACAGAGCACGTAGCCTCGTGCCGCGATCACCGCCGGCAGGGACGCCCGGATCGTTCGCCAGGTCCCCAGGAGATCGACGTCGATCACTCGGTCGAAATCAGCGGGCGCGATCGCCAGGCTGCTCTCGAGCGCGATCGTTCCGGCGTTCGCGACGACCACGTCGACCGAGCCGAAGCGTTCGATCGCCGCGTCGATGACCTCCTGCATCCGTGCGAGATCCGTGATATCGGCTTCCAGCGCGACGCAGCTCGCCGGGAGGCCGCCGGCGAGTCGATGGAGTGCGTCGCCACGGACGTCGGTCAGCACCAGACGGCAGCCGGCGGCGGCGAGCTGGCGTGCCAGCTCGCCGCCGATCCCACCCGCGGCCCCGGTCAGCAGGACGGTTCGACCGGACAGGTCAAAACGCATCGTGGCGACGCTACCGCTGGATCACGCCGCATGCGACCCGGCTGCCCGCGTCGCCGGTGGCGAGGGTCGATGCATCCGGCCCGGCCACGCCGGCCGCCACGTAGCGGGTCGGGATGTTCGCGTAGTTGTCCGGCGCCGCGTGCACGATGAACGCGCTGCCGTCGGCATCGAACAGGCTGGCGATCGTGTATCGATCGCTCGCGAACCTAGCCATGGCCGTGCCGTCGCTGTTGACCAGCAGCAAAGGCTGGTCGCCCGCGTGCGCGCCGTGCGTCGCGCCGCTCGGGTTGAAGTGACCGCCCGCGGACGTGAACGGGCTGGTCTGGCCGGTCGGGATCCTCGGGTCACAGATCCCGGCAGCGTGGATGTGGAACCCGTGGAACCCCGGCGCGAACCCCGACACCACCGCTCGCACGTTGATCTGACCGGCCGCTTCTTGGAGCCAGACCGTCCCGAGGACCGCGCCGGAGGCATCGCGAAGCGTCGCACGCGCCTCCCGCGCACCCGCCCCGTCGCCTGCTCTGGCCACCACCGCTCCGGTTGCGACGGCGATCGCGAGCACGGTCGTGACCGCCATCCGCTTGGACACATGCATGGGAACCCCCCCTCTCGGATACGTTCATCCCCCTGTCGTCGCGGGCGCCCCGGGCGGTTCGCGCGTCGACGAGGTGCGTCGGCGATGTGGCGCGGGATAGCATCGGCCGTGCTCATCTGCTCGAGCTGCGGGAAGGAGAACCCAGGTGAGGCATCGTTCTGCATGGCGTGCGCCGCATCGCTCGGCCCGTCAGCGACCCCTCGCGAGCTCCGCAAGACCGTCACGGCTTTGTTCTGCGATCTGGTCGGCTCGACCACGCTCGGTGAAACGCATGACCCCGAGGTGCTCCGCCCCGTGCTCGACCGCTACTTCACCGAGATGCGTTCGACGGTCGAGCGCCACGGCGGCCAGGTCGAGAAGTTCATCGGCGACGCCGTGGTTGCCATCTTCGGCCTGCCGGTGGCTCACGAGGACGACGGGCTCCGAGCCGTGCGCGCTGGGGTCGAGATGCACGCGGGCCTGGAGGCGCTGAACGAGGCCTCCCCGATCCCGCTCGCGGCCCGGATCGGGATCACCACGGGCGAGGTGCTCGTGCCGGGCGGTGACAAGCCCATCATCGGCGACGCGATGAACACCGCCTCCCGCCTGCAATCGGCTGCCGAGCCCGGCGGGGTGCTGATCGGGGAGCCGACCTGGCGCCTGGTGCGCGACGCGGTCGCGGCCGAGGCCGTCGAGCCGCTGCACGCCAAGGGCAAGGCCGAACCGTTGCCGGCTTGGCTCGTGCGGACGGTTCATGCGGTGGCGGCCAGGAACACGACCCCGTTCGTCGGGCGCGACCGCCACGTGAAGATGCTCCAAGAGGCGCTGGGGGACGCGATCGCTGCCCACGCGAGCGTGCTCGTCACCATCCTGGCTCCCCCCGGCGTGGGGAAGTCGAGGCTGGCCGCCGCGTTCGCGGCCGAGGTCCATGAACGGGCGACGGTCCTCGTCGGACAGACCCCCTCCTACGGTGAGGGAGTCACGTTCGCACCGCTCGTCGAACTGCTCTCGCAGGCGGCCGGCCGACCCTCGGGCGACGCTGAAGAGGTCGCGGCGGCGCTCCGCGAGCGGATGGCCGAACAGCCCGACGGTGCTTCGGTCGCGGACCGGCTCGCGCAGTTCCTCGGGGTCGGCGAGGCGCTCGGCGCCGACCCCGCATGGGCGGTGCGGCGCTTGCTCGAGGTCCTCGCCTCCGAGCGGCCGCTCGTCGTGATGCTCGAGGACGTGCACTGGGCAGAGCCGCCGATGCTCGACCTGGCCGACGCGGTCGTCGACCGCGCGCACGGTCCCGTGCTCTTCCTATGCCTCGCGAGGCCCGAGCTCCTCGAACAGCGCCCTAACTGGGCCGCCGGCAAGCCACGGGCGGTCACGACGACCCTTCCACCGCTCTCAGCAGGTGACACCAGGCGGGTCGCCGAGCTCCTGCTCGGGCGGCAGGTTCCCGCGTCCGTCGTCGACCGGGTTTGCGAGACGGCCGAGGGGAACCCTTTGTACCTGGAGCAGCTCACGGCGATGCTGGCGGACCAAGGGCTCCTCGTCGACGGCGTGTGGACGGGATCCGGGGATGCCGAGGTCGAGATCCCCGGGACGTTGCAGGCGCTCCTCGCCGCGCGGCTCGACCGCCTCGATCCCGTGCCACGTCTGATCCTCGAGCGAGCGTCCGTCGAGGGCCGCCGCTTCCGAACCGCGGCCCTGCGTGCTCTCGCGCCGGAGGTGAGACCCGACGAGGTTGCGGTGGCGATCGGATCCCTGGACCGAAGCGGTCTCGTGCAGCCGGAGGACGAGGCCGGAGGTCGGTGGCGCTTCGCGCACGCTCTCGTCCTCGAGGCGGCCTATCGAGGCCTCTCGAAGGGGCTGCGAGCGGAGCTCCACGAGCAGCTCGCGGATTGGCTGTTGGGGGAGGACGCGGATCAGGCAGACGTCGAGGAGTTGGTCGCGCGGCACCTCGAGCGCGCTCTGCATCTGCGTGAGGAGCTCGGCATGCGCGACGAACGTTCGGCGGCCCTCTCGGCGCGCGCGGGCGAGCTGTTCGCCGCCGCGGGATCGCGCGCCTTCGCCGGCCTTGACCTCATCACGACCCGCGATCTGCTCGGCCGCGCGGCGGTGCTCCTGCCGGAGCGAGACCCACGCCGCCTCGACCTGCTTCCCAACCTGGGGGTCGCCTTGACGGAGACGGGCCGACCCGAGGAGACGGAGGCCCTGCTCTCGAAGGCTGTGGAGCAGAGTCGCGCCGCCGGGTCGGAGCGCGACGCCCTACGCGCGACCATCCAGCTGCTGTCGAACCTCGTCTACCGCTCGCCCACCGAGATGGAGATCGACGCCGCGATCATGGAGGCGGAGGCCTTGGCCGATGCCCTCGAACCGGATGACGACGTCGGGCTCGCCGAGGCGGCGATCGCGATCGAGTATCTGGAGACGATGCGTGGGCGCGCCGCGCGAGCCCACGAGTGGACGCTCCGAGCTCTTCGACATGGCCTCGCTTCCGGACGCTTCCGAGAATCCGCCCAGGCCGCCGGCGACGTCGTCGGCACCGCTGTCGGCGGACCTCTTCCCTTCGATCGATTCGCCGTGCTAGCCGAGGAACAGCTATTCGCCCTCGACGAGCCGATCTCCGGAAGCGCAGGCCATGCCCTGATGGCGATCGGCTCGCTCGCCGCGGGCGACGAGTCCGGCTTCCTCGAGCACGAACGGCGATGGCGCGAGCTCATCGATCGCAACGGACTCGGCTGGCTCGGTGCAGCCCATGCGCTCGTGATAGCGAGTGTGGAGACCTGGGTCGGGAACGCCGAGGGCGGCGAGAGGAGGCTTCGCGAGGCGCGAGACGTGCTGACAGCGCTCGGCGACATCTGGTGGGTCTCCACGCTCGACGGCTCGTTGTGCGCCGCCGTCGGCGCGCAGGACCGGCCGCAGGAGTTCCTCCGGCTCGCCGACGCGTTCGACGCATCCGCTCCCGTCCCCGATCGCCAGAGCCTGATCCAACGCAGCCTGCTGCGTTCGCGAGCCCTGCTGCTCCGAGGATCGGCTGCCGACGCCGAGGTCGCCGCGAGGCGGGGCCTCGAGCTCGTGGGATCCACCGACCTCGTGCTCGACCACGCGGACGCGCTGCTCACGCTCGCCGATGCCTTGGACGTCCGGGGCCTCAAGGAAGAGGCCGCGACCGCCCGGCGCGAGGCCCTCGTTCGCCTGCGTGCCAAAGCGATCCCCGCCGCGGTCGCCAGACTCGGAGGCTAACCAGGCCCCTTAGGTGGTGGAGCCCAACATCTCTTCGAGCCGCTTCGCCATCTTCAGTGACGCGCTCGCGTCCTCGTGCTTGAAGTAGCCACGTAGCACTCCTCACTGCTGCACATCAGGGAGGGGGGTGTCAACCCGCTTGCGCTCTCCGGTCTGTGTGAGGTAGGACGGAACCGGTACCGGTGCACCGCTGGAGACGTGCGATGAGCGATGCCGAACTCGAGTACGCGTGGTTCTTTCGTGCCGAGTTCCCTCAGGTTGCCCGGACCGTCTTCCTGATCCTGCACGACCGGGGCCGGGCCGAAGACATCACGCAGGAGGCCTTCATCCAGCTCCTCGCGCACTGGAAGAAGGTGTCGCGCTACGAACGACCGGACGCGTGGGTCCGGCGCGTCGCGATCCGGCTCGCGGTCCGGACGGTGAAGCGCGAACGTATGCGCGGGATCCTCGAACGCTCCGATGTCCCCCCGCCAGTCGAGGAGGTGCCGGACCTCGACGTGGCACGGGCGATCGCAGGCCTGTCCCCGATGCAGCGCGCGGCGGTCGTGCTGTTCTATTTCGAGGACCGTCCGATCGCCGAGATCGTGCACATCCTAGGGATCGGCGAGGGTAGCGTGAAGGTCCACCTCCATCGTGCGAGGGAGAGGCTGGCCGGCGTCCTCGGAGAGGAGGTGGGTGAAGATGCCCGTTGAACGTCGCCTGCGCGAAGGGATGCAAAGGAACGCCGACGTGCTCGATCCCGACGTCGACCGGCTCCTCGGCAGCGTCGTCGTCCGCACCCGGCGCCGCGTTCGTGTGCGACGTGCGGCGATCGGCCTGGCGGCGACGGCGGCCACGATCGCCGCGATCGCGCTCGGGCCGCAGGCGCTCGATGCGGTGCGGGACCTGCGGCGGGACCAGCCCGCCCAGCCCTCACCGCCCACGGTTGCGCCGGACGCGCAGGCGCTCACCGGGACGTTCGCCAGGCGCGTCTCCGGGTCGCCGTCGATGGCCGCGAAGGGCATGGTAGGGCGGTGGTCGATCGATTTTCGGGCCGACGGGACGATGAGGGTCGCCGCCCCGGACGGGTTCACGGGCGTGCTGTCCGGAAGCCTGTTCCAGGTGGAGGGAGAGCGGTTCCGCACCGCCCTCCTCGGCGACGTCTGCTCGTTCGGCTCGCCGCCGGGGACGTACCGATGGATCCGCTCGGGCGACACGCTCACGTTCGAGGCGCTGAACGACCCCTGCCGGGCACGGGTGGAGCTGTTCACCTCCGGATCGTGGCGGGCCGTTCCCTGACAACGTCAACCGGGCGGCTGCCTCGCGTCTGTTGATGGGTGAGGACGACGAAGGAGTTCGACGGATGGCCCGGCTCACGCGATCTGACGGCGACCTGCTCGGCGAGAACCTGGCGCAGACCGTGAACTACGAGACCGCGCCGTTCGAGCGGGCGGCGTGACGTGCGGAGGAGCCGGACCGTCGCGGCGGGGTTCGCCGGCATCCTGCTGCTCGTCGGCTGCATCGGTGATACGACGCCGGCCGAGCGCTCCTTCCGCCCCACGATCGAGTGGGTGGTGGAGTGCCCGAGAGACGTCGAGATCCAGATGTTCACCCGCCACCGCTGTGGGTACCTCACCGTCCTCGCGGACCGATCCGATCCGGAGGGTGGGACGGTGCAGCTGTTCGTGACCGAGGTCTACCCGGCCGGCGAGGCGCCGCCCGCCTCGCACGTCGGTTCGGGATTCGGTTCCGACCTCGGCCGCGTGACCGGCATCGGCGACACCGCGAACGGCGTCACCCGCTTGAACAGCATCGGGTACTCGCTCAACCTGCGCGGGATCGGCCACTCGCGGCCGACGCTCGCCTGCCCGGAGGCGGAGGGCCTCGATGAGGCCGACGTCGCCGACCGGCTAAGCGGAGATCCCGGTGTGCTCTCGAGCTTCCTCGATGCCGTGATCGCGTGCCGGGAACGGCTCGCCGCCGCCGGTGTCGACCCGGCCGACTACGACGTGGCGTCCGTCGCGCAGGACATGGAGGACCTCCGGATCACGCTGGGGCTGGACCAGTGGTACTACCTGAACAGCTACGGAACCAACTCGCGCTATCTCTTCGAGTACCTCCGCCGGTTCCCCGGCAGCGTCCGTGCCGCGTTTCTGGACTCGCCCCAGTTCCCACAGGTCGACGAGGTGAGCGGGGGGATCGAGGACACCCGGTCCGCCCTGGAGCAGCTCTTCCGCGCCTGTGACGCCGACCGCGGATGCTCCGAGACCTACCCGGACCTGGAGTCGACGTGGGCGGATGCCCTGGCTCGTCTCGAACGGGCACCGATCCACGGATCGTTCCGCAACCCGCTACGTCACCGGGTCGACGTCACGCTCGACGACGCCAAGCTCCTGCGAGCCGCCCGGTTCACCCTGTCCGGCGACGGTCCCCAGCATCTGACGCGCCTGCCGGCCATGATCGCCGCCGCGGCCGACGGGAGGATGACGCGCGATCTGGCGACGATCGTCGCGGGCGGCCGTCTGTTCTGCGCCGGCTATCACCCGCTGTGCGTGCCGCAGGAGGGCTTCAGCCTCGGCAGCTACCTGACGGTGCTGTGCCGTGACGAGGTGCCGTTCATGGATCACTCGGACGTCGCCGCCCGGACCGCCGACGCTCCCGCGTTCGGCGAGGTCTTCGCGCACGATCCCTACGTCGAGGCCTGCGCATCTTGGGACGTGCCGCCGGGCGAGCCCTCGGTCCACGAGCCCGTTGCCACCGACGTGCCGCTGCTTATCCTGCCAGGTCAGTTCGATGCCTTCAGCCAGGCGGTGGCGTCGCGCGAAGCTGCGGGGACATTCGGTCGGGCCTGGGTCGTCGAGGTGCCGGGTCAGACGCACAACACGTTGGGTCACACTGACTGCCCGATCGAGATCCGCAACGCGTGGATACGCGATCCGACCTCGCCACCCGACACCACTTGCCTGAAGGGGATGCCTTCGGTTCCCTTCGCAACGGGAGGGCTGAGCTCATGAAGGCAACCTCAGGGATCCTGGCCGCCGCTCTGCTGGTCGTGACGGGGGCCGCCTGTACCTCGGAGAGCCCGAGCGTCGTCCGCGATGGAGCCACCGCCGCAGCTGCCTCGACGCCGGCCGGCGCGCCAACCGATCCGCTCGAGGGGAAGTGGAAAACGGGGCCGCTCTCTCAGGAAGACATCGTGAGCGCGTTCGAGGCGGCGGGGGGCTCTGAACGAGAAGGGAAGGCGTTCTTCACGCAGCTCGGCGACGGCGCCACCACGTCCGCGGTGATCACGATCAAGCTCCGGGCAGGGGCGTTCGCCGAGTTCGAGACCGGCGACGATGGGGTCATCCAGGGCGACCTGCGCACCTACGAGTTGCTCGGGGATGGTTCCCTGCAGTTGATCGGGGCGGGCTGCGTCGGGACGTACACGTACCGCGTACAAGGAGATCGGCTCACGCTGCAGGTCGTGAAGCAGTGCAGCGGGTTCGACGCACCCTTCTCCACAACGCTGTACGCGAGCTTCCCGTTCACGAGGGTGAGCTGAGGATGCGCGAACAGATGTCCCGTCTAAGCCCCGCAGAGAGAGGCGTCGCCATGAAACGACTCACAGCGCTGTTGACCGTCGCACTGATGTCCCTGCTGGCTCTGCTCGCGGTCGCTGGGCAAGCTCAGTCAAAGGTCCCGGGTCTGAACGGAAGGATCGTCTACCGGTGGGGCGATCCGGCGATCGGTAATTCCCTAGTGTTCACGTCGAACGCCGACGGAAGCGGCGAGGTGCAGCTCCTACCCGATGAGGCCGAGTGCCCGCGGTGGTCACCGGACGGGAGCAAGATCCTGCTGGTCGGCGGCCCCCCCTCGCGCCCGCGCTCGGACCCGCTCAGGCCGGCGACCATCGACCCGAACGGAACCGGCTTCAAAACGCTCGATGCCTGGAAGGACCGGGAGTTGGCCCTCGGATGCGGCGTATGGTCACCAGACGGATCCCGCGTCGCCCTCGAAGGGTTCAACGAAGACGATCCCCAGGTCTTAGGGATCTACACGATCGACGTCGCCTCCCGCGGCGGAGACCTCGTCCGCATCACGGACAACCCGTTCGACATGTTCGACTTCCCTGGCGACTACTCGCCCGACGGTTCGAGGATGGTGTTCCTGCGCACGAACTCAAAGCCTCAGACACCAGGAGAGGAAGCCGGCGCGCTCTTCGTCGTGGACGTTGATGGCACGAACCTGCGTCGGATCACCTCGTGGGGGTTCTCGGGCAGCGGTGGCAGCTGGTCCCCGAACGGCCAGTGGATCCTCTTCAACAATCTAAATGGCAACCTCTTCGTGATCCATCCAGACGGCACAGGATTGGCGCAGATCCCGATCGTCACGGGTCTGGGCCGCTCCTTCGCCAAGCACCCGGGATGGTCCCCGGATGGTATGCGCATCGTGTTCACGATGCTCTCGAAGTCGACCGGTTACCAAGAGGACATCTTCACCGCCCGGCTCGACGGCACGGGTCTCACGCAGGTGACGGATACCCCAGCGATCGAGGAGTTCGTCGACTGGGGACCGTACGCAGGTTGATCAGGGTCGTGACCCTCGCCGCCGGGAACTGTCGGTGGCCAGGGGTCGCCTGCCCTCATCCGGCGGTCATCTCGGACGGGGCCGACCATGTCTTCGAGGCGCTTTGCTATCTTCGGGCTCGCGCCCTCGTCCTCGTGCTTGAAGTGATCGCGGTACAGCCCAGATATGTTGCGGCCCAACGGCACTCTAGCACTGGGTACTGCGCCGTATCAAGGCTCCCGCGACCAGCGGTTTCACATTTCTGTCGGCGTTGATGTTGCCCAAAGTGTTGCCTGATCTGCTTTAGTTCGTCCTCCCGCGCCGGCGTCTTCTGGCGGTCGCCATCGAGACCTGATGCGCAGACGTAGACCAGATGCGTCGGCTGGGCACGCGGGATAGCATCTCCCGTGCTCAACTGCTCGGCCTGCGGTACCGAGAACCCGGACGGCGCGAAGTTCTGTAACGGGTGCGCGACGCTCCTCGGCGCGTCCGCCTCGTCTGGTGGGGTGCGCAAGATCGTCTCCGCCCTGTTCTGCGATCTCGTGGGGTCCACGACCCTTGGTGAACAGCACGACCCCGAGGTGCTCCGTCCGATCCTCGACGGCTACTTCACCGAGATGCGTTCGGCGGTCGAGCGGCATGGTGGTCGCGTGCAGAAGTTCATCGGAGACGCGGTGGTGGCCGTCTTCGGTCTGCCGACCGCCCACGAGGACGATGCGCTTCGTGC
>CAZZND010000015.1:0-30335 GCA_964655465.1 uncultured Actinomycetes bacterium
ACCCCGACGGGGTGAACGGTCGCGCGGCCGATGCTCATACCGTCGCGTCGCGGACGCCGGTCGCGATCAGCACGAACGCGAGCGCGGCGACCCCAAGCCGGTACCACAGGAAGATCACGTACGAGTGTCCCTTCAGGTAGCGCAGCAGGAACGCGATGACGACGAACCCGCTCACCGTGCTCGCGACGAACCCCCAGAAGAACTCGGCGCCGTAGCCTCCGAACCCGTCCTGCACCAGGCCGACGGACTTGAACAGACCGGCGCCCATCACGACCGGGATCGACAGCAGGAACGAGAAGCGCGCCGAGGACTCGCGATCGAGCCCGATCAACCGCGCGGCCGTCATGGTGACCCCCGACCGTGAGACGCCGGGCTGCAGCGCGAGCGCCTGCGCCACCCCCAGGTACAGCCCGGTCCGCGGTTCGATCGAATCCAGCACGCGGTCGCTCCGCATGACCTTGTCGACCAGCCACAGGATGACGCCGAACACGACGAACATCACCGCGATCAGCCACGGCTGGCTGAGGTTCTCCTGGATCACGTCCTCGAACGCCGCGCCGACGATGACGGCCGGGATCGTCCCCACGACGAGCGCCCAGGCCAGGCGCTGGTCGGTCCCCTCGATCGAGCGCGCTTTCACCGATCGGAACCACGCCACCATGTAGCGAGCCAGGTCGTGACGGAAGTAGATGAGCGCGCCGAGGAGCGTGCCCATGTGCAGCGCCACGTCGAAGGTCTTGTTGAGCGCGGGGTCGCGGACGATCGGGAAGTCGAACAGCCACGGCACGAGGATCAGGTGGCCCGAGCTCGAGATCGGCGCGTACTCGCTCGCGCCCTGGGTGAGTCCCAGGATGATGGCCTGCCAGATCGACACCGTTCGCGGTCCTTCGGGTGAGAGGTCCGCAGATGTTAGCCGTCGGGTGTCAGGCCCAGGGGGACGAACCCGCGGACCGCCACCGCGACCGTCGCGGTGGCGTCGGCGCGGGCCAGGTCCTGCGCGGTGAACGGATCGGTGATCACGGTGAGCGCGCCCGCGCCACCGCCGCCCGGGCCACCGCCGCCCGCGACATCTCCCGGGGCCAGGCTCGTCGCGATGACCTCGACGTCGGTCGCGATGACCGCGGTGTAGGGGCGCGCGGTCGCGTACGTGGCGTAGACGTCGACGCGGTCGCCCGGGCCGATGCCGGCCGGAGCCTGGTCGGGGACCAGCGTGAACGCGACCATCCCGGGTGGGACCGAAGCGGTCAGCTCGCCGCCGGCCTGAGCCAGACGGGTGTCGGTGAGCGGCTCGCCACCGCGGAACGGCGTGATCGTGGTGACCGCCGGCACCTCGACGCCACCGGCGTACGCCCCGGCGGGGACCAGCGACGACGGCAGGTCGATGACGGTCAGATCCTGTGCGGTCAGCGTGACCCCGGCGGGCAGGTCGCGCGCGGCCGCCACGACCCCGACGGTCGGACCGAGGCCGGCGTCGCGGCCGCGCGCGACCTGGGCCTGGACGAGCACGAACGCGGTCACCGCGCACACGCCGGCGGCGAGGAACGCCACCTTCGATGACGTGGGCAGCTTCCGGCGCCACGAGAACATGCGGGGACGCTACGTCGCGGCACGAACCTGAACCGTGACGCGCATCACGTCAGTCGACCGAGCGCAGATGCTCCTTCTTGGTGACGTCCATCGGCATGGTGCGCACGCGGAACTCCTCGAGCAGGTCGCGCCCGACGATCATGCCCACGGCCTCGCGGATCCGCTCGCCGAGCTGCGCCGGGTCCTCTTCGGTGACGAACGACAGCTCCACCCGCACCAGCTCGCGACCCACCTCAGCTGCTCCCGGCGAGCGCCGTCGCGCACGGGCAATCGCGCGTGTCGGGAACCTTCGGGATGGCCGCGAACAGCAGATCGCGGAGCGCCTCGATGTTCTCGCCGAAGACCTTCAGCACCTCGTGGTGCGAGACCGGCGGGATGTCGTCGACGCCGACGTCGTAGTCGGTGACCAGGGCGACGTTCGCGAAGCAGAGCTCGAGCTCCCGCGCGAGGGTCAGCTCGGGGAACTGGGTCATGCCGATCACGTCGCCGCCGGCCTGCGCGAACATCTTCGACTCGGCGCGCGTCGAGAACCGGGGGCCGTCGATCACGACCATGGTCCCGCCGTCGCGATGGGGGATCTGCAGCTCCGCAGCCGCGTCCACGAGCGTCTGCCGCATGGTCTCACAGTACGGGTCGGCGAACGAGACGTGCACGGTCTTCGGTCCGTCGTAGAAGGTGCTCTCACGCGACCTCGTTTGGTCGATGGCCTGGTCGGACACGACGAACGTGCGCGGCGGGATGTCGCGGCGGAGCGACCCCGCGGCGCTCGGTCCGAACAGGCGCGTGACCCCGAGCTCCTTCATGCCCCACACGTTCGCGCGGTACGGCACGCGGTGGGGAGGAAGCTCGTGGTCGCGGCCGTGACGCGGCAGGAAGGCCACGCGGCGGCCACCGACGGTGCCGATCGTGAAGGGGGCGCTGGGCGCGCCGTAGGGCGTGTCGAGCGTCACCTCTTCGGGGTCCTCGAGGAAGGCGTAGAACCCCGAGCCGCCGAACACACCGATCTCGGCCGTCGTCACGACGTGGGGCCCTCCTTCTTCGCGGGCGTCGACGACCCACCCTCGCCCTTGGCCTCGCTCTTCGGCTCGCTCTTCGGCTCGCTCTTCGGCTCGCTCTTCTTCGCGTCGCCCCCCTTGGACTCCGACCCTTCGGCGGGCTTCGACTTCTTCCCGTGGTCGGTCGCGTAGAAGCCCGACCCTTTGAACGAGATGGCCGGCGGCGCGAAGACCTTCCGCAGATCGCCGCCGCACTCGGGGCAGATCACGAGCGGGTCGTCGCTCATCTTCTGCACGATCTCGAAGACGTGACCGCACGCCTTGCACGCGTACTCGTAGGTGGGCATGACCGGAGCAGTGTACCGGCGGCATCGTGACGACCTGGCTCACGCTGGGGTGCCTTCCCGCCGGCCTGCTTCGCGCAGGCCTGGGCGCCGATAGACTCGCGCGCCATGACCGTCCACACCGCGGTGATCCCGGCGGCGGGGCTCGGGACGCGGTTCCTGCCCGCCACGAAGGTCCAGCCCAAGGGCCTGCTGCCGGTCGTCGACACGCCCGCGATCCAGCTGGTGGTCGAGGAGGCCTTGGGGGCCGGATGCGACGACGTGATCGTCGTCATCGGACCCGGTCAGGACGCACTGCGCGACCACTTCGCGCCTGCGCTTGAGCTCGAGGCCGCGCTCGAGGCCAAGGGCAAGACCCACGAGCTCGAGCTCGTCCGAAGGGCCACCGTCGACGCGGTCCGGTTCGTCGTGCAGGAGGAGGCGCTCGGGCTCGGGCACGCCGTCGCTCAGGCCGCGCCCCTGGTGGGGGACCGGCCGTTCGCGGTGCTGCTCGGCGACGACCTCATCGATCCGGCGGTGTCGCTGCTCCGGCGGATGATCGACGAGGCCGAGCGCACCGGAGGCTCGGTGATCGCCGCGATGGAGGTCGGCGCTCGCGAGATCGCGATGTACGGCTGCGTCGGGCTCGGCGAGCGCGACGGCGACCTGGTCCGAGTCGCCTCGATCATCGAGAAGCCGGCACCCGAGGAGGCGCCCTCGAACCTGGCCGTGATCGGCCGCTATGTGTTCACGCCCGGGCTCTTCGAGGCGCTTTCGCGCACGACCCCCGGCAGGGGCGGCGAGATCCAGCTCACCGACGCGATCGCGATCTTGGCCCGCGAGGAGCCGGTCTTCGCTCTGCCGTTCTCGAGCGGCCGGTTCGACGTCGGCAACCCGCTCGACGCCATGAAGGCCCAGGTCTCGCTCACCCTCGCGCGCGAGGACATCGGCCCGGCGTTCCGCGCTTGGCTCGAGGACCTCATGCATCCGAACGATCCGTCATGAGCGTCGGCCTGCGTCCGTTCGCGACGTGGGACGACCTCGGCGGCATGCGGCAGGTCGTCGCCGAAGGTCTCTCGCTCGCTCCGGATCGCTCCTACGTCCATCCGGGCGACGTGACGTGGTGGCTCTCGTGGCCGCCGACGCCGGTCGAGGCCATCGCCGAGCGCGCTGCGGTCTGGGAGGAGGACGCGCGTATCGAAGGGTTGGTAGTGATCGACGAGCGCGACGTCGGTTCGTTCGTTCGACCCCGGTGGCTGGACGACCGACGGGCAGACGCGTTCGAGGATGCGGTCGAGGCGTGGTTGCGCGAGCGCGAGGTCTCCCCGATCCGCTACCTGGCCGACGACGACGACGTCGCGGTCGCGCGGCTCCGACGTCTCGGGTACGGGCCGGCCGATGACGGCATGCGGGTGTTCTGGCACGACCTCGCGGGGCTCCCGCCCGCGCACCCGCGGTCGCGCGTCCGCGCGCTGCGCTTCGACGACGACTCGGCGGGGCGCGCGTCGGTCGAGCGCGCCGCGTTCGGGTCGGACCGGCCGCTCGAACGCTACGTCGAGGACTACCGGATCTTCATGGGGTCGCCGTTCTATCCGCTCGGCTGGGACCTCGTCGCCGAGACCGAGGACGGCGAAGCCGCGGCGTGCTGCATCGCGTGGCCCGACACCGTGAGCAGGATGGGCAACTTCGAGCCCGTCGCGACGCACCCCTCGCACGCCCGTCAGGGCTTCGCGACGATGGCGATGCAGGAGGGGCTCCGGAGGTTCGCGGCCGAGGGGATGACGACCGTGATCGTCCGCACGCCGATCCGCAACGACGCGGCCGCGGCGCTGTACCTCTCCCTCGGCTTCGTCGAGCGGCCGCTCCAGCGCGCCTTCGTGCCCGAGGGCCACAGGTAGACTCGATCCCGTGAGTGACGGTCACGTGCACGACCACGACTCCGGTGAGGGGCTTATCTCCGTCGACGAGGCCCGCGAGCGCGTCCTTTCCAAGATCGATCCGTTGCCGCCGCTCGCGCTCCCGCTGACGGACGCGTACGGCTGTGTCGTCGTCGAGGACCAGATCGCCCGTGTCGACCTGCCCGAGTTCCCGTCCTCGGGCATGGACGGCTTCGCCGTGCGCGCCGCCGACCTCGAAGGCGCAGGACCGGATTCGCCGACCGAGCTCAAGGTCGTCGGTCGCGCGATGATCGGGCAACGGCCGGACGCGACCGTCGGGGCCGGCGAGGCCGTGAAGATCGCGACGGGCGCGCCCATCCCGGCGGGTGCGGACGCCATCGTGCCGATCGAGAACGCCGAGGAGGACGGGGCTCTCGTCCGGTTGTTCGAACAACCGGCGGCCGGACGGCACGTCCGCCCCAGGGGCGAGGACGTCCGCGAGGGTGATGTCCTGGTGCCTGCCGGCAAGCGGCTTGGCGCCCCCGAGCTCGGTCTCCTCGCGAACGCGGGCGTCCCGCATCCGCTCGTGCGGCCGCGCCCCCGGGTGATCGTGCTGTCGACCGGCGACGAGCTGATCCCCCCGACCGAGACCACTGAGTTCGGACAGGTCCGCGACGCGAACGCCTATACGCTATTCGGCGCGCTGCGCGACGCCGGCGCGACGCCGGTGCTCGCCGGGATCGTCCGCGACGACCCCGACGCCCTGAAGGAGACCGTGCTGAGCCACGAGCTCCAGGCCGACGCGTTCGTGTCCTCGGGCGGCGTGAGCGTCGGCGAGCGCGACGTGGTGAAGGCGGCGTTCTTCCGCCGTGGCGACGTCGAGTTCTACAAGGTGGCCATGCAGCCGGGCATGCCCCAGGGCTTCGGCGCCATCGAAGGCAAGCCCTTCTTCGGGTTGCCCGGCAACCCTGTCAGCGTGTTCGTCTCGTTCGAGGTGTTCGTCCGCCCCGCCATCTTGAAGATGATGGGCAGGACCAACCTCGGGCGTCCCGAGGTCACGGCGACGCTCACCGAGGACGTCCGTGGACCGCGAGGCAAGACCCAGTTCGCGCGCGTCGAGGTCACCCGTGGCGACCAGGGGTGGGTGGCCACGCCGACGGGCGGGAGAGGCTCCAACCTGATCTCGACGATCTCTCGAGCCAACGGTCTGGCGGTCATCCCCGCCGGAACCGTGGTCGCGTCCGCCGGCGAGTCGGTCAAGGTCCTGCTGTTCCGTTCCTCGGAGGACTGAGCATGGGAACGAGCGCGCAGGCCGGCGGCGACGGCGTCACGCGCATCGTCGACGTCGGGGCGAAGGCCGAGACCGCGCGCGAGGCCGTCGCCGAGGCCTGGCTGGTCGCGACCGCCGAGGCCGTCGCGCAGCTCGTGGCGGGGACGAAGAAGGGCTCGCCGATCGAGAGCGCCAAGCTCGCGGGGGTGATCGGGGTGAAGAAGACCTCCGAGCTACTGCCGCACTGCCACCCGATCCGTGTCACCAGCGCCGAGGTGCGGATCGAGCCCGACGCCGCGGCGGGTCGTATCCGGGTCGAGGTAACCGTTCGCGCGCACGACCGCACCGGCGTCGAGATGGAGGCGCTGACCGCCGCGGCCGTCGCCGCGCTGTCCCTCTACGACACGGCGAAGGCGTTCGATCGCGCCGCTCGCATCGAGGGTGTGCGTCTGCTGGCGAAGACCGGCGGGAAAAGCGGCGACTACCGCGCCGACGCCTGAGCTCGCGGCGACCGGGTTCACGTCGGATCTCACGGATGTAGTTCCGTCACACCATATCTGGTGCTACCGTCCTGGCCCAGCCTAGATGTTGTGTCGAAACCGGGGCTCGACGGACAGGAGGCTGGCCGGTGCAGTGGTGGCTCCTCGGCGGTTTCGCCATCATATGGATCGTCGTCCTGGTCCCGATCGGACGGTCACGGTCCGAACGGCGGACCATCTCGGATCACGAACGCAGGATGGAGCTGTTGGCGAGCGCAGAGGTGCACGGCACGAGCGGGCGATGGATCGTCACCCCACGCAAGGGGATACGGTTCATGAGGCCCCGCGAGCGCGAACTGGCCCGCGCTCGTGAGCGCCGCCGCCACATCTTCGTCTTCCTCCTTGAGGGGCTCGGTCTTTCCTTGTTGATCGGGCTCGTGCCGCCGCTCCGCGCCGTGTGGATCGCGAGCGCCGTGTTCGGCGTCCTGTTGCTGCTCTACGTGTGGCTGTTGGTCGCGATCAAGAGCCGTGAGCCCTCGAGGGCAGAGCTGGTTCGCGAGGCGGCTGCGTCCCCCGCGCGGAGCGCCACGCCCGCGGCCGCCGTCCGTCACGCGGCGAACGGTCTGAAGGGTCATGCCCGGCCCGCGTTCGACGGCACCGGCAGCGTGGGCGAGGGCGACACCGTTCACGTCGTGGTCAAGCAGGCGTCCGCCGGAGCCTAGGCACGTGGACCTGGACCCGCTCTCCGAGGATCTCCACGCCCGTTTCGACGCCAAGACGGCGGCACGCGAGAAGGCCCTGCCCGCCGCACGGCGATCCATCCGTTCCTCGGCCAACGCCATCCGCGCCGTCCATCGTGGGGAGCTCGACGTCGCCCAGGGCTTGATCGAGGCGTCGCGTGCAGCGCTACGAGAGGGGGTCGACGGTGTCGGCGACCACGCCGACGTCCGACACGCCGGCTACCTGCTCGACGCCGAGAAGGAGTTCGCCGAGGCCAACCTCACCTACGCCCTGATCGCCGGGGAGCCGTTGCCTCGCCCCGAGGATCTGGCGGTCGGTGACGCCCCGTACCTGAACGGGATGGCCGAGACGATCGGTGAGGGGCGGCGGCACATCCTCGACCTGCTGCGCGTTGGCGAGGTCGCCGAGGCGGAGCGATTGCTGGGCGACCTGGAGGAGATGTACGGGCTCCTCGTCACCGTGGACTACCCCGACGCGATCACGATGAACCTGCGACGCTCGACCGACGTCGCTCGGTCCCTCATCGAGAAGACGCGCGGTGATCTGTCGATCGCGTTCGTCCAGCGCGACATCCGCGACGCTCTTGACCGTCACGCCGAGCGGTTCCGCGACGACGAAGGCTGAGCACGCCGGGATCGTCGTGACCCTCTGCTACGCTTCGATGCCTCGGGGGTGTAGCTCAGCCCGGTAGAGCACTGCCTTCGCACGGCAGGGGTCAGGGGTTCAAATCCCCTCACCTCCACCGAACCCCACAGGACCCACGCCTCCTCGGCTTGAGTCATTGCATCCGGCCCTTCCGCGGGAGAGCATCGTCGTTGTTCCCGATCGCTTGGAGGGCTGCCATGGATGCGAAGAAGTTCAGCTACGAAGGGATCGGCGGCGCCGTCGCCGGCATGCTGGGGATCGTAGGGGTGCTCGGCACCTGGTGGCAGGTCGGTGACCTGACCTTCGAAGGCACCAGCGACACGTCGGGTACCTGGGCGTTCGCGATGGCCATCGGCACGTTCGCGTTCGGGGTCGCCTACGTCGTGATGTCGGATCCTGCGATCCGCAAGATCTCGAGCATCCTTATGGCCGTGTGCGCCGTGCTGATGACCGCCGCTGCCGTGGCCGGGATCGGACGTGCCGATTCCGTCGCCGTGGACGTGAGCGTCGGCACAGGTCTCTGGCTCACGCTCGCGGCCGGCATGATCGGCATGATCTCGGGGGTGCTCGCCGTGAAGGCCGCGCAGGCGGCGGGCGCGGCGGGCGGGGCGGGCGACGCGCCTGCGCCGGCCGACGCCGCCACGGGATGACCCAGGGTCTGCCCGTCGCCCATCCGTGGCTGCACGCGGAGGACGCGGGCGGCGGCATCACCCGGCTCTGGGAGCCGTACATCGATGAGCTGCTGGCGTCCAACGTCTGGCACGTGCCCGGCGCCGGCGCGGACCTGATCGTCGATGCGGCGAACGGGGTCGGCCCGCTCCTGCCGGCGGTCGAGGCCCTCACCGCTGGCAAGCCCGTCATCGCGTTCGCGACACACGGGCACTTCGACCACGTCGGTGGGCTGCACGAGTTCGCCGACCGCCGCGTGCAGGAGGCCGACGCCGAGATGACCCGATCGCCGTTCCCGCTCCGCCTGCGCCGCGAAGACTTCGCCGAGGAGACCAAGGACATCTACGCCTACTACGACATGCCGCTGCCCGATCTGCTGGTGAAGGCCGTGCCGGCGGACGGGTTCGACGTCGCCGCGTGGGTGACCCCCGGCGCCGAGCCGACCCTGCTGCTGCGCGACGGCGACGTCGTCGACCTCGGCGACCGCCGGTTCACCGTGCTGCACACCCCCGGACACACCGCGGGATCGGCCTGCCTGTTCGAGGAGGCCACCGGGCTGCTGTTCACGGGCGACGCGCTCTACGTCGACGCGAAGCTCTCGTGGGACGACCAAGGCGAGGCCGCCGCGTCGCTCCGGCGTCTGCGCGAGCTCGACGTCTCGGTCGTGCATGCGGGGCACGAGCGGAGCTTCGACGGCGACGAGCTGCGGAAGGCGTGCGACGACGCGATCCGCGCGATCGAGCGTTAGCGCCGCTTCGCGACCGGTGCGCCGTTGAAGCGCACGGGGCCGAACGTTGCCTCGGGTCCGCTCCACCCCGCGGCCGAGAAGCTGAGCGTCAGGGTCCTGCACCCGCTCCAGGAACGATCCGTGTCCCATCGGAGCTCGAGCGAGCCGTGGGCACCCACCCGCGTGCGCACGACGGCGGGCTCGTGGGCGCCGAGCGGCGCCCCGCTGCCGCAGTCCACGACCTGGGTCGTGGCGCCACCGAGCGGGTCGTCGGCGTGTCTGGTGAGGTCCATGCCGAGCGACAGGGTCAGCCACGCGCCGGGACGCACGTCCCCGCCGGCGAGCAGCGTCCCGTCGGCCGAGCTGAACACGAGGTAGGACGCGGAGGCGTCGGCGGTGTTGCCGGCCTCGTCTTCGGCATGGACAGCAAGGGCCCGGGCGCCGAGCGCGGCGTCGGGAACCGGGTCGCCGTCGGGGACGTCACCCGCGCAGCTCGCGAGCGCGGTCTCGTCCGCACAGGTGTAGGCGGCCGCGAGTCGGTCGGTGCCCTGCACCGTCCAGTCGCCGGGCGCGGGTGAGGTGATGTCGATGGTCGGCGGCGTCGTGTCCGGCGGCGTCGTCACGACGTGGATCCGCGTGACCGAGCCCGGTGCCGCCTCCGTCACCCAGACCTCGCCGGCGCCGTCGACCATCGTGGCGCGGGGCGAAGCCCCCACGGCGAACTCCTCGATCTGCCCGGCGAGAAGTCTCCCGACCTTGTCGGCGCCGGTCTCTGCGAACCAGAGGGCGCCGCCGGGAGCCGCCGCGATCCCGTTCGGGTTGGCGGCGGCGGTCGGGACGTCGAACGTCGTGACGACCCCGCCGATGGTCATGCGTCCGATCTGGTTCGCGCCACGAAGGGTGAACCAGAGCGCGCCGTCGGCGCCGGTCGACGAGGGTCGTGAAGTGGCCGACGGCAGCGTGAAGGTCGTGACCGCTCGCGTCGCGACGTCGATCCGCCCGATGACCCCTGACGCCAGTCCCGTGAACCACATCGCGCCGTCGGGACCCAGCGTGATCCCGGCCGGTCCGGGCGTGCCCGTCAAGGCGACGTCCTGCAGTCCGTTCTCGTCTCCCCATCCGATCCGGTTGGCCGCTCGCAGCGTGAACCACACGTTGCCGTCCGGCCCCGCGGCGATGCCGGTCGGTGAGGTGCCGGTGAGCGACATCGGGAAGTCGGTCGCGACGCCCGCGGTCGTCATCCGGCCGATGGAGTTGATCCCCGGTTCCGTGTACCAGAGCGCGCCATCCGGTCCCGCGGCGATCGCACCGGGGGCGGCATCGAGCTCGGGCAGTGGGAACTCGCTCACCACGTCGCCGGGGCCGATCCTCTCGAGCTGGCCGAGTGCTGGATCGGTCACCCAGACGCCGTCGGGGCCGACGGCGATCCCGATCGGCGCGGCGCCGCTCGGCAAGACGACGGTGGTGCGGGTGATGTCGGTCGCGAGGGCGGGCGCCGCCGTGAGCGCGATCATCGCGACCACCGCGGCGCCCGCCACCCACCGTGACGGGACGGTTCGACACGAACGCAGGCGTCCTACCACGTTCGAGGTATCGGCGGATGACGGCCCATCGGCGTATCGACCGTTGGTCGCAACGTCCTCGGGCCTTCGGCCGTCCTCCCGATATGCTCCGGCCCCATGACCGCCGAACGTCTCGTGTTGGTCCCTGAGCGCCTCCTCGATCCCGCTGCCGGTGAGGTCGTCCCCGGTCTCGCGGTCCTCAACGAGGCCGACCGCATCGTGCAGGTGCTTCCGGCAGGCGACGTCCCCGACGGGCCGCGGCGGATCGACCTCCCCGGGCACACCCTGCTCCCCGGGTTGCTGGACCTGCATTCCCACCTCGCGGGCGAGGAGGAGAAGGGACAGGGCTACGCCTCGCTCGTCATGCGCAGCGGTGCGCAGGACGCGGTGGTCGGCGTCCGCAACGCCCGCCTCGTCCTCGAAGCCGGGTTCACGACCGTGCGCGATGTGGGCTCCTTCCGGGCCTTCACCGACGTAGCGCTCCGTGAGGGCATCGACGCCGGCTGGTTCCCCGGTCCCCGGATGCTCTGCGCCGGTGCCTACGTCACCTGCCCGGGAGGCGCCGGCGACATCACCGGTCTCGCCCC
This sequence comes from uncultured Actinomycetes bacterium, assembly GCA_964655465.1. Lineage (GTDB taxonomy): Bacteria > Actinomycetota > UBA4738 > UBA4738 > HRBIN12 > AC-51. The sequence goes on from CAZZND010000015.1 coordinate 11,463, forward strand.
CGATGTCGACGCGGTCGTCCCACGGGAGCTCCGGTTCGGTGTCACGAGCGGTGTGGACCAGATGCGGGCGAACGTCCGCCAGATCCTCGGCCGCGGCGCAGACTTCATCAAGGTGCTCGCGACCGGCGCGGTGCTCACGAGCGGGACGAACCCCGGGGCGCCGGAGTTCACCGAAGACGAGCTCCGTGCGGCAGTGGAGGAGTGCACGCTGCTCGGGACCTTCGTCGCCGCGCACGCCCATGGCTCGGTCGGCATCGCTCGGGCCGTGCGCGCCGGCGTCCGCTCCATCGAACATGCGTCGCTGATCGACGACGAGACGTTGGCGCTTGCGATCGAGCACGGCATCTACCTGGTGATCGACATGTCCGACGGCGACTGGATGGAGGAGCAGGGGCCGGCGCTCGGCTACACCGACGAGGTCATGCGCAAGGTGGCCTGGACCAACGAGGTCAGCCGCGCGATGTTCGGCACAGCGGTCGCGGCCGGGGCGAAGATCGCGAACGGCTCCGACACGGGGATCGCGCCGTTCGGCACGGAAGCGAAGAACCTCACCGCCTATGTCCGGTACGGGATGACGCCGATGCAGGCGATCCGGAGCGCGACCACGGTCGCAGCGGAGCTGATCGGATGGCAGGACAGGGTTGGCACGCTCGCGCCCGGCTCCTACGCCGATCTGATCGCCGCCCCCGGCGACCCGTCTGAGGACATCACCGCGCTCGAACGCGTGTCCTTCGTGGTCAAGGGTGGCGAGGTCGTGAAGGACACCCGCACTCCGGCTGCGTGACCCCGCGCTCTGTTCGTGCCACGATCCGGGCGTCGCGCGCCCGCCGATCGGGGGTGAGCCGCCACGCTGTACCTACGGGCGTGCGCTTCAAGGTACAGACGATCGAGTCCACGAAGGACATCCCGACCGGCAAGGTGGTCCTGTCCGCCGCCTTCGTGAAGGAGAGAGCGTCAGCGTGCCCGTGGTCGGCGCGTCGCCGTACTCGTTGGCGGGAGGGACGATCAAGCAGGCGATCGTCGACGTCTCGGGCGAGCCGTTCATCGACCTGGAGAAGGAGGCCCTTCGCCCACCGCCACCCTCACCGCCTCGACGACCCGGCGGGCAACCTCGAGGGCAGCCTCGACCTCCTGCCGATCGGGCTCGAACACTTCGCCTGGATACCGGAAACGCCACGCGTACTCGGTCAACGGCGCACTCTCGCGCAGCATGGGCTCGAGCGAGGGCTCGTGCTCCAGACAAGCGAGCGCCAGCTCACCGATGTCGTGGGTCTTGCGGAACAGGTGATCGTGGCGCGTCAGCAACGCCTTGAGCGCCTTCTCCACCGCTTGCTGGCAGTGGAAGGCGGCGTCTGCGAGCAGGGGCGGGTCCACACCCAGGTCCACCTCTGATGCTCGAAGATCGAGCTCGGCACGGGACAACCACGCCCCCACTTCCTTCGCGCGGGCATCAGGCGCCATGCAGAAGGATGCCTTCCCTGAGCACGGATGCCGGCAACGACGTGGGGACGTCGGCGCTCTCATCGAAGGCGCCTCGGCGCCAGACGAGCGCGTCGACCGCCACCCCGAGACCCCATAACACCTCGTACGCTCGCCTTGCGCGAAGCCGCGAGGCCGACGCGTCGTCGGGGACCACCAGGAGGACGTCGTAGTCGCTATCCGGGCCCGCCTCGCCCCGCGCCGCTGAGCCGAAGAGGTAGATCCGCTCGGGCTGGTACGCATCCACGAGGCGACGCACGATCTCCCTCACGACCGGATCGTGACGGCCCGGCGCAGGCTGAACCGCCTCACGGGGCACGATGTAGTTGCGGCCTACCTTCGTCGCTCGCAAGCGCCCGGTCCGGATGCGCTTGAGCACCGCCTGGCGGGTGATCCCCAGCAGCTCGGCGGCTTGCGCGACGCTTACGAACTTGTCCCCTTCCATCGAGGCGAAGTTACCACGTGACAACCAAGCTGGAGCCGTGCGTCCCGGCCGATCACCAGACAGTGATCGGCGGGGGGCGCCGGTACTTCCGCAGTCGCCCGTCTATCAACGCGAAGGCGATCGCGGGTCCGAGGATGGCCGGGTTCCGCCGCCGCGTGTGCCGAAGATGGTCATCCTCGTCCTCGGATCAGCCTGTCCGACGGTCCGTCAGGAGAGGCCGCCGATCCCTTTGCCGATCAACAACGCGCCGAAGACGAGGAACAGCACGCACATGATCGAGGCGTTGTTGGCCGAGAGCCACGTCTTCCACCCGCCGAGCACCTCGGCCGCCCTCGAACCCATCGCGAGGTAGACCGCGAGTGGTGCGAGGACCGTGAGGCTGGCGAGCACGATGAACACGATCATCGCCGTCACCTGCTGGCTGCCGCTGAGCCCGGGCACCTGCGCGATCGTCGCGGCCGCGGCCAGCGTCAGCATCAGGTTCTTCGGGTTCACGCCCGAGAGCAGGGCGGCGAGCACCAGCGCCTTGCCGGGGGTGAACGCGTCGATCGTCGCCATCCACTTCGGCATCACCGGATCCTCGCCGGGAGCCGGGCGGCTCCGCCACTGCTTGACCGCCAGCAGCAGGAACAGGACGCCGAAGGCCAGCTTGGCGCCCGACGCGCCGTCCGAGGCGCCGCTGCTCGTGGAGGGCCCGGCAGAGGCCGCGATCGCTAACCCCCCGAAGCCGACGACGCACAGACCGAGCAGCCACCCGAGCGCGAAGGCGACCCCGTTGGACCTCGCCTTCGGGGTGAGCAGCATCAGGATGAGCGCGATGATCGGCACGACGCTGATCGCGACGCCGATCGCCAACGGCAGGATGTCTCCGATCGCTTGTCCCACACCTACTCCCGCGCGAGCATCGCCACGGCCTGACGTTCGAGGTCGAGGTAGGGCGCCCCGCTCACGTCGACGGCCAGCCGCTTGATCGTCCCCCCCGTGAACCGGTAGGGAGCCGTGCCCGGGTAGTCGTCGGTGACCGCTTCGCCGCTGTCGCGTCCAACGCACAGCCCCTCACCGGCCAGGGAGAAGAAGCCCGGCTGGGTCTTGATCCTGCCCTCGCCGACCTTCTGGTCGCCGTGATACAGCGACAGGATGCCCGTGGCGACGCCCGGCGGACCCTCGCCGTCCTTCTCGAACGATGCCGACAGGATCAGGTTCTCGCCCGTCGGGACGTCGACGGTCGCGTCAACCTTCTGTTCCATCACGCCGACGAAGTTGTAAACGTAGTGGAGCTTGCCGTCCTTCATGTAGAGCGCGTGCCCGCCGAAGCGCGCGCCGTGGGCGAACAGGACTCCCTCGGCGCCCGGGCTCGGGATGTCCACGAGCGCCCCGATCGCATAGGAGCGGTTGCGGATGTTGACCGACTGCGACTCCGGGACGTCGGCCGTGTCCGGGAAGTAGACGTACCGGTCCCGGGGCTCGGCGAGCAACGGCCTGGGCGTCAGGATGATCTCGAGCGCCGAGCGGTCATCCAGCGGGAACGCGCCGTTGCGGCCCGCTTCGGCGAACCACAGGTTGACGAGCTCCCGAAGCTTCTCGGGCTCCTCTGCCGCTAGGTCGTGCAGCTCGGAGCGGTCGACATCGGTGTGGTACAGCTCCCACACGTCGTCGTTGAAGTTGCTCCAGCCGGCGATCGTCGGGTGGGTCGTGATCGCCTTCCATCCGTCGTGCCAGATCCCGCGGGACCCGAGCATCGAGTAGAACTGCGTGCGTCTCGTCGACGTGGCGGATGCGTCGTCCAGGCTGTAGCGCATGCTCACGCCGTCGAAGCTGCTCTGGACGTGGCCCTTGAGCCGCTCGGGAGCCTCGACGCCGAGGCAATCGAGGACCGTGGGCACCGGGTCGATCGCGTGGTGGTACTGGGTCCGGATCTCGCCCTTGGCCTTCGATCCGGCCGGCCACGAGATGATGCACGGGTCCGAGGTGCCGCCGTTGAACTCGTAGCGCTTCCACATCTTGAACGGCGTGTTGAAGGCCATCGCCCAGCCGTTGCTGTAGTGGTTGTAGGTCGTGGGCCCGCCCAGCTCATCGAGCATCGCGAGCGCCGAGTCCAGGTCGTCGGGCATGCCGTTGAACAGTCGGTTCTCGTTCACCGAGCCGTTGGGACCGCCCTCGCCGCTCGCCCCGTTGTCCGACACGAGGATCACCATCGTGTTCTCGCGCTGCCCGGAGAACTCGAGGAAGTCCAGGAGCCTCCCGATGTGGTCGTCGGTGTGGGCCAGGAAGCCGGCGTAGACCTCGGCCATGCGAGAGAAGAGCCGCTTCTCACCGTCCGACAACGAGTCCCACGGCTTGGTCGTGTCCATCATCGGGAACGGCTTGCCGTCGGGGCCCGTGCGCGTCTCGGGGGTCCCCATCGGGTTGACCGGGGGGAGCTCGGTCTCGGCCGGGACGATGCCCATCTCCCTCTGGCGCACGAGCGTCTGCTCGCGCATCGCCTCGTACCCCATGTCGAAGCGCCCCGCGAACTTCTCGATCCACTCCTTCGGCGCGTGGTGCGGTGCGTGACACGCTCCCGGCGCGTAGTAGAGGAAGAACGGCTTGTCCGGCGCGATCGCCTTGGCGTCCTTGATGAACTCCAGCGCCTTGTCCGTGATGTCGTCGGTGAAGTGGTAGCCCTCCTCGGGCGAGGACGGCGGGTCGACGGGGTGGTTGTCGTACACGAGCTCGGGGTACCACTGGTTCGTCTCGGCGCCGAGGAAGCCGTACCAGCGCTCGAAGCCCCGACCACTCGGCCAGTTGCGCCGCGTGGCTGCCAGGTTCATCTCGTCGGTCGGGCACAGGTGCCACTTGCCGACCATGTAGGTGTTCCACCCGAGCTCGCCCAGGATCTCGGGCAGCATCCCGTTCTCGGGCGGGATCGTGCCGCTCGCGCTCGGGAAGCCGACGGCCGCCTCGGTGATGCAGGCCATGGAGTTGCGGGTGTGGTTGCGACCGGTCAGCAGGCATGAGCGGGTCGGCGAGCACAGCGCCGTCGTATGCCACTGCGTGTAGCGAACACCGTCGTTGGCGATGCGCTCGATGTTCGGGGTCTCGATCGGCCCGCCGTAAGGGCTCATCGCCGAGAAGCCGACGTCGTCAAGGACGATGTAGATGACGTTCGGCGCGCCCTCGGGGGCCTTCGGCGCTCCGAACGGAGTCCAATCGGGCTCCGAGTCGCGGATGTCGACGTTGATCACGCCGTTGAATGGCTCGGTCATCTGCTCTCCTATCTCGAGGCTGCGTCGGTGCTTTCTGTGTCTTCCCTCTGGTACTCCACGAGCAACCGTTCCTCATCCAGCCTGTTCGGGAACCGCGTTCGAACCAGGATCGCTCCCAGCAAGATAGCGACGATCCCCGCGATGTAGGCCCACTGATCGCCCTGCAAGAACGCCGCCTTGGCGGCCGAGGTGATCTGGGTCGCGTACTGCGGATACTGCGCGCCCACCGCTTCGGCGCTCGCGAACGATTTCGTCAGCTCCGCCTGCACACTGTCGGTGATCTGCTCCGGCGCGGCGCCGGCCTGGGCGCTCATCGCGGCCGCGTAGCCGGCGGCCAGCAACGCGCCGAGGATCGACTGCATGATCGCGCCACCGAGGTCTCGTTGCAGGTCGGCGGTCCCCGACGCCATACCGGCCTTGTTCACGGGGACGGATCCGGTGAGTGAATGCGACGCGGGCGTGCCGGCGAACCCGACACCTGCCCCCACGAACGCGTAGCCGAGGCCGACCTTCCAGTAGGGGATGCCTTCCTTCCACAGCAGCAACATCGTGAGGAAGCCGAGAAGGCAGAACGCGTACCCGGTCATCAGGGTGAACCGAGCGCCCTTCGCCTCGACGAGCTTCGCCGAACGCGGTGCGATCAACACCATGAAGAACGCGGCCGGCAAGATCGCGGCGCCAGCCGCGAGGGTGTCGTAGCCGAGCACGTTCTGCAGGAACTGCTGACCGACGAACATCGCGCCCATCAGCGTGCCGAACACGATGATCCCGGCGCACGCGGCGACCCAGAACACGCGTCGACCCGCGATGTGCAGGTCGTACAGGGGGTTCGCCGCCCGCCGCTGACGGATCACGAACGCGATCCCGGCGGCGATCACGATCATGAGCAGGCCGATCACGAGCGTGCCCGCGTTCGGCACAGCCGTGAAGTTGATGCAGAGCACGAGCGCTGCCACCAGCATGACCGACAAGATGCCGCCGAAGTTGTCGACCGGCTCGGTGCCTTCGTTCACGTGGGCGGGGACGTTGCGGAACGCCAGGAACAGCGCCACGAGCGCCAGCGGCAGCGTGATCAGGAACACCGAGCCCCACCAGAAGTGTTCGAGCATGAGGCCTGACAGCAACGGACCCAGCGCGGAGATCGCGCCGCCGAGCCCCGACCACAGCGCGATCGACTTCGTTCGGCCCCGGCCGGACCACAGCGCCGCGATGAGCGCCAGGGTCGTCGGGTACGCCATGCCGGCGGCGAGACCGCCGCCCGAGCCTCGCGACGAACAGCACGTCATCGGTCGGCGCCCATGCGGCCAGAAGGCTCATCGGGATCGCGAGCGCCGTGCCGATCAACAGCATCGCCTTGCGTCCGTACCGGTCGCCCAGGGCCCCGAAGTACAAGACCGAGCAGGCAAGGCCGAGCGAGTAGCCGACCGCGATCAGGTTGAGCGTGGTCTGCGACGAGTCGAAAGCAGCGCCGATCGACGGCAGCGCAACGTTGGCAACGGCCAGGTTCAGGTTGGCGACCGCCGCGACCAGGATCAGCGCGGCGAGGATGATGCCCTGCCGGTCGGGTGCCGTCCCGGTATCGGAAAAGGCCGCCTTCGACTGGGCCTCGCTCACGAGTCTTGAGCCATCTCGGTCTGTGCCTCCAGAACGGCCACGGAGATCCCCTTCGGTCAGGAAGGGCAACCCTACAGAATGCGTCTCGGCCGAGCCGCCTCGCTCAGTGCGTCGACGGCGCTGAGGTCTTCGCCCAGCGCTCGGCCCATACCTGGAGCTCACCGAGCACGGCCGCGAGATCTGTCCCGCGCCGGGTGAGCCCGTACTCGATCCGCACGGGGGTCGTCGGCTCGACGGTCCGGGTGACGATGCCCTCGGCCTCGAGATCCTTCAGTCGATCGGACAGCGACGCGTCGGAGATCTGCGGGATCGCGACCTTGAGGTCGGTGTAGCGCAAGAACCGAGGCCGGTTCACCAAGGCCGAGGGCGCCATCGTGATCGGCGAGGACCCGGCCGACTCATCCGTCGAGGTCACCATCGACGCCGCGAGCCTGCAGTCCAACTCCGAGCAGCGCGACGGGCACCTGCTGAGCCCAGACTTCCTGAACGTCGAGGAGTACCCAAGCATCGCCTTCCGCAGCACGGCGTTCCGACACGGTCAGGGCCGGGACTTCGGGCTGGACGGAGACCTCACGATCAAGGACATCACGAAGCCCGTGACCCTCAAGGGCGAGTTCCTCGGGTTCGCCGAGAACCCCTTCGGCAAGGTCTCGACCGGCTTCACCGCCTCGACGCGCTTCGAGCGCGCCGACTGGGACATGACGTGGAACATGGCCCTGGAGGCCGGTGGCTTCCTCGTCGGCAAGACCGTGACCGTCGAGGTCGAGGTCGAGGCCATCCGGCAGGACTGACCTCCCGCTGCCGGACCGCGGCGGGGGCGCCATGCGTCTAGCATGGCGGCCCCATGCGCGTCGCCGTGGTTCAGATGAACGCCGGGCGCGACGACGTCGCGGCGAACCTCGAGACGGCGACGCGGCTGCTCGAGGAGGCCGCCGACGGCGGCGCTGAGCTCGCGGCGCTCCCGGAGCTCTGGCCTTTCTACGGATCGGCGGTTCGTATGCGTGAGGTCGCCGCACCCGTCCCAGGCCAGCTCACGGACCCGCTCGCGGCCATCGCCCGGGACCGAGGCATCTGGGTTCTCGGCGGGTCGGTCCAGGAACGCGCCGAGGACGGCCACATCTTCAACACCTCGGCGCTGTTCGACCGTGAGGGTGAGATCGTCGCGACCTACCGCAAGATCCACCTGTTCGACGTCGAGCTCGAGGGGCAGCCACCGCTGCGTGAATCGGCGATCTTCGCGGCCGGGGACCAGATCGTCACCCGCGAGACCGATCTCGGCCGTCTCGGGATGTCGATCTGCTACGACCTGCGCTTCCCCGAGCTGTACCGGGGGCTCGTCGCGGCAGGGGCGGAGCTTCTGAGCGTTCCGTCGGCGTTCACGCAGGTCACCGGTGAGGCCCACTGGGAGGTGCTGCTCAGGGCGCGAGCCATCGAGGATCAGTGCGTCGTGATCGCACCGGCCCAGTGGGGCCCGTGGGGTCCGCCCGAGGACGGCCGGCGCACCTACGGGAGCTCGATGGTGGTGGACGCGTGGGGCCGCGTGCTGGTCCGCGCGCCCGGCGAGGGCGACGGGGTCTGGTTCGCCGACGTCGATCCCGACGAGACGCGGCGGGTCCGCCGCACGTTGCCCGCCCTTGCACACCGACGGTTGGGCGCGATCTGCTGACGGAGCCGGTCGCTAGATCTCGCCGCGCGCCTTCGCCGAGAAGTACTCCAGGGCGGTCCTGGTCTTGGTGGTCTGCTCGCCCCACAGGTCGACCCCTTTGCCGGTCAGGAGCGCGCGGGCCTCGTTCGCGACCTCGAGCATCTCGGCCGGTGGGCACTTCGTCGAGATCTCGAGGATCCTGGTGCCGTCGGGGTAGTTCCACATCTCGAGCGCGAGCTTCCTGCTGAACGCCTTCGGTCTCATCTTGAGCTTGAAGACCGGGATCGGCCCGAGCATCGTGAGGTCATCGAGCGTCAGGCCCTCGGGCGCGTGAGAGTCGTACAGGGCTCGCTGCCCTTTGGAGAACAGCTTGCGGATCGGGCCGGCGCCCCTGGCGGTTGCCCGCACCTTCTCGTTCGTCGACGCGCCCTTCATCGACCCCGAGCACACGAAGCCACCCGGCATCGCGTCGACCTCGACGCCGAACGTCGCGTCGTCGCGGAGCTCGGGCGTCAGCTCGTCGGGCACGACCGGGCGGAGCTTGATGGTCGTGTCGGCGGCGGCGTCTTGGATCCGCCGCGCTCGAACAACCACGCCGGCCGCGTCCAGCGCGAGATCGGGGGTGTCGAAGAAGAAGATCTGCCGGATCCGGGCGTCGAGCGGATCGACGTCGAGCGCCTCGAGCGTGGCGTATCGGTCGGTCTCGGGGATCGTCAGCTTCAACTCGACGCTGTCGGCCCCGCGTACGAGGGTCATCAGTTCCACCAGGGCGTCGGGGGAGAGAGGCTTGGTCACGTCGTGATCCTTCCTTCCGTATCGGGCAGATCCGCGGGCACGTCAACGTCGTAGGGCGCGGGACCGGGCATCCGAACCTCGGCCACCCACTCCGGGTGGCTCGCCATCAACACCCGCGCGCCGGTGTCGCCGTGCAGGTGACCGGCCTCAGCGTAAACCTCTCGGGACAGCAGCGCCGGGCCCGGCCCGTCGTCGTACACGAGACGGACGATCGCCTGCCGGGTACGCCGGAAGCCTTCGATCAACGCTCGGACGGCGTCGGCGGCCACGCCCGGCTGGTCCGCCAACAGGATCACGGCAGCCTCGCTATCGTCCGCGAGCTCGTGCAGGGCGGCGCCGAGCGAGCTCGACTGTCCGTCGCGGTAGCGGGGATTCCGGACCGCGCGGACATCCGAGGGCAGCGCTCGTTCGACTTCGTCGGCGTCGTGTCCCGTCACGACCACGATCTCGTCGGCTCCGGCCTCGCGCAGGGCATCGACCGCATGCAGGACCAGCGGTCGGCCGTCGTGGATCGCGAGCTGCTTCGTGCTGCCGAACCGCCGAGCCTCGCCGGCCGCCAGGACGACGCCGCTGATCACGACGTGTCGCGCGATGCGCGACCGAACAGCTTCCTGAAGAAGCCCTTGATGATCGACCAAACAGCGGCGAGCCCGAGGCCGAGGCCGCCGACGGAGTTGGCATTGGCCGAGGCTGGGGCTGATGCGATGCTGTCCTCCGGGGACTCGGCCACGTCGCCTTCGGCGCTCATCGAGGCCTGCAGACAGTCGGCGAACTGCTGCGTGAGCTTCTTCGAGATCTCGGGCAGCAAGCCGCGTGACAGCTGGGCGACGGCGCCCGTGAGCGTCATGTCGGCCTCCATCTTCACCGTGCTCGATCCGGCGTCGGGCCCCGGCTCGAGCCACGACGTGACCGTCGCGGTCGCCGCGCCCTTGCCCTTGGCCTCCATGCCCTTGGCGCCGAGCTTCACGCGGTGCGCCACGTCGTCACGATCCTCCATCACGACGGTCCCGGCGAACGAGAGCTTCACCGGTCCGAACGCGACGTTCACCTTGCCTTTCCACGTGGTCTCGTCGACGTGCTCGGTGAGCTCGGCGCCGGGCATGCATGGCGCGATCTTCTCGACGTTGAGCAGGAACGCCCACAGCGGCTCCACGGGCTGCGCGACGGTGAACTCGTTCTCGATGCGCATGGGCGGGCGGTGACCTCCTCTAGGGCGTGACCGAAAGGTACCGCGCCGGATCGGTTTCGAACGAGTCCAGACACCCGGCCGAGCAGAAGTAGTACGTCCGCCCCTCGTGCGTCGCGCGGTGCCGGGCGTCGGCCACGTCGACCGTCATCCCGCAGACGGGATCGATCTCCTCGTGCCGGGGGGCTTCGGCCGGCACCGCGGCGCCGAGCTCGCCGGCCGCGCGGAGGGCCACGATCTCGGCCACGATCGCCACCCCGATCTCGTCGGTCTTCAGGTGCCCGAGGTCCAGGCCCGCGGGGGCGTGAACCCGTGCGAGGGCGTCCTCGTCGACGCCGCGGTCTCTGAGGTAGCCGAGCACGGCCTCGGCGCGCTTCTTCGACGCGACGAGCCCGACGTAGGCCGCGGGCGTTGCGAGCGCGCGCTCGAGCGCGTCCTCGTCGTAGTGGCCCTGCGTGGCGACGACGACGTAGGTCGACCCGTCGACGGTGACGTCCTCGAGGGCACGCGGACCGTCATCGGCATCGGCGTCGACGACGGTGGTCCGCCATCCGAGGCCGCGGGCGATCCCGGCGAGCGCGGTGGCCGCGGGCGAGCGGCCGATCGCGACGAGCTGCGGCGTGGGCAGGACGGGTTCCACGAAGACCTCCAGCGCTCCCTCGCTCTGACAGGCGATGGGGATGGTGACGACCCCCTCGCGCGCTTGCCCGGCGAGCTCCTCGGGCGGGCCGAGGAACAGCAGGCCCGAGCGGCCCTCCTCGAGCATCCGCATCGCCTCACGGATGACGGTCGGCTCGGCACAGGCGCCGCCGAGCCAGCCGTGGATCCGCCGGTCGCGGGTGATCAGCGCCGTGGCACCGGTCTGTCCCGACGAGGGCGACCGGCGCCACACCACCGTGGCGAGCGCATAGGCCTCGCCCCGCTCCGACAGCTCGGCAGCCAGGCGAAGGACATCAACGCGCATCTAACTCGCCGAGGTCTTCGCGGCTTGGATGGCTTCCCACACCTTGGACGAGGTGAGCGGCATGTCGATGTTGCGGACGCCCAGCGGCCACAGCGCGTCGATCACGGCGTTCACGTACGCGGCGGGCGACCCGACCGTGGCCGACTCGCCGACGCCCTTGGCCCCGATGGGGTGATGCGGCGATGGCGTCACGGTCTCGCCCAGCTCGAACTTCGGGGTCTCCCACGCCGTCGGCAGCAGGTAGTCGAGGAAGTTCGAGCCGATGCAGTTGCCGTCCTCGTCGAACGTGATCAGCTCCATCGCCGCGGTGCCGTAGCCCTCGGTCAGCCCGCCCTGGATCTGGCCTTCGACGATCATCGGGTTGATCCGGACGCCGCAGTCATCGACCGCGACCATCCGTGTGACCTTCCACTCGCCGGTCTCGAGGTCGACCTCGACGGCGACCGCGTAGGTGCCGAACGGGAACGTCAGGTTCGGTGGGTCGTAGTAGTAGGAGCCCTCGAGCCCGGACTCCATGCCGTCGGGGAAGTTCGTGTAGGCGGCGAAGGCCACGTCCTGGATCGTGACGGCCTTCTCGGGCGCGCCTTTCACGGTGAAGTTCGGACGGGTGAACTCGACGTCGGCCTCGTCGACCTCGAGCAGGTGGGCCGCGATCTTCCGCGCCTTCTCGATCACCCGGCGCGAAACCATCGCGGTCGCGGCGCCGACCGTCGGCGTCGAACGTGACGCGTAGGTCCCGAGCCCGTACGGCGTGTTGTCCGTATCGCCGTGCTGGACCTTGATGTCTTCGGGCTGGATGCCGATCTCCTCGGCGACGATCTGAGCGAAGGTCGTCTCGTGGCCCTGGCCCTGCGTCTGCGAGCTGATCTTCAAGATCGCCTTGCCGGTCGGGTGGATACGCAGTTCGGCGCCGTCGTTCATCTTCACGCCGATGATGTCGTAGTCCTTGTGCGGGCCGGCGCCGACGACCTCGGTGAACGAGGCGAGCCCGATCCCCCAGAGCTTGCCTTCGGCGCGCTTGGCGGCCTGCTCCTTGCGGAGCTCGTCGTAGCCGATCATCTCCAGGGCCTTGTCCATGGCCCCGTGGTAGTTGCCGGAGTCGTAGACGAACCCCGTCGCCGATGGGTAGGGGAACTGATCCTCGCGGATGAAGTTCTTCTTCCGCAGATCCGCCGGGTCCATGCCCAGCTCGTAGGCGGCGTTCTGCACGAGGCGCTCGATCAAGTACGACGCCTCGGTCACCCTGAACGAGCAGCGGTACGCGACCCCTCCGGGCGCCTTGTTCGTGTAGAAGCCGTCGGCGGAGACGTGGGCGGCCGGCATGTCGTAAGACCCCGTGACGATGTGGAACAGGCCGACCTTGAACTTGCTCGGTTGCGCGTCGGCGTGGAACGCACCTTCGTCCGCGAGCAGCGAGGTCCGGAGCGCGAGCATCGTGCCGTCGTCCTTGAGCGCGAGCTCACCCTTCATGTGGAAGTCGCGCGCGAACCCCGTCGAGATCAGGTTCTCGGTGCGGTCCTCGATCCACTTCACCGGGTGCCCGAGCAACAGTGACGCTGCCGTCGCAACCACGTAGCCGGGGTAGACCGGAACCTTGTTCCCGAACCCGCCGCCGAGGTCGGGCGAGATGATCCGGATGTTCTCCTCGGGCAGGCCGGCGACCAGAGCGAAGACGGTTCGGATGAGATGAGGAGCCTGGGTCGTCATATAGATCGTGGCCTGGCCGGTGGCCGGATCGATGTCGGCGATGCACCCACAGGTCTCGAGCGGGGCCGGGTGCACGCGCGGGTAGTGGGTCTCGAGGGAGACGACGCGATCGGCCTCGGCGAAGGCCCGGTCGGTCGCGTCTGCGTCGCCGGACTCCCAGTGGTAGATGTGGTTGTCGGTCTGGTCTTCCTTCTCGTCACGGATCACCGGGGCGCCATCGGCGGCGGCGGCCTGGGGGCTGACGACGACGCCGAGCGGCTCGTAGTCGACGTCGATCAACTCCAGCGCGTCCTTCGCGATGTACGGGTCGGTGGCGATCACGGCCGCGACCTCTTGTCCCTGGAAGCGGACCTTGTCGGTTGCGAGCACGGCCTGGGTGTCGCCGGAGAGGGTCGGCATCCATGCGAGGTTGTGCTGGGCCATCAGCTCGCCCGTCACGACCGCGATCACGCCGGGGACCGCTCCGGCCGCCGCGGTGTCGATGCCGTTGATCTTCGCGTGGGCGAAGGGGCTCCTCAGGATCGCCATGTGCAGCATGCCCGGGAGCGTGATGTCGTCGATGTAGTTGCCGCGGCCCCGGATGAAGCGGTCGTCCTCCTTGCGCTTGACGCTGTGCCCGATCCCGCGGATCTCGTTCGTATCGGTGGCCATGTGGTCGCGTCCCTTCTTTCGCCTAGGCGCTGGCGGGCTCGGCGGCGGCGTCACGCTGGGTGGCCGCGGCTGTCTGGATCGCCTTCACGATGTTCATGTAGCCCGTGCAGCGGCAGATGTTCCCCGAGATGGCCCATCGCACGTCGTCGTCGCTGGGGTCGGCGTTGTCCTCGATCAGCGCGGCGCCGACGAGCATCATGCCCGGGGTGCAATAGCCGCATTGCAGGCCGTGCTCCTCCTTGAACGCCGCCTGGATGGGGTGGATGCCGCCCGCGGGTGCCAGGCCTTCGACGGTGGTGATCGATCTCCCGTCGGCCTGCACGCCGAACATCGTGCACGACTTCACGGGGGTGCCGTCGAGCAGGATCGTGCACGCGCCACAGCTCGTGGAGTCGCACCCGACGTGGGTGCCGGTCAGCCCCAGCTCCTCGCGGATCACGAAGACCAGAAGCTCGCGCGGCTCGACGTCGGCCGTGCGCTCGGTGCCGTTCACGGTGATGGCGATCTGCATCGTTCGCTCCTTCTCAGGCCGCGCCGGCCATCTCGGCGGCGCGCGCCAGCCCGCGTCGGACGTACACATCGACCATGTGCTTCTTGTAGGCGGCCGTGCCGCGGACGTCGGTCACCGGGTGCGCCGCGTCGGCGGCCAGGCGGCCGGCTTCGGCGAACACCTCCTCGCTGGGTGCCTTCCCGGTCAGGGCCGCCTCCGCCGCCTCGGCCTTGAGGGTCGAGAGGCCGACGGACGTGAGCCCGATGCCCGCGCGGTCGATCGTGCCGTTCGCGATCGAGAGGAAGACCGCGGCCCCGACGGTCGCGTAGTCCCCGATCTTGCGCTCGAGCTTCAGGTAGGCGCCGCCCGACGACGGGCCGGGATCGGGCACGCGGACCTCGATGAGCATCTCGTTCGGCTCGATCGAGGTCTGGAACGTCCCGGTGATGAAGTCCCTGACGGCGACCTCGCGCTCGCCGCCCGTGCTCTTGAGCACGACGCTCGCGTCGAGCGCGAGCATCACGGAGGGCAGGTCGCCCGAGGGGTCGGCGTGCGCGATCGAGCCGCCGATCGTGCCCAGGTTGCGCACGAGCGGGTCGGCGATCTGCGGGGCGGCCGCGGCGATGGTGGGGTAGCGCGCGGCGATCACCTCGGAGGACCCCAGCTGGCTGTGACGCGTGAGGGCGCCGATCCGGAGCGCCCCGTCTCGTTCCTCGATCCCGTCGAGCCCGGCGATCCGGTTGACGTCGATCAGGTGGCCGGGCGACGCGAACCGGAGCTTCATCATCGGGATCAAGCTCTGGCCCCCGGAGAGGACCTTCGCGTCGTCACCGTGCTCGGCGAGCAACGCCAGCGCCTCGTCGAGGGTGGACGGCCGGTGGTAGTCGAAGCGAGCTGGCAGCATCGGGTGCTCCTTCACGCTCAGGTGGCCTGACGTTCGATCGAACCACGACCAGCGAGAATGGGCAACTCGGCCTCGGCCGTCAGCGCGCTTCGGTGCCGGGACGGGGCCGATCGTGGATCGGTCCCGGGCGGAGCCTCAGGTAGCCGCCGCCGCGGCCGTGCCGGACGGCGACGATCTCGGCGATGATGGCCTGCGCGATCTCCTCGGGCCCCTCGGCCCCGAGGTCCAGGCCCGCCGGGGTGTGGATCCGCTCGCGATCGGCCTCGGTGATCTCGACGCCCTCCTCGGCCAGGTCCAGGAAGATCTTCTGGGTCCTCGCGGCCGGGCCCAGCATCGCGACGTAGGCCGCGGATGTCTTCAGGAGCCCGCGGAGGTAGTCCCGATCGCGCAGGAAGTTGTGGGTCATCACCACGACCACCGTCCGGTCGTCGATGGGCGCCTCGGTCGCAACCTCGCCGGGTTCGGCCACCTGGACGAACCGGGCGGCCTCGGGGAAGCGCTCGAGCGTCAGGAACACCGGGCGATCGTCGATGACGATCGCCCGCCACCCGAGGGCCGCCGCCGCGGCGACCAGCGGCACCGCATCGTGCCCGGCCCCGCAGATCACCAGGCGGAGCGGCGGCTGCAGGACCTCCACGAACGCGCGCGCGCCGCCCGCGAGCGTGCGGATCTCGGAACGGCCCGCCTCGAGGAGCTCGCGGGCGGCGCCCGCGGCCTCCTCCGTCGCCGCGGCATCACCCAGTGATCCTTGCACCGCCCCCTCGGGCGTGACGACCAGGCGTGCGCCCGGCGTGACCGCGTCGTTCGGCGACTCCACGACGGTCACGAGGCAGATCGGCTGCTCGCGCTCCAGCGCCATCCGCAGCGCCCCGGCGACCTCGGCCGCGCGCTCTGCAGGCTCGATGAACACCTCGATGGCGCCGTTGCACCCGAGCCCCAGACCCCAGACCTCGTCGTCGTCGGCGGTCAGGTCCCAGCCGGCCAGGCGTGCGCGGCCCTCCTCCATCACGATCTTCGCCATGTCGGCGACGTCGCCTTCGAGGCAGCCGCCGCTGATGTTGCCGATCGGCGCGCCCTCCTCGGGGACCAGCAGCCGCGCGCCCGGACGGCGGTAGGTCGAGCCTCGCACGGCCACGATCGTCGCGAGCGCCATGCGCTCGCCCTTGGCCGAGAGCGACTCGATGGCTTCGA
The DNA here is from genome assembly GCA_964655465.1 of uncultured Actinomycetes bacterium. Taxonomy (GTDB): domain Bacteria; phylum Actinomycetota; class UBA4738; order UBA4738; family HRBIN12; genus AC-51. The sequence continues at coordinate 27,779 of CAZZND010000015.1, forward strand.
GCACGTCCGCGATCTCGCTCACACGGGCATGCTAGGACAGGTGGCCGCTTCGAGCGCCCCGCTCAGGCCCGTCCTTCCGGCGCCGATACCTCGGTGGGGATGGATGAGACCTTTCACTTCGTCGCGCCGGTCCTGCCCAGGCGCACCGTGCACCCGCTCGCTCTCCGGGCGGCGATCGCGGCTGCGCTCGTCGTGGCCATGGTCGGTGCCCTCGGCGTGTTCGTGATCGGACAGGAGCGGGCTGCCGACGCCAGGCGGGCTGCGCTCGCCGCACAGGTCGCCGAGGCCGAGCAGGCCCGGATCGAGGAGGCGGCGCTCGGCGCCGCGACCATGGCGACCGGCGACGTGACCGAGCGGTCCGCCCGGGCCGCCGCCGAGGACGCTCTCGCGGTCGTACTGGCCGAGCCCTCGCTGCTGGACGCTGGCCCCGCCACGCTCTCCGGTCGCCTGGACACGCTCACGTTCGTCGACGGCCCCTCGACGGCGCCGAACGTCGTGAGCGTGGCCGCGACCGAGGACGTCTGGGCCGCGGCCGTGATGGGGGCGGAGACCTGCCTGTGGCTCCGCCTCGACGCCGACGGGACCGTCACGCGCGATCGCGGGACCCCGTGCACCGGCGCAGGAGCGCTCGACGCCGCCCCGGGTTCCTCCTGGTAGTTCATCCGGCGTTCCCTCGCGCGACGGCTGCATCGATTCGACCATCGGCATGACCAGGACTAGACTCCGCCTCCTCTCGCTCTATGTTGCGGAAGGAGGGTTCGCCCCGTGACCAGCATCGCTGTGACGGTGAACGGGGTCCGTCATGAGGCCGACGTCGAGCCTCGGACGCTCCTCGTGTACTTCCTCCGTGAGCAGCTCGGACTCACCGGCACCAACGTCGGGTGCGACACGTCCTCGTGCGGTTCCTGCACCGTGCACGTCGACGGTGATTCGGTGAAGTCCTGCACCATGCTCGCGGTCCAGGCCGACGGGCGTGACGTCGCCACGATCGAGTCCATGGCCGCCGAGGACGGCACCCTGCACCCGCTGCAGGACGCCTTCCACCGAAACCACGGGCTGCAGTGCGGCTACTGCACGCCCGGCATGATCATGGCGGCCGCGAGCTATCTGAAGGAGTACCCGACCCCGACCGAGGAGGAGGTCCGCGAGTCGCTCGAAGGCAACCTCTGCCGGTGCACGGGCTACCAGAACATCGTGAAGTCGATCATGGACGCCGCCGGTCAGATGAGCGGCGCGAAGGTTTGTTGGTAATGTTACGGCGACCACCGAGACCTACGTCGGACAGCCCATGCTCCGGAAGGAGGACGCGAAGCTCCTCGCGGGCCAGGGCACCTTCATCGACAACCAGACGATGGCCGGCATGGCGTGGATGGAGATTGTGCGGCCTCCGTACGTCCACGCCCGGATCGACCGGATCGACACGAGCGCCGCCGCGGCGATGCCCGGGGTGATCGCGGTGCTGACGGCCGCCGACCTCGAGGACGCGTTCCCGGCCGGCCTCCCGATGGTGTGGCCGATCACCGAGGACATCAAGATCCCGACCCACTGGCCCCTGACGAAGGACAAGATCCGGTTCGCAGGTGACGGGGTGGCCATCGTCGTAGCCGAAACGCGGGCGCAGGCCGAGGACGCGGCCGAGGCAGTCAGCGTTGAAGCATCCGTGCTCCCGGCGGTCACGGACCTCGAAGAGGCCGCCAAGGACGAGGTCGTTCTTCACGAAGACCTCGGCACGAACAACGTCGTGCACTGGAGCCACGGCGGCGGCGGTGACCAGTCGGTGTTCGAAAGCGCACCGATCATCGTCCAGGAGCGATACACGCAACCACGGCTGATCCCCAACGCCATCGAGCCGCGTGGCTGCCTCGCCTACGGCATCCCGGCGGCGGGCGAGTACACGCTCATCTCGGCGACCCAGATCCCGCACATCGCGCGGGTGGGCCTGTCGATCGCGACCGGGATCTCGCAGTCGAAGCTCCGGATCATCGCGCCGGACGTGGGCGGTGGGTTCGGCTCGAAGCTGAACGTCTACGCCGAGGAGGCGCTCGCGCTCGCGCTCGCGCGGAAGCTCGGGCGTCCGATCAAGTGGATCGAGGACCGCGCTGAGAACTACGTCGCGACGACCCACGGGCGCGGTGTCCTGCACGACTGCACGCTCGCGGGCACCGAGGACGGCAAGATCGTCGGGATGAAGTTCGTCGAGCTGGCGGACATGGGCGCGTACTTCCAGCTGCTGACGCCGGGGATCCCCGAGCTCGGCGGCTGGGTGTACATGGGTCCCTACGCGACCGACGCGTACTGGTACGAGTTCCGCGGCGTGATGACGAACGCGACGCCGACCGACGCCTACCGCGGCGCCGGCCGTCCCGAGGCGACCTTCGTCGTCGAGCGGCTCGTCGACGCGTTCGCGAGGAAGATCGGCAAGGACCCGGCCGAGGTACGCCGGATGAACCTGCACCCGCCGTTCACCGAGGCGACGGCCTCGATCATGGGGCTGCAGGTCGACTCGGGGAACTACGCGCCGACGTTCGACCGCGCGCTCGAGATGGCCGACTACGCC
>CAZZND010000016.1:0-30133 GCA_964655465.1 uncultured Actinomycetes bacterium
CCTCCCACGTCCGCTCGAGACCCGGAGCCTCCTTCCAGCACGGCCCGCACCACGAAGCCCAGAAGTTCAAGACGACGACCTTGCCTCGATAGGCCTCGAGGGCCACCGCCTGGCCACCATCCACGGACGGCAGCGCGAACGCGGGCGCCGGGCCCGACTCGGCCTGTGCCACCGCCTCGAAGTCGGCCACGGCGAGGCCGCTGACACCGCTCGTCCCTCGCGATGAGAGCTCGTTCAGAGCGAGCCCGCCCGCAGTGACGACCGCGCCCAGCACCGCGAGCACGATCGCCGCCCTACGCAGACCGACCTCCGTGGAGGAGGATCCGACCGTAGGGGGCGCGGGTTCGGCCCCGCGTTCGGTCTCGTCTACAGCGGGGTCCATGTGGAGCTGCCGTCCGTGCTCTGGCTCACGGCCACGGTCCCGTCCTCGGTCAACGTGGCCGCGTACCACGTGCTCGGGTCGTTCGCATCGATCTGCACGATGGAAGCGCCGGCCGGGATCGACAGGGGCTGCCACGACGCTCCGGCGTCTCGACTCTTGGCGGCGGTTCCGTTCCCCGAGACCACGATCGTGTCGGTATCCGTGGGACCCCACGACACCCACATCGCGCCCGCGACTCCGCCGAGGGCACTCCATGTCCGGCCTCCGTCGGTGCTCTCGACGGCTCCCGCGCCCATGTCCGGCGCGACGATGCGATCGGGGTTGGACGGATCCACGAGCATCGCGCCCATGAAGCTCTGCCCCACGTTGGGGTTGCGGATCTCCCACGTGAAGCCTCCGTCGGTCGATGCGAGGAACCCTGCCGCGGGTGACGCGGCGTACAGCGTCGACCCCATCCCGCCGAGAGCGTGGATGTCCGTGGCGGGCAGACCGTCGTTCAGCTGTTCGAACGTGCTGCCGCCGTCGGTCGACACCTCGAGGCCCGGGTGCCCACCCATCCAGATCGCGCCATCCAGGAACGCCCAGCCCATCGCGTCCGCGTCATCGAGGCTCTCGACCGGAGCCCACGTCGCGCCACCATCGGACGACGTCGCGACCGCCTGGTGCCCTCCCACGTAGAGGCGACCGGCATCTCCGGGTACCGAAACGAGGGAGTGCAGGTCGCCGCCGGTGAACGGCACCGAGCCGCCGGCGGTCTCTGAGGCGCCCGGTCCGTTCATCCAAACGACGACCGCGACGACCACTGCGACGACCGCGACGATCAGCCAGACGAACGGCGTTGACCTCGTGCTCGTTCGCCCACGGGTCGGCCTGCGGCCCGACCGGGATGACTTGCGAGGCAGAGCCTTGGTCTTACTCATCGCGAACCTCCGCTTCCGCGGCGCCGGCACAGATCAGGGCAGGCACGAAGGCCAGGATGGTTCGCATGGAACGTCCTCCTCTGCACGTCGAGACGTGTGCCGGCCGGCACACGCCGCTCTCACGTTCAGGCGACGCGCGGAGGCGGATCCAGATCTCGGATCAGGAGCAGGGGTCTCGGCCGCGTGAGCGAGAAGCGGTGTCTCCCCGCCATCTGCGGCGCGGCAAGCACGCCCAACACCAAGAGGAGTGCGAGGCAAGCTGCACCCGTGAGTGGGGGGAAGCCCTGGTGGCAATCGGGGCAGGGCGCCATGACCATCCCGATCCCCAACGGGATCACGAGGACAAGGAGCAGCGGGATCAGGAGGACGACACCGAGCTTCCGCACCACAGAAGGAGCCTAACACCGCGGCCTGTACTGCCGATCGGCATGACAGTGGACAACTAGCCCGACCCGGCCAGGTCCTGCTCGTAGTTCATGTAGATCTTCCGGAACGGAGTTCGGAAGTCGAGGGTGCAGGCCGTGCCCTGCTCGATGGCGAACACGTCCCCGGCGGCAAAAGTCTCGGGTTCACCGCCGTCCACCGTCACCGTGAGGGTTCCCTCGATCACCACGAACAGCTCGTTGTACGGGAAGGAAGGGATGTGTTCCTTGTACGCGCCGCACGTCCACACGCCGCACGTCGCCTTCCCGTCGGAGCTCACGAGATGCTCGGAGTCGTTGTCATCCGGCGTTCCCGATATCAGATCTCCGGGTTCGACGCTATCCGAGGGAACGAACGACGATGCGGGGGGGTGAGCGAGGATCCTCGTCACACCGGGCACCTCAGGCTCCTTCCTTGCGCGACTCGACCGATCCTACCCCCGGGAATCACGTCGCATGAACCAGACGTGCGGCCCATCCCGGGGGCACAGGACGACGCGAGGCGGCACTACGCGACACGGATAACGCGATCACGTGCGCAGCCGGAGCAACCTTGAGGATCAGGTGCCCGAAAGACCGTGGGGGTTCGAGCCCCCCCTCTCGCACGCGGATGGCTCGCTCGCCGGCGCGACGACCCAGCCCTCCCGTTGATCTCGAGCCCCGCGAGACCGAGGACGGATGAACAACGTCTCGCCCGGACCGGGACCAACTCCCTGCTCCTGCCCCCGGCGGGAGGCACGACGCTATCCCACTCCGCGTGCCCGTTGCAAGGTTGGGAGATACCTCGCCGAGGACCTCTCGGTCGCGGACGGGCGATCTACGCGCTCGCTCGTGCTCGGCTACGTTTCAACGACTATGGCGCCTCCAGCACGCCGAAGGGGCTCAGGAACGAGCGCGCCTCCGGCGTGTCCAGACGCGTCACAGGAACCGCGTTGGTGCACGCACCCGAGACCGTGCCCGTCACGCCCACGCTCACGTTCGAGTCGCCGACGAAGTGCGGGCTCCCGGAATCACCGAAGCAGGGTCCCGCGTCCCCGCTGTGCACGGCGAAGGTCGACCGCTGCAGCGAGAGGAAGCGCTCGGTCGCGAACCGCCTGGTCGTGTCGAGGACCGGGAAGCATGCAGACGGGCTGATCCCGGAGCAGTCCATCCCGTATCCGACCACCGTGAAGGACGCTCGATCGAGCGTCCCCGCCGCCCGCATGTCGTCCAGCAGCCCCGCGGACGCGATCTGGACGGGCACGACGCGTGACACCTTCTTCCGAAGTTCGGCGACCGCAAGATCCAGTCCTTCGAAGCTGATGGGGTTGAAGCTCGGCGCCACGGCGAAGTCATCGATCGCGTAGAGGAGCGACTCGGTGGTATCGACCTGCGGCTCGAACGAGACGAAGTAGCGCGTCGCCCCGAACGACTCCAGGACGCGGATCTCGTGCGCCGCGATGAGTACGAGGTCGGGAGCGATCAGCTGCGCCGACCCGCAGCCCGCGAACGATCCGTCGGCGCGTTGACCGAGCATGCACCCGACGTTGGTATGCCTAACGCCGTCGACCTCCCCGCCGGTCACCCCAGACACCGGCGCGGCTCCGGTCCACATGACTGACACGAGAAGCGAGAGAACCAGGCACGCACGTCTCATCACGAACCCTCCTCGGAAGATCGACTCGATGCGGCGAACGTAACGAGCAACCCGCTCTGGGGAATCCGCAGGACTACGTGACTTTGCACACCCGATCCGGCCGGATCATCCAGCCACCTCGTCCTCGAGCGCGTGCCTCAGCTGCGAACGCGAGCGGATCCCCAGCTTCCGGTACGCCCGAGACAGGTGGCCTTCCACCGTCCGCGCCGACAACACGAGTCGATCGGCGATCTCCCTGTTGTTGAGTCCGGCCGAAGCGAGGTGCGCGACGCGATCCTCCGTCGGCGTCAGCCCGCCCGCGGAGACGGGTCTTCCGCCGATGGCCGCGATCTCCGATCGCGCCGCCTCCGCCGACGGATCGGCGCCGAGCCCGTCGAAGATCGTGACTGCTCGTTCCAAAGCCTCACGGGCGGATCGTTTCTGCTTCGCTCGCCGCCGAACCATCCCCATCAGCAAGAGGGTCCGGCCCAGCTCGAACGGGTCCAAGAACCGATCATGCTCCTCGATCGCGCGGTCAAGGTGGTCGATGGCTTCAACGATCTCCCCATCCATCGCGGCGAGTCGGCCGCGCCCTCTCGCCGCGATCGCTCGCGCACGCGGTCTGTCCACGGCATGTCCCCGTTCCTCGAGCCACTCGACCCTCGCTTCGGCCTGCGATACGTCGCCGATGCGGATGAGCACCTCGATCCAGTCAGCGAGGAACATGGCCTTGTTGGGCTCGCCCGCGCTGGAGCGCTCGACGATCTCCCACGCCCGCTCGAAGCAACCGTGCGCGGCGTCGAATCGGCCGAGCGCCAGTTCGACCGTCCCCAAAGCCTCGAGCGCTTCGAGCATCGGGCCGACATGCCCCGAGCCCTCAGCGTGCTCGAGGGAACGAGTCGCGAGCGATCGCGCGATGTCGAAGGCACCTCGTCGAGCGTGCACGATCGCCTCGATCGCCCCTTCGTCGCCCCAGAGATCTACGCTTCCGGCGTGCGCCAGGGCCTCGTTCCACCTGCCCGCTCGCAGCTCCAGGTGCGCCAGGTATGCGCGGAAGAACGCGGCCGACGGCTCGTCTCCGCGCTCCTCCGCCGTCGCCAGGAGCTCGATCAGGATCGGACGTGCCTCATCCAACTCGTCCGTTACGACGAGGAGCTCTGCCAGCGGAGCCCGCGGGTCCCAGTCGACCCGGTAGCGCTCGATGGAGCCGGCCAGGTTCCAGGCGCGCGCGAACCCCTCGCGATCGATCCCGTGCCCGAGGTAGGCACGCGGGACCGCGCGAACGCTAAGGGCATCCGCGACGAGGAGGCCCTCGCCGTTCCGTTCCGCGATCGCGAGCGCCTCGCCAGCGCTGCGCTCCGCCTCCTGGAGGTCCCCAAGGTTCAGCCGCACGATGGCGAGGTCGATCAGCCCTTCAGCCATGAGTCGATCGGTCGCCCCCTCCTCGCCGATGGCCTCGGCGAGCAGCCTCGCCGCCTCGTCGAGGTCGTCCTCCATCCTGATCCGACCCAGCCGCTCGAGCGCCAGTGCCCGATCGATCCCGGTTGGCGAGGAGGCCACGACGGCCTCTCCCAACCGTGTTGCGGCAGCCTGGTCACCGGCGATGAAGTGGTGCTCCGAGGCCGCGAGCTGCCGCCGGCGGCGGTCCGAGGTCGCCTCCGGCGGCGTGAAACGCACGGCGTCCTCACACAGGCCACCCGCACTGGCGGGGGCACCTCGCTCGATCGCGAGTCGCGCCGCCTTCTCGAGTGCCGCGGCGACCTCCTCATCGGGCTCCGACGTCGAGAGTGCGAGATGGCGCGCTCGCTCCTCGGGATCCTCGGCCGCCTCCGCGATGCGCCGATGGACGTCGCGACGACGACGCGCGGAGGCTTCCTCGTAGACGGCGGAGGCGAGAAGTGGGTGTGTGAACCGAACGCCGTCCCCTTCCACCTCGATCACGTCCACGTCGGCGGCACGTCGGAGGAGCTCTTCGACCCTCTCCGGGCGAGCGCTGACCGCCTGCAACAGGGGGACGGTTGGGTGCGAGCTCGCGGCGGCGGTCAGCAAGACTTCGTGGACCGCGGGCGACAGATCCCCGATACGTGCGCGCAGCAGGTCTCGGACGTCCTGCGGCGCGTGGAAGATCCCTCTCGGCAGGTCGCCGGCTCCGGAGATGAGCATCGCTCGCGCGAGCTCGAGCGCGAAGAACGGATTCCCGTGCGAGGCATCGTGGACGAGGGCAGCATCCGCCCTCGAGAGTGTCAGCCCGAAGCGCTCCTGAACCAACGACGTCGTCGCCGGGACATCGAGCGGTTCGACCCAGATGCGCTGCAGCCGATCCTCCGGCAGCGCTCGCGTGAGTTCGAGCACGTCGCCCTCACCTCCACCCGTGCGCGAAGCGAGCAGCAGCGCGATCGGCTCGACGGTCAGCCGTCGAACGCAGAACGCGATGACGGCCGCAGAAGAGCGATCGAGCCACTGAACGTCATCGATCGCGATGAGGACGGGCGCCTCGGTCGCGAGCGAACGCAGCCGGCCGAGGGTAGCCACCGAGACCGTACGCCGGTCCGCGGATCGGCCGTCGGGGGGCGCACGCAGGAGCGCCACGTCCAGGGCGTGGCGTTGGGGCTCGGGCAACTCATCCGTGAGCTCGATCCCACTCAGCAGGTCCCCGAGGGCGGAGCTCGAGAGGGCGGACTCTGACTGTGAGGGTCGACAGGAGAGCACCGTGTAGCCGTGTCCCGAGGCGAACGACACGCCCGTCTCCCACAGCGTCGTCTTCCCGATCCCTGCTTCGCCATGGAGGACGAGCGCCCGCGGCCCACCGCCGACGTCGCGAACGAAGGCCCCCAGGACTTCCTGCTCGGCGTCCCGGCCGAAGATCTGCGGCATCCGCGCCCCTCGCCGGATTGTGCGCCCCCTTGCCACAGGAGCACAACGGCGGGTTCCTGGAGGATCCGATGACCCCGGGGCGATGCATGCGGCGATCGGCTCGGCGCTCACCCTGGCACCCGGCGAAACGGGGACCACCTTCTTCGACGGTCAGAGCGGCGCCGGGCACTACCCGGAGAACATCTAAGGTCTCTACCGGACCTCGCACACCGAAGTCGTGTTCTCGATCGAGGTGAGCACCGATGGCTAGATCACCTGCTCATGGGAGGGGCAGGCGGCAGGTAACCACGGCTCCGCCGCCGGTGGCATTCTCGGCGGAGACAGATCCACCGTGGGCCTTCAGGATCGCGCTGACGATGGCCAGACCGAGTCCCGCTCCTCCGCTCCGTCGGGAACGGGACCGGTCTGCGCGGGCGAACGGTTCGAAGGCGTGCGGGAGGAAGGCAGGATCGAAGCCCTCTCCCGTGTCGGACACCGCGAGGACGACCTCGGGACCGTGCACCTGCTCCTGCACGGTCACGCTCCCACCCGGCGGAGTGTGCGCGAGCGAGTTGTCGATCAGACCGGTCACCACCTGGCGGATCCGGACCGGATCGGCCGGAACCTCGACATGCGGATCTCCTGTTCGCCGGAGCCCGACCTCGGCCGCCGCCGCCCGCGAGCGGAACGACGCGATCGTCTCGTCGACGAGGTCGGCAAGCACCACTGTCGTGGGTCGGAGCGCTAACGACCCGCGGTCGAACCGGGCCAGGACCAGCAACGACTCGGCGAGCGCGATGAGCCGGTCGGTCTCCTCGACGCCGCTGGCGATGGCGGTGCGCAACTCCTCCTCCGAACGAGCCTGACGAAGCGCGACCTCGAGTTCCCCCCGGAGGATGCCGAGCGGGGTTCGGAGCTCGTGGCTGGCATCGTCGACCAGGCGCCGCTCGCGCTCGATGGTCTCCGCGAGCCGTTCGAGCATGCCGTTGAGCGTTTCCCCGAGCCGGGCGACCTCATCGCGGGACGGAGGCACGGTGAGGCGTGCATCGAGCGCGCCGTGCATGCTGAGTCCGCTGGCCTCCCCCCGCATCCGCTCGATCGGCCGTAGGGCCGCACCCGCGAGCAGCCATGCGAGGAGCGTGGTCAGCCCGATCGCGACGGGGATGCCGAGCCATGAGATGGCCTCCAGACTCGAGAGCGCCGCGCGCTGAGCCTCGAGCGACGCGCCGACGATGAGGACCGTGTCGGCATCGACCGGGACCGCGAGGAGCCGCGCCGGGGTCGGCTCGTCGCCCACGACGATCGACTCCTCGACGAAGATCGGCTCGCTGATCGCGGACACCGTCTCGGGCGCGAGCAAGGGCTCGCCGCCGAGAGCTGCACTGCCATCGAGGAGCACGCCGTCGCGCGTGAGCACCTGGGCGAAGGCTGCGTCGGGCTCGATGAGGCCGTCACCCTCACCGAAGTTCCCTCCCGCCTCGATCCCAGCCGCGACGGTCTGGGCTTGCGAGCGCAGTCCCGCGTCGACCGCGTCGAGGATGTCGGCGGCGACCCTCGCGTACACGCCGACGCCGGCGATCGCGAGGACGATCGTCATCGTCAGGGCGGATACGATCGTGAGGCGCCATCGGACGGGAATCGTGCGCATCAAGGGGCTGCCCGCTCGTCCCTCAACCGGTAGCCGGCGCCTCGAACCGTCTGCAGCGAACCTCGGCCGAACGGCCGGTCGATCTTGTCGCGCAGGTAGCGCACGTAGACGTCGACCACGTTCGAGCCCCCGTCGTAGGCGAAGTCCCAGACGTGCTCGATGATCCGCGTCCGGGTGAGCACCTCGTCGGGGTGACGCATGAAGAACTCGAGGAGGGAGAACTCCTTAGCCGTGAGGTCGACGAGGGACCCGCCCCGCTTCACGTTGCGTCGCGATGGGTCGAGCTCGATGTCCGCGACCCGCAGCACGGCGGGTCGCTCCGCGCCGCCCCGACGGATGAGCGCCCGGAGCCGCGCCAGCAGTTCCGCGAACGAGAAGGGCTTTGGGAGGTAGTCGTCCGCTCCGGCATCCAGGCCCGAGACGCGGTCGTCGACGGCGTCGCGAGCCGTCAGCATCAGCACCGGCGCCCAGACCTGCGCCTCGCGGACACGCCGGCAGACCTCGAACCCGTCGAAGTCAGGGAGCATCACGTCAAGGATGATCGCATCGAAGGGGTGGCCGGTCGCCATCCACACGGCGTCCTGGCCGTTGATGGCGACATCGACCGCGTAGCCCTCCTCCTCAAGGCTGCGGCGAAGGAGCGTCACCATCTTGGTCTCGTCTTCCACCACAAGTACGCGCACGTTCCTGTCCCCTCGACGCAGAGGGTACGTGTCTACACCGGGGAGATGAGAGAAAGATGAGAGGGGAGATCCCCATCGGGACCTCCCCTCTCGGAGGTGGTGCTTACTGCGTCTCGCCGTTCTGGATGTCGCACTCGGGTGGGCACTCGTGGTTGGCCTGATCGCCTACATCCTCGTGCGTGTCCCCGTCGGCTTCCGCGCCAGGGGCTTCGTTACCCTCGGGGGCCTCAGCAGCGTCGGCCGCCTCGGTCGCCTCATCGGCCTGGTCCTGTGCGTTGCAGGCAGGCGGGCACTCGTGCTCGACCGAGTCCGAGTCCGAGTCCGTGACGACCACAGGCGTGGAAGTACCCCCACCGGTCGCGTTCGCCAGGTTGGCCCCGACCAACCCTGACAGGGCCAGGATCGAGATGAGGGTCGCGAGCTTCATACGTTTCTTCATCGTGTTCACCTCCTCAGCTGTCGTGAGGTGAGTCTGCGAGGAGCTGCATGAGAGGAGGATGAATCTCACGTGAGAGGTCAGAGGCCGGCCGCCGTCGAGACAGTTATGCGGTGGCGGCGACGCCGTCGCTCATCCCACCGTCAAGGGCCGTTGCTCACGCCTTGCTCACGACGGGACGCTCCCACTGCCCAGAGGACAGGAACATCTCGGCGCAACACGCAGAGCAGAACCCGAGCACGGGGACGTGGTTCTGGTCGCGGATCCACGCCTCCACCACCTGCCCCCATCGCTCGATGCGCTGCCAGTCTGCGGCCAACTCGAACGCGGCGATAGCCGAGAAGGTCACACGCCGATCACCTCGAGGGCGCCGACCTCCCCACCGGTGGCCGCCGCCGTGGCCTCGTCGAGCTTCGCGACGCCCTCGACCACGTCACCGGCGGCCACCTGCGCGTACCCGAGCTTGGCCAACGCCTCGGTGTCGAGCTCTGCGCCACCCGATCCGTGGGCCAGATCCAGTGCCTCTTGGGCGTACGCCCCGATCGTGTCGGGGTCGCTCGCGCGCTCGGCGGGCGTCAGCGCGAGCCAGCCCTGTTCCAGACATGGGTCCTCGTCGCGGAGCAGGCCCTCCGCGCGCGCGAACCAACCGGCGCTGGCGGCGGCGTTCCCATGCGCCGCCGCATACTCGAGCGACAGCAGCAAGGCGATCGCAGCTACGCGACGGCGGTTGCCGCGCTCTCAAAACCCGACGTATGCCTCCTCGAAACGGACGAGCGCTGCGTCAACGTCCTGGAGTCACCACAAGGAGCGTGTCGATCCATAGTGGACTTGGGGCGACTCCCTTTCATCGAGTGCGCCTTGCCAGTCCCCCGACGCCAACGCGTCGTATCCGGAGTGAAGTCCGCTGCCCGCTTCCACGTGGCTCCGGGCCGCTCCGAGGCGATCTCCACCCTCCTGTCATCTCGTCCCCGGGTGGGGTCTCGGTCCTCGGCTCCAAGGCGGCACGAGGTCGATCACCGGGAGCGTCTAGACTCACCAGCTATGACATCCCGGCGGGAGATCGACGACCTGCTGGAGTCGGTGGCGAGCCGGGAGGTGAGCACCGCCGATGCAGCCGCGCGGCTGGCCGCGCTGCCCTACCGCGACCTGGGATTCGCCCGCGTGGACACGCATCGCGAGCTCCGTCAGGGGGCACCCGAGGTGATCCTGGGCGAGGGCAAGGCGCCGGCGCAGGCGGCGGCGATCGCGAAGGCGCTGGATGATGCCGGCGCGTCCAGCGTGCTCGTCACCAGGGCGGACGACCCGATGCGGGCGGCCGTTCGAGACGTGCTGCCCGATGCCGAGGAGCACGTGCTGGCCCGTGCGATCTGGGTCGAGCGGCGGCCGTTGGATCGCCGTGGTCGCGTCCTGATCGTGTCCGCCGGGACCTCGGACGGACCTATCGTGCACGAGGCGCGCATCCGTGCCCAGCTCCTCGGCGCGACGGTCACCGTGCACGAAGACGTCGGTGTCGCCGGGCTCCACCGGCTCGCCCCCGTCATCCCCGATCTCGACCGCGCGGACTGCGTCATCGTGGTCGCCGGGATGGACGGCGCGCTCGCCAGCGTGATCGGTGGACTCGCTGCCTGCCCCGTGATCGGGGTTCCCACGAGCGTCGGCTACGGCTCGGCACGGCACGGTGAGACGGCCCTCAACGCCATGCTGAGCTCCTGCGCGGACGGGTTGGCCGTGGTCGGCATCGACGACGGGTTGGGCGCGGGCTCCGTGGCCGCTCGGATCGCCCGGAGGGCCGCCGCGTCGTGATCGGGAGGACCACCCAGCCGTGACCCGTATCGCCTACCTCGACTGCATCGGCGGTCTCGCCGGCGACATGGTGCTGGCGGCGCTCCTGGACGCGGGCTCTCCACGGGACGTCTTGGAGGACACCGTCTCCGCGCTCGGCATCCCCGGTGTCGTAGTCGAGACCGAGCGGGTCGCGCGCCACGGCGTAGGCGCCACGTCGGTTCGGATCGTCGTCCCCGAGCCGCAGCCCAGCCGCCCCGCCTCGACCTTGCGCGAGCTCATCGCCTCGGCGCACGCGCTAACCGCTCCGGTCCGCGAACGAGCGCTCGACGCGCTGGACCGTCTGGCCGAGGCCGAGGCCAGGGTCCACGGCGTCCCGGTCGACGACGTGCACCTGCACGAGCTCGGGGGCGTGGACACGCTGGTCGACCTGTGCGGGGCGTTCGCGCTGCTGGACGCCCTGGGCATCGAGCGCCTGGTGTGCTCTCCCCTGCCGTTCTCGCGCGGGACGATCGTCACCGACCACGGGGTCCTCCCCTCCCCCGCGCCGGCGGTCACCCGCCTGCTGACGGGGGCACGCTTCGTGGGAGTGGAGACCTCGGGCGAGTTGGTGACACCCACGGGCGCCGCCGTGGTTGCCGTGGCCGCAGACGCCTACGGCGAGCTCCCCGGGATGACGCTGGAGCGGGTCGGCTATGGCGCCGGCACGCGGGACACGGCCGATCGGCCCAACGTGGTCCGGCTGATCGTGGGTCAGGCGACCGGAGGCGCCCTCGCCGGGTCCGGCGCGAGCACGACCGATGTCGTCGTCTTGGAGGCGACGATCGACGACCTCCTCCCCGAGCTAGTGCCCGACGCGCTGGACCAGGCTCGACACGCGGGCGCGATCGACACCTGGGTGACACCGGTGCAGATGAAGAAGGGCAGGCCTGGATTCGTCGTCAGCGCCCTGGCGCGACCGGCGGACGAGGAGGCCGTCGCCGCCGCGCTGCTCGAGCACACCAGCACGCTCGGCGTGCGCGTCGCGCCGATGCACCGGTACGAGGTCGCGCGCGAGACCCGCGAGGTGCACGTGTTCGGTCGCCCGATCCGGGTGAAGGTGGGGCTGCTCCACGGACGCATCGTCAACGTCGCGCCCGAGCACGACGACTGCGCCGCCGTGGCCGCGGGCGTCGGCCGGCCGGTCAAGGACATCTGGGCCGCGGCGCTGGCAGCGGCCACCCAGCCTTCGGAGCGGCCCACGTGAACGAGGATCTCGCCGGTCTGGAGGACGTCATCGCCGGAACCGAGGGCGCCGTCGTCGCGTTCTCCGGTGGGGTCGACTCATCGGTGGTCGCCGCTGCCGCCAGCCGGGTGCTCGGACCCCGAGCGATCGCGGTCACCGCCGTCTCACCCGCGCTGGCGACCGGTGAGCTGGATGGTGCGCGCTCGGTCGCGGCCCACATCGGCATACAGCACCGAACGATCGCCACGGACGAGCTGGCGCGACCGGGTTACCGAGCGAACGGACCCGACCGGTGCTACCACTGCAAGTCCGAGCTGTACGACGGCCTGACCGTGCTGGCTGAGGGTCTCGGGTTCGACAGCGTGTTCTCCGGGGCCAACGTCGACGATCTGGGCGACTGGCGCCCCGGGCTCCGAGCCGCCCAGGAGCATGGTGTGCGGCACCCGCTCGTGGAGGCCGGTCTCGGCAAGCCCCGGATCCGAGCCATCGCCCACGGGCTGGGCCTGCCCAGCGCGGACAAGCCGGCTATGCCATGCCTGGCCTCGCGGCTGCCCTTCGGAACCCCGGTCGACCCACTCACGCTGGCCCAGATCGACCGCGCGGAGCAGGCTCTGAGAACCCTTGGTCTCCGGGAGCTCCGCGTGCGGCACCTGGGCGAGCGGGCCCAGGTGGAATTGGGGGTGAGCGAGGCCGATCGGGCCGACCCAAAGGACATCGTGGGGGCCGTTCGGAAGGCCGGATACACCGCCGTGGAGATCGCCGCGGAACCGCTCCGGTCAGGCTCGTTGCACGGTTTGCGGGCGCCGCTGCCCATCGTGACTGGGGCCCCGTTGAAGGGCGAACCCGTCAAGCCCTGAGCTGCAACGCTTCCTATCAGGCTCTCGAAGGAGACCCGTGGACGGGGAATCCCACCGCCCGTGCAGCAACGGCGAACTCCTGGTCGTGCGTGGCGAGCGAGAGGTCCTCGAACGTCTCCCGCACCAGCAGGGCGCTCGCCAGATGGATCACGTCGAGGGACCCGAGTATCGTCGGGAACGGGTCGGCCGCTCGCTCCAGGACCGGCGGCCCGACCGGCACGAGGGTGAAGTTCTCGAGGGTCTCCATCACCGCTGCTCAACGATCGGCGACCTCTTCGTCCGCGAGTCGGAGGTGGATCCGTGCGCGGTCGATCGTGCGCAGGCATTCCAGGGTGATGAGCTCGCTGGCCACGGCGTCGGTGATCTTCGACCAGATCCGCGGTCGGCCCGGCTCGCCGAGGACGACCCGCAGCAGGACCGAGGAGTCCACGTAGACGTTCAACGACGCTGCCGTTCCTCCAGCAGCAGTTCCGTGGAGCTCACGTCCCACCGAGAGGGGGCGTAACGCCTGGTGCGAACGGTGGAGAACGGGCGCAGCGGAGGGCGAACGACGAGGGAGCTCCCTGTCCGGCTCACCGGGACGATACGAGCGATCGGTCGATCGCGATCGGTGACCTCGACCTCGGCTCCCTGCTCGACCGCTCGCAGGTGCCTGGACAGTTGATCTTTCAACTCGGCGATCTTCACCCGCTTCATGGCCACATCAAGCCGCATCGTGTCTGGAGGTGTCAACCAGGAGGGGCGTGGGGGTGCGGGTCACCCGCCGTAGCGATGGACGACGCCGCGTGCTCCTGATCCCCGACCGAAGTATCGCCACTCGGGGAAGTTGAAATCCGCGGTGACCGAGGTGGGCAGCAACAGGCTCGCCTCGAGGAACGCCTCGAGATCCGGCACGCCGTAGAGGTTGACCTCCCACCCCCCGGGCCTCGACGTCATCGAGGACGCGCCGGGCCAGGGAGCTCCATCGGAACGAGAGCCGTGAGACGCCCCACGCGCGCAGGAGCCCCAGGATCTGGTCCGTCGCGGTCTCGGACGCGAGCAGGAGCGGCACGAGGAGATCCACGGGAGTAGAGATCGTGGAACCGTGGAACCGTTCGCGCAGGGACTCGAACCCGGCCTGTCCCAAGGCGGGGAGCTCGGCGTTGAACCAGAGGCGATCGTCGCCGAGGCCGACCGCCTCGACGAGCTCGAGCGTCTCGGCGAGCGTCGACCCGCCTTCCTTCAGATCGAGCTTCACCGAACGTCCCGCCGCCGCGAGCTTGGGAACGGCCGTCGCGGCGAGCAGCGTCGGCTCATCGCGTCGCCAGGGGGTCTCGTCGAAGCCGTCGTGCCTGAGCACCAGGCGCCCGAGGGGATCGCGACGCAGGTCGACCTCCCCCCACCTGACGTCAGAAGCGAGGAACCGGTCGAGGTTCACCTCGTCGTTGACGCCGTGCCAGACGAGCTCGACGCGGCCGGGGAACGATCGCTCCGGCACGAGCTCACGCAGACGGTAGAGGCGCCCCGTGACCATCCGTTCGTGGTGGAGGCGCTGCGACGCGAAGATCGTGTCGGCGTGCAGGAACAAGATCTCACCGGCGGGGTCGGCCGCGGCCATCGCCCGGAGGTTCTCCGGTTCGTTGTCGATGACCGCCACGATCCGGAGCCCACGCCTGCTGAGCTCGCCCATCGCCGCGACCTTGGCTGCGGGAACGTCGCGGTCGTCGGTCGCCGTGAGAAGGAGCCCCGGGGCGAACCGCACCCGGTAGGTCGCGCCGATCGCGTTGAGCGACTCGAGCGTGTCTTCGCGCATGCGATCGGGTCGGCCGGTGTTCAGCACGACGCGGGTGTGGGGCTGGATCTGGAACCACCTGATCACCCCGAACACGCCCTCGAACGGGCGGCTCGCCGCCAACACGGCGTCGCGGTCCCACAGATGCGCCCGGTAGAAGGCGACGACATCGGGCCGCAGATCGGAGGGCACGTCCAGCGATGCGAGCACCCGCTCGATGTCCTCCTCGTGGTGCGCGATGTCGTCGGCCACCAGTCCTCGGAATCGGTCGGTGCCGTGACGCCGGTCGTACGCGAGCAGCACGTGCACGACGAGGTAGCGGAGGTCGAGGATCGTCCCGTCGATGTCGAAGACGATGCACAGGTCATCGTCGGGGTGAGCCCGGCGGACCCGCCCGTAGTGCTCGGACAGCGAGCGCATCCACTCCGACCCCGTTTCTCGAGCCAGATCGGCGGGGTCGGCCGGTGTCGGATCGGGTTCTAGGGATGCGATGCTCGATCGCTCGGGGAAGCTCATGCCGAGATCGTAAGGACTCTTCGGCGACCGTCCGTCCGAGGCCCGCCGATGTTCACGGGCCGTTCCGCATCTCGACGCTCCACGATGTCGGTGAACAGCACGGTGGCGAGCTGCGCGGTCCCGCCCAGGGGACCGGTCCGGACGAGTATCGACCAACGGATGACTGCTCGGTGTCAGATCCTGGTCATGAGCCTGCGTGTCTCGGCCGCGTGCCACTCCATGCCCAACGACTCGAAGCGCGCGACCGCCTGCTCGAGGAGGCCATCGTCCCCGCGCGCGAACCCGAGAGCTCGAAGGGCGAACGGCTCGAGGTATCCCCGCAGCTCGACCAGTGGAGGTGCTTCTTCCTCGATGTCGACGCGTTGGCCCAGCAAGACGAGCGCGTCCAGCCTCGCCACGAGCCCTTCCACGTCGTCCAGGCCACCGGGACTCCACGCACCCAGCTTCTGGCTGAGCTCGTCGCGCGCCCCCCGGGCGATGGCGATCCGCACCTCGATGGGGTCGAGCAGGGCGCCGAAACCGACGAAACCGAGGACGGCGGCCTGCTCCTCGAGTCGCCGCGCCTCGGGGTCGTCACCCAGGTACACGTGGGCGAGTGCACACGTGAGGAGCGATGCAGCGCTCAGCGGGCACGGGGTCGCGTGGTTGGCCGCGACCACCGCCTCCGCGCGCGGGGTCAGGTCCCGGACACTCTCCCATCGACCCGCCGCTCCGTCGAGACGTATGTATCTCGTCGCGGCATGCAGTCGATGGTGCGAAGAGAGGTTGCTGGTGACGACGTCGTATTCCTCGACGACCGCTCGGGACTCGTCGAGCCTGCCGGCCGCGACGAACACAACTGCCGAGTCCCCGTAGATCAACGCGATGTGGTCGGGATCGGTCAGCACGGGCACCAGCTCGAGCCGGCGTCGCGCCCACATCACCGCCTCCTCGTAGGCGCCACGAGCGAGCGCTTCGTTGCACCGGGAATCCAACCCGAAGGACCGTAGCTCGACATCGGCCAGCCGGTCCGCGATCGCGCAGGCTTCCTCGACGAGGCCAGCCGACCCGGAGGGCTCCCGATAGGACCGCGCCATCAACGCTCTCGCCCGTGCTGCGGTTCCGGGCTCAGCGAGTTCCAACGCGCGGTCGATCCATGCCTCCACGAGATCACCGTCCAAGGCACGCTTCCACATCCCGCTCCGCAGTAGCGCCTGGAACGCGAGCTCGGCGTACAGGTCGGCGGCGGTCGCGCTGTCGGCGGCGGACCCTAGCGCCTCCAGCATCGCCTCACGGAACGCCTCACCGTCGTACTTGAGGATGCTCGCGCGGCCGACGTCACGCCACAGCACTGCTCGTCGCTGCTCGTCCGCTTCCAGCTCGAGCGCTCGACGAAGGAGCGCCAGCCCATCGTCGATCTCCATCCGGCCGACCGAGAGCTCTGCGGCGCGGCGGAGCCATGTGAGCGCAGCCACGCGCAGCTCGTCGATCGTTGCTTCGTCGCCGGCCCATGCCAGGTCCGCATCGGCGGGAGCCACCGCTTCCGCGAGGTGGTGCGCCAGGAGTGAGGCGAACTCATCCGATGCCCCGACCGTTCGCTCGAGCCACCGGGCGAAGGCCGCGTGCATCCGGGCGCGCTTGGCCTTCGGCAGGCTCGCATAGGCGACCTCACGGGTGAGAGCGTGCTTGATCGCGTATTCGCGATCCCCCTCGAGCGTCGAGCCGGAACGCCGGCGGATGAGGTCGCGCTCCTCCAGGATGCGGAGATCCGGTCGCGCGTCTTCCACGAGGTCGTAAACGGGTCCGGCCCAGAAGATCCGACCGATCACCGATGCTGCCTGCAGGGCGCTCTTCTCGCCCGCTTCCAGGAGGTCGATCCGCGCGGCGATCACCGCCTGCACCGTGTCTGGGACCGAGAAATCAGACGGCAGCTCGGCGAGCATCCAGTCCCCGTTGCCGCGAACCAGCAGGCTGCGGTCGAGCAAGGTCCCGAGCACCTCCTCGACGAAGAACGGGTTCCCCTCCGCGCGTTCGACGACGACCTCCCGCAGGCCCGGAGGGAGCGTTCCGCCCATCAGACCGTCGAGCATGCCGGCAGCGTCGTCGGACGAGAGGGCCTCGAGCATCACGGTCTCACCGGGGATCCGCGCGCCCCAGCCCGGCCGCCGCTCGAGGAGCTCGGGCCGCGCGGTGGTGATCAGCATCAACGGTTCGGTCACGTCGCGGAGGATCCGCTCCAGGAGATCGAGCAACGGCGCCTCGCCCCAGTGGACGTCCTCGATGAGCACGACGGTCGTGCGCTCGGAGGCGACCTCTGCGAGGAACTCGACCCAGGAGTCCTGGAACCGATCCCGCGCGGCGAGAGGGTGCAGGTCCTGTGCCACGTCCAACCCGAGCGTGAGCCCGAGGATCTCCCGCGGCTCCAGGCGCGCCAGCACGGCCTCGGGTGGATCGCTCTCGACGATCCGAAGGTGCTCCTTCAGGATCTCGGCCAGGGGCCAGTAGGCGACCCCCTTGCCGTAAGAGAGGCACCGCCCCGTGCGTCGAAGCGGTTCCGGCGATCGAGCGCCGAGCCGTTCCCAGAGCTCACGCACGAGACGGGTCTTGCCCACGCCTGCGTCCCCGAGGATCGTCGCGAGACGCGGCTCTCGCCGGCGCTCGACCTCTTCGAAGATCCGCTCGAGCGCCGCCATCTCCCCGTCTCGACCGACGAAGGTTCGGCCGAAACCGGAGACACCTCGAGGGCGCATGAGCGAGAGTGCGCGCAGGAGGCGGCGGCACGCGACACCGTCGGCTTTCCCTTTGGCCTCGATCGTCTGAGGCTCTGCGAACTCGAACGCCCCCCGCGCGGCCGCCACGGTCCGCTCCCCCACCACGATGTCGTTCGGCTCTGCAGCCTGTTCGAGCCGGGCCGCCACGTTCACCGGGTCGCCCGAGACGAACGAGCTGCCCTCGCGGGGCATGCCGATGACGACGTCGCCCGTGTTGACGCCGATCCGAAGGGCGAGCGTCTCGCCGAAGAGCTCGCCCAGCCGCCGCTGCATCGAAAGCGCGGCGTGCAACGCCCTCTCGGCGTGATCCTCGACCGACGTAGGCACGCCGAACGCTGCCATGACCGCGTCGCCGGCGAACTTCTCGACCGTGCCCCCGGCCGCCTCGATCTCCTGGGCCATCGCATCGTAGAAGCGCTCGAGCACCGCGCGGGTCCGCTCCGGATCCTGCGATCCGGCGAGCGCGGTCGATCCGACGAGGTCGGCGAAGATGACCGTCGCGACCTTCCGCTCACGCTGCACCTCGCCCGGCTCCACCCAACGGAGCGTAGGCGTGGTTCCGTCCGGGCGCCACCCTCGGTCCGGCGACGTATGAGTCAGCGTCGGTTGGAGGCTCTCGAACGGCGCACCGTGCCGGGGGCGCGGCAGCGCCCTAGGCTGGACGGGCCTGACCCAACCCCAAGGGGGGAACCCCGCGGAGGCTCCACGGTGCGAGACGTCATCAGAACGAGAGGACGACGAAGAACGCGATGACGAACTCGCTCACCAGCCACGAGTTGGCGTTCATCCACTCCCGGATCTTCGGCAGGACCACGGTGGCCCGGTCACCGAGCAGGAGCAGGATTAGGAGCGGGGTCGACACCAGCAGCAGCGTCAGGAGCACGAAGGGGATCGCGCTGATCAGCGGCTCCCCCTCCCGCACGAGATAGGTCCCGACGGTGATCATCGTGATGACGTCCGTCGGCATCGCGATGAACAGGAGGAACCCCAGCTTGAACGAGAACGCCGGGGTCGCCGTTGCGAGCTTGCCCATCCATTTCGGCGGCTCGGTTTGGTTCCGTCTGAGATAGACCCGGACCATCAACAACAGCAGCAGCGCGATGATCGCGTAGTCGATGGCGGTCTTGCCCGCGTCGTCGCTCGACGAGCGCTCGACGCCGAAGGCAGACGCGACGACGAAGACGAACGCGAGGCCGACGCCGACCGCGGTCGCCACTCCCAGCAGGTACGCGATCGAGCTCTTGCGGGCGTGCTCGCTGGTGGCGAGGAAGATCGCGGACACGATCTGCGGGCCTGCCACCATCACGATGGCCAGGGGCAGGATGCTGATGAAGGTGGACACTGCGATCGTCTCCGGTTAGAGCGTGCGTGGATCGAAACCGGGGCCGAACCTATCAGGCTTGGCGGGCTCGGCTTGACCTGGGTCGTGGCTCTGGCATAGGAAGGGCGACACATGAGCCGCCTGTCCGATGCCGAGGTCGACGCCGCTTTGGCCACGATGCCCGGGTGGGAGCGCGACGGCGACGCGATCCGCAGGGCATACAAGCGGAGGGGCTTCACCGGCGCGGCTGCGTTCGTCCAGGCCATGGTCGAGCCGGCGAACGCCGCGAACCATCATCCCGACCTCGAGATCCACTACCACCGCGTGGTCGTGTCGCTGTCGACCCACGACCAGGGGGGCATCACGGAGAAGGACCTCGCGCTCGCCCGGGTGATCGACGAGCTGGCGGAGGTGTGAGCCCGCGCGTGCAGGTCGCCGTCGAGGTCGGGAGGAAGCGCACATTCGCGACCGCGCTCGACTGGCCGGGCTGGTGCCGGGCAGGAGGGGACGAGGACGAGGCGCTCGAGACCCTCCTGGCTTACGCGCCCAGGTACGCGGTGGCTGTCGACGGGAGAGTCCGCGGCTTCACGCCACCCCGTTCCGTCGTGTCGCTCGAGGTCGTCGAGCGACTGCCCGGCAACGCGTCGACCGAGTTCGGGGCGCCAGGCGCTCCGCCGAGCGTCGACGCTGAACCGGTCGCCGCGAAGGATCTGACACGGCTCGAGGCCATCATGCGCGCCTGCTGGAAGGTCTTCGACGAGACGGCCGACGCGGCTGAGGGCAAGGAACTGCGCAAGGGCGCTCGCGGCGGCGGGCGGGACCTCGACAAGATCCGCGCGCACGTCGAGGAGTCCGATGTCGCCTACCTCGCGAAGCTTGGCGGCAAGGCTGCCAAGGAGGCGATCCTCGACGAGGTCCACGAGGCCTTCATCGAGGCGCTCGGCGCACGGGCCCGGGGTGAGCTGCCCGACGTCGGACCCCGAGGGGGTCCGCGCTGGTCGGCGCGCTTCGCGGTTCGCTACTCAGCGTGGCACACCCTGGACCACACCTGGGAGATCGAAGGGAGAACCTGATGGGTGACGAGCGATTCACGCCGGAGACCAGGCTCTACATGGGGCCGTGGTACCGGCGATCCCCGTACTTCGAGGCCACGGTGCGCGCGGGGTGCAAGGCCTACGACGTCTACAACCACACGCTGCTCCCCGGCTACTACGACGACCCGAACGTCGAGTACGAGCGCCTGCTGTCGAGCGTCGTCGTGTGGGACGTCGGCGCGGAGTGGACGATCGAGGTGAGCGGCTCCGACGCCGACCGTCTGATCGACATGATGACCTGCCGCGACCTCACGAAGTGCGCCGTCGGGCAAGCGAAGTACATGCTCGTCACCGCTCGGGACGGTGGGATCGTGAACGACCCCGTCCTGCTCCACGTCGACGAGGGCCGCTGGTGGATGCAGCTCGCCGACTCCGACGCCGGGCTCTACGCACTCGGGCTCGCGATCGGTCTCGGGCTCGACGTGGACGTTTTCCACCCCGACGTCTACCCGATGCAGGTCCAAGGACCGATGTCCGCCACGACCCTCGAGAAGCTCGTCGGCCCGGCGATCTACGACCTCAAGTACTACTGGTGTGGCCGTTTCGAGATCCGCGGGATGCCGGTCGTGATCAGCCGGACCGGGTTCACCGCGGCGCCGGGGTTCGAGGTGAACTGCCTGGACTTCGCGCAGGGCAACGACCTGTGGAACGCCGTGCTTGAGGCCGGCGAGGAGTTCGGGATCCGCGTCGCGGCACCGAGCATGGCCAAACGCATCGAGGCCGGGATGATGAACTACGGCTCGGACATGACCATCGAGCACAACCCGTTCCAGATCTCGGGGCTCGAGCGTCTGGTCGAGGAGCAGCCGCAGGACTACATCGGCAAGGAGGCGCTCGAGCGGATCCGGCGCGAGGGCGTGATGCGCAAACTCGTCGGCATCGAGTTCGAGGGCGGCCCGCTCGACATCGACCCCGCGGATTTCTGGCCGGCCTTCCACGACGGCGAGGAGGTGGGCAAGGTCACCGACGCCGTGTGGTCGCCTCGTCTGGAGCGCAACATCGGCTACGTCTGGGTTCCGATCGAGCTCGCCGAGCCGGGACACAAGCTCGACGTCGAGTCCCAGCACGGACCGCTCGTCGGCACGACCGCCGCGATCCCCTTCGTCGATCCGAAGAAGCAGGTGCCGGCCGCGTCGCTCAGGTAACGGCCGCCCGCCGCCGGACACCCAGCTGCAGCTGACGATCCCCTCAGCCCCAGATCGAGATCCGCCCCCTTTCCACCCACTCGTTCGGAAGGTCATAGTTCCCGTTGCCGACGAGCTGATCGCCAGGCACCCCATCGAAGGCTCCGAGCACCGACAGCCTCAGCCCTCCGACGCCTGGGCCTCCCCCAGTCACCGTCACCTCGAACGGAACGCCCCGGAAGATGGTGCCGTTCGCCAGGTTCACTGTGGCGAGCCCGGAGAGGGTCGCCGTCCCTGTGGAAACGTCGGCCCAGCCGCTCATCACCTTGCCCTCGACGGCCATCAGCGGAAGCCCGAGGATGTCGGAGTCCCCCGCCATCAGGCATTCGAAGTGTCCCTTGGCCGACCCGCCTCCGAGGATGGTCACCCCTATCCCGAAGCGTGACCCATCGGTGTCCGTATCGGAGTCGAGGTCGGCGAAGAACGTGCCAGCCCCACCGCCCGTCACATAGGCGGTGGGGCTAGCGCCGAGCGCCGTCGATGGGACAAGCCCGACGAAAGCCATGACTCCGAGAGCGATCGTGGCCCGGATGAACAGGCGCTGTCTCAACTTGCCCTCCCGCGCTAAGAGTCCATGTTCAGGAAGACCGTGAGACCGCCG
Organism: uncultured Actinomycetes bacterium; assembly: GCA_964655465.1. Taxonomy (GTDB): domain Bacteria; phylum Actinomycetota; class UBA4738; order UBA4738; family HRBIN12; genus AC-51. The sequence goes on from CAZZND010000016.1 coordinate 22,061, forward strand.
GCCTCCTGGTTGAAGTTGATCCCGCCGAAGGGCGTAGGAGCGGCGAGAACTCGGATCCCCTCCGTCGCGGAACTCGGGATCTTGTTCCCGAGGGTACAGGTGACCCAGATCATCGCTGGCGCCTCGATCCCGGCCTCCGGAACGACGAGACGGACGGCGAGGAGCGCCTTGCCTCCCCACGTCTCAGGGGGCAGGTCTTGGGCAGACCCGCTTCCGTAGGAGGCGAAGCTGATGAGGCCGGTCGCCTCCCACGTTCCCCCTCCTACCGAGCTCCCGTCGGGGGCAAGATGCGTCCACTCGCCGCCGCCGCTTGCGGTCTTGGCGTGTACGGAGAAGGTGCCGCTCCCAGATAGCTGGATGGTGTCCCCGCTCGGCGCTGCGGCGAGGTCCGGGCAGCCGGCGACTGGATCCAGGTCGCACAGGAAGTCCGTGCCCAGCAAGAATGCGAACGACTCGGGGGCATGCCGTGCCGATGCGGGCGCGGCGCCCAGCATGCCGAGGAGAAGTATCGTCGAAAGAACCATGACCAGTTGGCGTCGTACGTGCATGTCCCCCCCTTAGATATCGGGCGCAAGCCACAGGTGATGGCGGCGCGCGCAGGAATCGGGGGAGAGCGGCAGGGGCCATGCTTCGTAGCTATCAAGGGCCTCCCTCCCGGGGGCCGAGGCCAAGCCCTACTTATCCACACGATATCCCCAGGGACGGAGATAAGTCCAGCCTGCTGAAACCCGGCGCACTCGAGCTCGACATCACTCGTTTCGAAGACCGCCTGCTCGATATCTCACGAACCAAGCCAGGGAACTCCACATCAAAGATGAAGCGCCGGGTCGTCCCATCGCCGCGTGATGCGGGTCCATAGACTGTCTCGGTGGCAACGACCTGCCGCGTCGGCATCCAGCTCCCGGAGGTCGAACGCGAGGTGCGTTGGCCTGAGTACGCAGCTATGGCGCGCGCGGCCGAGGAGGTCGGGTTCGACTCGATCTGGGTCGGCGATCATTACCTGTACCGAGGTGACGGCCGTCCGGAGCCTGGACACTGCTCGCGGCGCTTGCGGCCATCACGGAGCGGGTCCGTCTCGGACCGCTGGTCGCGTGTCTCAACTTCCACGAACCCGCGGTGCTGGCGAAAGTGGCCGCGACGGTGGACGAGGTAAGCGGTGGTGCGCTTGACGTTCGCGATGGGGGCCGGCTGGAACCGGACCGACTTCGACGCGTTCGGGATCGCGTTCGACCACCGGGCATCCCGGTTCGAGGAGGCGTTCGAGATCGTGCGTCGCCTCCTGGAGGGAGAACGAGTCACGTCTGACGGGCGCTGGCACTCGGTGCGCGGCGCAGTGCTCCTGCCACGGCCGGCGCGCCGCCCGTCTCTCATGATCGGATCGACCGGCGAGCGCCTCCTCGCCGCCACGCTCCCCCATGTGGACGCTTGGAACACGTGGTTCGACTGGTACGGGAACACCCCGTCTGGGTTCGCGGCGAGGAGCGCGCAGATCGACGCCGCGTGCGAGCGGGTCGGGCGCGATCCGACGACGCTCGAGCGGAGCGCCTGCGTCTTGGTCCAGCTCGGATCGCGCCCCCGGGAACGGTCCCCCGAAGCTAGCATGGCGCCGCTGACCGGCTCCCAGATCGAGATCGCCGACGGCCTCCGGTCGATGTCGGAGGCGGGCGCGGGCGAGCTCATCCTCGTGTGCGACCCCATCACCGAGGGTTCCATCCGTGAGCTCGGCGAGGTCCTCGCGATCGTCCGTGAGGGTGCGGTCTAGGCTCCCTCCTACGCGGATGGCGTCAACCGCTGGCCGGCCGTTTCAGTCTTCGGCCCCCCTCGAGAAGGGGGCCCCTTGGAAGATGAACGCCGGGCTTGGGTGGGTTTGGCACACCCGGTCGCGGAGGTGCAGGGTGAGGTCGTCACCGTCCAGCCGTGCGTCGAACACGAGGTCGTCGTGGGGAGGTTCGATCAGCATGCGCCGGCCGACTTCGGCACGTCCCACACCCCGCACGCATCCGCCTCAACCTGTGCCTCGATCAGCTCACCGGCACGAGCAGCGTCATGCGAGCCCTCTCGTGATATGCAACCTCAACCCCTTCTCCAGAGGTCCTCATGACCTCTTCGACCCGCGCGTACAACTCGTCTTGCCGTGCGTCCGCAGCGTCGTCTCGGGGGCCCTCGTCGTACGCTCCGGCCTCCGCGATGTAGTCCCGGAGCTCGGCGACGGATGACCCATAGATGGTGAGGTCGAACTCACAGCTCCGATCGATGACGAACATGTCGCGCTCGACGGCCGAAGCGAGGGCCTCTTCGGCGTGCCGCAGATCCTCGTCGTAGTCGTAGGTCGCGGAGGGCTCTGCGAACTTGATCCCGCCGTCCGAATGGACCTCGATGAGCGGCGCTTCTTGGACGGGATGGATATCGATCAGACTGCCGCTGGTCCGAAGCAGCCGCTCGATCCCCTCAAGGGCATGGACCATGCCCTCGTGCTCCATTCAACATAAGGACCACGACAGGATCGCGATGTCGAAGCTCGAAGGCTGGCGGGCAGCAGCGAACTCTTCGAACCCGACGTGGTGGAGATCGACACGTCCGCGCAACGCACCCGGCATGCGGCTCCTCGCCCGCTCGATCGCATCCATGAAGGGATCGATGGCCGTGACGTGGGCGACCTTGTCCGCGTAGCGCCACGTGAGGCGGCCATCACCGCAACCGATCTCCAGCACGTCTCGCCCGCCGAGGTCCGCGAGGTCGAAAAGGGCGCGGGTCTCGTTCCCTTCAGGGTCGACTCGGATCGTCATCTGATCTCCCTCCGGCTGTCCACCGCGCCGGCCGGGCGCCGTCGCATGAGGTTATGTGACGGTGAGCGTCGCGTACATCCCCTTCTCGAAGTGCCCGGAGAGGTTGCAGACGATCTGGTACGTCCCCGGCGCGAGGTCGAGCGTCAGGTCCGCGGAAGAGCCCGGCGTGATGTCCTCGATCTCGTCCACCATGGTCCAGCCTTCGGTGTTCGCCACGCCGTCCTCGATCGGGAGCGACGCGGGGTCCTGTTCCCCTTCGAACACCTCGAGCTCGTGCGTGAGCGTGCCGTCGTTGGTCGCGTCGAACGTGATGCTCCCGGCGGCGACCCCGGTCTCGCTGAGCGTGACGGCGTCGTCGGCGAGCGTCACGTCGATCGTGGAGCCCGAGCCGTCCGCGGGCTCGGTCCCTGCGTCGTCACCGCACGCGGCGCCGAGCAGGGCGACCGCCGCGAGCGGGATCAGCAGTCGGGTGCGCGTGCGAGACAAGGTTCTCCTCCTTGGTCGGTGGTGTCGGATCAGGCCGCCGCGGGCTCGCGGGTGACGTCGCGTCGGACCTCGCGCTGGCGCTGCGGCCAGAGAACGTACGCGGTCATGGGAACGGCGTAAGCGAGCCAGACGAACGCCTCGGCCATCGTCGGCACGGGCTGCAGGCCCAGCATCCCGGTGATCAGCGACGCCCGGACCGTGTCCGGTGCGATCAACCACGAGAGGTTGACGGCCGGCTGCTGCGCGAACGTGATCAGCCCGGCCTCCGCGAACTCGTGGACCGCGTAGGAGAGCAGGCCGGCGGCAACCAGGACCAGCACGACACCGGTGACCTTGAAGAAGCGAGCGAGGTTGATCTTCACGCCGCCTCGGTAGATGGCCCAGCCCAGCCCGACGGCCACCCCCACGCCGACCACCGCGCCGAGCCCGGCCGCGAGCGGATCACGGGAGTTCGAGAACGCGGCGAGCATGAACACCGCGGTCTCGAGCCCCTCTCGGAGCACCGCGAAGAAGGCCATCACCGCGAGACCGAGGGCCGAGCCGGTGACGATGGCCGCCGCCGCCTGGTTCTCCAGGTGACCCTTCAGCTCTCGGGCATGGCGACGCATCCACACGACCATGTAGGTGACACCGGCGACAGCTACGACGGAGAGGACGCCCCCCATGGTTTCCTTGGCCTTGAAAGGCAACCGGGAGCCGACGACGGCCAGCGCGATGGCGGCGACCGCGCAGAGTCCGATCGCGAGCGCGACCCCCGCCCACATGTGGCGGAGCCCCCGACGCTGTCCCCGCTGGATGAGGAACGCCGCGATGATGCTCACGATCAAGGCCGCCTCGAGCCCCTCTCGGAGACCGATCACGAACGTCGGGATCACCGCGTTGCCCTCTCTGCCATCGAGTTAGATGCCTCGAATCCCTGAGTTCTGTACCACGAACGTCCTATTCCTACCAAGTCGGTCGGATCCGCGTCAACCGAAGGCCCGTTAGCATCCGCCTCGATGGGCGAGAAGAAGGAACCGGGGCTCCGCCAAGAGACGGTGCAGCACTACCTGGAGACGATCTTCTACATCTCGCACGAGGGCGAGACCGTCCGCCCGAGCCGGATCGCCGAGTGGATGTCGCTGTCCGCCCCCACCGTGAGCGTCACGCTCGCGAGGCTGGCGCGCGACGGCTGGATCGAGGTGGCGAAGGATCGGAGCGTCTCGCTCACCGAGCGCGGCGAGGAGCGAGCCTCGCGGATCGTCCGTGTCCACCGGCTCCTGGAGCGATGGCTGACCGACGTGCTGCACATGGACTGGGCGAGCGCCGACGAAGAGGCGCAGCGGCTCGCGTCGGGGATCAGCTCCGAGGTCGCGGACCGGCTCGAAGAGCACCTCGACTTCCCCGACACCTGCCCGCACGGCAACGTGATCCCGGGCAGGCCGTCGCCCTACGGTGCGCTCGTCTCGCTCGCCCAGCTGCAGCCCGGTGAGTCCGCCGTGATCCGCCGGATCTCGGAGGTCGCCGAGCACGACGCCCCCGATCTGCTCCGGCATCTGGACGAGCTCGGGATCGTCCCGGGGACGCGGATCCGGATCGCGGAGGGCGAGACCGGCCTCGGCGCCATCCCCGTAGAGATCGGCGAACGCCGAACGGCGCTCGGACCCGACGTCGCCGGCCTGATCTGGGCCGAGGTATGAGGTTCCGCGCCACGATCGAGCTCGGCGGCAAGACCGCGACGGGCATCGAGGTGCCCGCCGGGATCGTCGAGGGCCTCGGGTCGGGCAAGCGCCCGGCGGTCCGCGTCACCATCGGCGGCTACACCTATCGGAGCACCATCTCGTCGATGGGTGGTCGCTTCATGCTCCCGGTGAGCGCGGAGGTCCGCGAGCGATCAGGGGTCACCGCCGGCGATGAGGTGGACGTCGATGTCGAGCTCGACACCGAGCCGCGAGAAGTGGAGGTGCCGGCTGACTTCCAGGCGGCGCTGAACCGCGTGAAGGACGCGAAGCGGGCCTTCGAGAGCCTGTCGTACAGCAACAAGCGGCGGTTCGTGCTCTCGATCGAGGACGCGAAGACACCCGAGACCCGTCAGCGACGGATAGAGAAGGCGATCACGACCCTCAGCACCTTGACCCGCTAGCCGGCCATCGCCTTCTTGACCCGATCCAGGTTCGCCTGCCAGACGTCGTCGGGGGTCGTCGGCAGGATGTCGTCCCAGATCGCAGCGAAGCTCCCGATCAGCTAGGGGATGCGTGCCGGTCGAGCCATGAACCACCAGTGCAGGTGCTCGCTCCCATCACCCCAACGGCACACGTGGACCCTGCCGATCTCGCCGACCGAGCGCACCGCGCGTTCCACGCGGGCGAGCATCACGCCGAGATCCGCAGCGAGCTCATCGGGAAGATCGCCCGGCTCGGCGTAGTGCTCCCGCGACTCGAGCAACACCACCACGGGGAGCCCGTTCGGGCGGGCCGGCAGCAGCCGCCAGCGTACATCGGTCCACAGGAACGACGAGTCGGGCTGGGCACAGCTCCAGCAATCCACGCCTCCCTCGCCGTTCCGCGGCGCCTCCGCCTCGACCGGCGGGAGAAGCGCTCGGGGTCTCATCTCGCCGTCGAACGGGAACTCCTCCCACTCCCCGACGGGCGGCATGCGAAGAGCGACGACCGCGCGCGCGTGGAGCTGTTCGGGCGTCTCGGGCATCGCCGCATCCTACGACCGCGCTAGGCTCGCCCAGGTGGAGTGGCCGGACACCTTCTACGAGTGGCGCCGCGGCGCCGGTTGCCCGATGTGCGCGGAGGGCCGCCCGGAAGTCACGGTGCACGGCGTCCGGTTCTTCGCCGGAGAGGTCGCGGACGCCTACCTGCGACGGAGCGACATCCAGCGAGGGCTCTCGATCGTGGTGTGGCGAGGCAGACACGTCGCCGAGCCGACCGAGCTCACCGCCGGCGAAGCCGGCACCTACTGGCGCGAACTGCTCCGCGCGGGAAGAGCGATCGAAGAGGTCTTCGAACCCGTTAAGGTCAACTACAACCTGCTCGGGAACTCGCTCCCCCACCTGCACACGCATGTCGTCCCGAGGTACGCAGACGATCCGCGCCCTGGGTGGCCGTTCCCGTTCCCCGAGGTGGACGCGCCCGACATGGCGGAGGAGCTCATCGAGCGCGACGCAGCGGCCCTCCGCGAGGTGCTGTCACGGCCCGCGTGAGGTGCCCGCATCCCGCTCGCGCCACCGCTCTGCCGTGATCGAGTAGATCACCGCATCGAAGACCTGGCCGTCATCCTCGACCTGGGCCTCGTGATCGAAGGTCATCCCGAGCCGCTGCATCACGGCCAAGCTCCGGACGTTCGGGCGATCCGTGATCGAGATGATCCGCCGGAACCCAAGCTCGCCGAACCCATGGTCGAGCCAGGCGGCCGCCGCCTCGGTCGCGTAGCCGTTCCCCCAGTGCTCGTACGCGAGCCGCCAGCCGACCTCGACGTCGTCGGGGTAGGACGAGTGGTGGTGCAGACCGCACATCCCCACGAACGCACCGTCTTCGGTCCGCTCGACCGCGAGCAGGCCGATGCCCTCGCGTTCGTGCAGATCCTGCGCCCACTCGGCGATCGAATCGGAGTGCTCGCGCGTGAGCGGTCCGCCGAGCCAGCGGGCCACCTCCGGATCGGCGTTCAGCGCCGCATAGAGGGGCAGGTCGTCACGGCGGAACGTGCGCAACGTCAGCCGAGGCGTCGTCATGATCGTCGTGCCGTTCCAGGCCGCCATCGTCGCGCAGCCTACCGGCGCGCTCGATAGCATCGACCACGGGGAGGATCCGTTGGACCACGGCGTCGATCTGGATCGGGTCGCGGCGTTGAAGGCCGCCGAGGACGAGCGGTTCGTCGCGAGCCACCCGCGCTCGCTCGAGATGCGAGAGCGCGCGCGCCGTTCCATGCCGCTCGGCGTGCCGATGTCGTGGATGAGCTTCCTCTACGACCACCCGACGATCTTCGTCGAGCGTGGCGAGGGCGCCCACTTCACCGATGTGGACGGGCACCGGTACCTTGACGTGAGCCTCGGGATCACGGTGGCTTCGGCCGGTCACACGCCGGAGCCGGTCATCGACGCGGTACGCGAACGGATGGCGAGCGGCACGCAGTTCCACCTGCCGACCGAAGACGCGACGGTCGTATCCGAGGAGCTCGCACGCCGCTGGGGACTCCCGAAGTGGCAGTACCAGCTGAGCTCGACCCAGGCGGTGACGGACGCGCTGCACCTCGCACGCATGGCGACCGGGCGCGATCGGATCGTCGTGTTCGAAGGCAAGTACCAGGGGCACCTCGCGGAGCTGCTCGCCATCGAGACCGAGGACGGGATCGCCCCCGAGTACCTGGGGCTCAGCCACCACGACATCGCCCGCACGACCATCGTGGACTGGAACGACCTCGACGGCGTGGCTTCAGCCCTCGCCGGCGGCGACGTCGCGCTGGTGCTCGTCGAACCGCTGCTCACCAACTCGGGGATCATCTTCCCCGCGGCAGGGTTCCACGACGGCCTCCGACGGCTCACCCGCGAGCAGGGCACGCTGCTCGCGATCGACGAGACCCAGTCGCTCCCGATGGCCTTCGGCGGCCTCGTCCGCGAGTGGGGTCTGGCGCCGGACATGGTCGTGCTCGGCAAGTCGCTCGGCGGCGGCATGCCCGTCGCGGCGCTGGGCATGACCGACGAGGTCGCCGGTCTGATCGACCGCGAGTTCGCCCCGTACGAGGTCTCCGGCGACGCGGTCGACGAGCCGGCGATCGGCGGGACGCTCTTCGGCAGCGCGCTCTCGATGGCCGCGGC